>NZ_AYWU01000023.1:0-192068 GCF_000502375.1 Mesorhizobium sp. L48C026A00 | reverse complement strand
GTTCGTGGCCAGCGGTAAATGCTACCAGTTTGAGGACGTGCCGCCGGAGACCTTCGCCGAGTTCCAAGCCGCCTTCGCCAAGGGTCGCTTCTTCAACGGCCACATCCGAAATCACTTCCGCTACCGTCTGGTTGGACCCGCGGTCGACTGAGCAGTATCAGCGGACGATCTCTCTTTGGCAGGGATGCGGCTCATTCGTCGCGGCCCTCCGGCCAGCCCTTTGCGAGGGCAAGGTCGGACATCGGAACGAAAGGCGGATTCGCGAATTCTATTGCTAGATAATCGGAATCGTCGCCCATGAGGCTCGCGACCCTCCACCTTGAAACTGCGAGATACGGCGACGTATATCGCGCCGCAAGGCTCGCGCGGCTGACGCAGCAAATGATCCGGCACATCAAGCGCACTGACACCTCGGCTCAACAAGTCGAGCAAGCGCTGGCTAGTTTGGCCGAAGCGAACGCACCCATGGACCGGGTCGCGCGGCATCAGTAGGGCCGCGCTCATGCGCGCCTCCGCATCGGCACGATGTGCGGTGGGTTGTTCGGTTGCTGCATGTGGCGTTCTCTCCACATCCGTTTCGCGATGCCTGTCCTTACCCCCGTGGGGGCGCAGAATTGTAGACATGTGGACATGACCGCACGTCCACATGTCATCATCTATCGGTGTTGGGGGCACCTCAAGCGTCCGCTGTTAGACTAGGCGACACCTTGTAATTGGAACGATACCCTGGAGATTCGAAACATGGCGCTCAAGCGGATGGACAACATAGGAATCGTCGTCGAAGACCTCGGGGGGACGATTGATTTCTTTCGCGAACTCGGCCTCGAACTCGAAGGGCGGGCCACGATCGAAGGAGAATGGGCCGGACGTGTCACTGGACTGGGCGATCAACGTGTCGAGATTGCCATGATGCGCACACCGGACGGCCACAGCCGGCTCGAGCTCTCCCGCTTCCTCACGCCGCCTGTCGTCGCAGATCACCGGAACGCCCCGGTCAACGCCNGGCTACCTCCGCGTCATGTTCGCCGTGGACGACATCGACGAGACGCTTGAAAGGCTCCGCACGCGCGGCGCGCAGCTCGTAGGCGAAGTAGTTCAGTATAAAGACGCGTATCGGCTCTGCTACATCCGTGGGCCTGAAGGGCTTCTCATCGGACTCGCCCAAGAACTCAGCTGAGCGCAATACGAAGACAAATGGCGAAGAGTGACCAATGCCAGCGAGCNGCCCAAGAACTCAGCTGAGCGCAATACGAAGACAAATGGCGAAGAGTGACCAATGCCAGCGAGCGCGTCCGAGGCCGACCCGCCTGTTCGAGGTCCATCCCTCCACGGTCGGCCGCGTTCTCGCTAAGCACGATCAAGTCGTCAACCCGGGCAAGGTCGCCCGCTAAAGCCGCCGTCAGCAGCCTAAAGCGGGACATCTCAGATCCCATACCTCATGGCAATGAAGACCACCGGTGCAAAGATCAGGAAGATCACCATTACTATAATAACGGCAAGGGCCAGGTGCTCTGTTCGCCTGACAATGGCAGCGACCTCGTCGCCGCTCGACGAAATGAGATCAACCACCGAGAAATCTGTTGGCTTAGGAGTTTGATTGTCATTTGCGGGTCGGCTTGCGACCTCATCGACATTCTGTCTGCTCTGGATAAGGGTCACTGTTCTTTCCGCTGTTAGGGATCTCATTTCGGGTGTCCGCCGATGGGGGACAAACAGCGGCCACCCGGTGAACCACCGATGAAGGGACTTTGCTCGGCGGCCCAATAGCAATGCATTGGTAAGGTCTTGGTTGCTGGCCCTCAGCCCTCTGTCTTTGACGCAAAGACTTCAGTCTTACCGCATGTCGGCCCATAGCCCAGCGGCGGAACCGAGTGCTGCCTCGGTATGTCTATGTTGTCGATGAGTAGCGGACAATCCCCTGGTGATCGTCCGATGCGGCAGGCCACTGCGCTGCTCGGTATCTCCGGCCCTACGAATGGAGCCATGCGCCATCGGCTGTTTTGGCGTCGAAAGCGACGGGAACGCTGTGAATCACGCACGCTGCCGCCAATATTTCCTCCAACTCGTGGTCGGTCGCCTTGCAAGCCGGCATGAGTTTCCGAATGGCGCAGATTGCCTGTCCGATGGATAGGAAGCGGGCCTTGCCTCTGGAGAGAACGTAGGCTTCGGCGACTGTTTCAACCGTGATTGTGGGAAAGGAGTGAGTCATCGAGAATTCCTCCCTGAAACTCTGTCCAACGCGACTTTCGGTCAACATGCGGCGGCCTTCAAGGCTTTGTCTGATTGCGGACAGTTAGGCTCGCCGCCCATCTCGGCCATTGGCGGTAGCTAGTTCATAGAGTTGCTGATCCTAGAGCGGCCGGCCCGCACGCATCATTGCGCGCGCGCAGAGGCGACAGCCAACACGAAGCGGTCCAGAGCTAAGGCAGATTGTCAATTTCCAGCGCATCGGCGCATCGGCCGAATAGATGAAATGCTCGTGCCCTCTCTCGGATAAACTCACTGGAAGACAGTCCGTCGTGCCGAAAGGCGTGGAGCAGGCACGCGGGTCGTCAAGAGGCTGCTAATATTTTGTTGGTGGATTGCAACGAAACCCTTTTCGGCCCGTTTTCTTGATGCCAGTTCACTCTGGCTACTCCAGATCTCAAGCCCGCCGGGATCGGCCGGCGGGTCTTTTTCGTTGCCTTTGCCCGAGAGGGTCGCTCGCAGTCGAGACGGTGCGGCAGGGGAGCTAGTGATTTGCGACAACCGATAGTCAATCAATAGCTGCTTTGCGCCAGGAGCGGTCGTTAAAGCGATCGAGGTCGAGCGGCCGAAGCCGACCCTAAGCGGAAGCTCGTCGCCTCCGGCTGAATTCACGCCCATGACCCGAAAGCGACGCCCACACGTCAGATTCTGAATTGGCAGCTCTGCGCCTGATATCGGCCGTTGAGCAGACCATAGCCGCATCCCAAAAGCGGACATCCGGCCGCGCTGTCCGCCGGCATCTGCCCCGATGAGCCCAATGCAGCTTGTATGACTCGAAGCTAATATGCTATTCTACATGATGCGCGGACTGCTGGCACTTACTATGCTGGTATTGGCGGCTACAAGAGTAGTCGCAGGTGAGCCGTTGTTCGACTCCATCGCTGCCGGCGACAAGAGTGCCGTGGAGCAAGCCTTGGCAGGCGGTGCCGACGTCGACAGCCGGGCACGCGACCAGGCAACGCTCCTCATCGCTGCTGCTCTCGACGATCAGCTTCCCATTGCGGAATTCCTGCTGAGCAAGGGCGCCGACGTCATGGCGCGCAATTCCGGTGGGTTTACCCCCCTCCACGCGGCTGCCTTTTCTGGAAGCCTCCCAATCGCCAAGCTGTTGCTCGAACAGGGGGCGGTGCTCGAAGACTCGGCTAACAAGTCTGGGGTCACACCCTTGGTGATAGCGGGTGAGGAAAACCATGTCGAACTGGCAGAATTCCTCATTGCGCAAGGTGCGGATGTGAACCATGCCGAGGGTCATGGCTACATGCCGATTACCCGCGCGTTCTGGAAGGGCAATACCGACATCATAAAACTATTCAAACGGCATGGCGGGACGTGCCAGGCGAAAGTCCTTGGCGAAGCGAACGCTGCGAAGTGCCAAGCTATCCACGATTGAACGGAGAACGCAGATGAACATATCGATCAGACTGGTTCCCAGTTCGGCGTCGGCAGTCGTATGTGCGCTCACCTTGATGGCCGGTGCAGGCTCTGCCTTCGCCGACTCGGTGAATACCGGCTACTTCGGCGGAGTGGCGATCATGGGCTACGACACGGTCGCTTATTTCACCGATGGCAAGGCCGTGAAGGGTTCCGAAGATTTTTCCTATGAGTGGCTTGGCACGCCGTGGCATTTCGCCAGCAAGGAACACAAGGAAATGTTCATGAGCGAACCTGCCAAATACGCTCCTCAATACGGTGGTTACTGCGCGGGCGAGGTCGCACTCCATGAATCCGTCACCGTCAATGTCGATCCGGAAGCGTTCAAGATCATCGATGGCAAGCTCTACCTGATCTACGACGAAGGGAACGCGGCCGCCTTTGCGGACAATGCCGATGATCTTGTTCCGAAGGGCGATGCAAAATGGCCGGTCGTCGAAGCAAAGTTGGCAGTCGATGAGCCGGATTGGAACTTGATCAATAACCCCTGAGTCTTGCGAGCTCAATTCACTGTCACGAAGTGAAACACCATACCTGTATTGACATAAGAATACCCGTTGCCGGCAGCGTCCCTGCGTCTGTAGACGGGACCACAGATGGGGCGCCCAAACATATTTTCGCTATGCTCACATAAGAGGTCGCGATCGACGTAGACCCTCTCGGTGAGCATTCGTGTCATCGTGCGGAAGACTGCCGTGCCGTCCTGTTCTATCTGCATAATGGCTGGAAGCCCGTCGGGTTCGAGGTTGCCTTTCAAGGTCTTGCCAACAACAAGAGATGCGATTTCCGCGCCGTTCAACCGGTCCTGTTCATCGGCGGTGAAGCCGAACGGCCATTCGGGAAGTCCTGCCAGGCGTAGGGCGTCGATGATCGGCGCCAAATCTTCAGCGTTGCGAAGATGGGCATAGTGATTCCGAAACGCGTCCAACGACCGCAGTCGAGCCAAGGATTCGGTCTTCGTCACCAGCCGGAGGCCGTCCGCAATCGCCGCTTTGGCGTCCTCTGTGCGGCCGGCGCGGGCATAGGCCGCTGCGAGCAGAATCCTAAGGCTGCCCGCCTCTGGAGCATCGTCGCGAGCGCGCTCGAGAGTCTCAATGGCTTTCCTGGTGTCCCCGAGCAAAAGCAAGACAACCCCGACAACCTCCCGGTCTATCGGAGCCAGATTGGGATCAAGCTTCAATGCCGTCTCGACCGCCAATGCCGCTTTGTTATGGTTGCCGGCGAACAGCTGGATATAACCAACGGCAATTTGCGTCGCAGCGTCTCCGGAGCCTAATGCGACAGCACGCTCCGCCGAGGTGATCGCATCTTCATAGCGGCGATCCATGACCTGCATAATCCCGAGAACGGCGTAGGGCGATGAAAACTCCGAATCGAGCTCCAAAGCACGGCTTGCCTTCTCATATGCTCTCTTTCGCGCAAGCGCGCTCTGAATGATATCATCGGAGGCAGTGCGCCAAAGATAGACACTCAGCCGTGCGTCGGCGGCGAAGGCCTCGGCGAAGGTGGGGTCGAGCTTCTGCGCCTTCTCATAGAGCGCAAGCGCCTCGCGCAATCCGTCGCCTCGACCGGTGCGCGCCTCCCGCTCCGCACGCAGGTAGGTATCATAGGCTTCGAGATTTGCAGTCGGCGGGCGTGCCATTCGCTCGCTCTCGGCTGCCGAAGCTTGGACGCCTAGCGCCTTGGCGATTTCCCGGCTCATCTCGTCCTGGACGGCAAACACGTCCGCGATGCCGCGATCGAACCGATTAGCCCATAGATTGTCGCCAGTGGCGATATCGATGAGCTGCGCGTTGAGGCGGATTTGATCGCCGGTGCGCCTGACGCTGCCGTCAACGACAAAGCGCACGCCAAGGTCACGCCCAACATCTGCCAAAACGAGGGGTTTTCCTTTGTAGGCGAAGACGGAGTTGCGGGCGATCACATCGAGGCCGGAAAGCTTCGCAAGGTCGGTGATCAAATCTTCGGTGATGCCGTCGGCAAAATAGTCCTGGCCAGGATCGCCGCTCAGGTTCGTAAACGGCAATACTGCAATGGATGGCTTTCCGAGCGCGGAGGGCTTTTGCCATTGCCATGCAAAAATGCCTGCAAGCAAGACGATGAGCAGCGCTGCTACTCCTGCCAAAATCATGATCCAGGAGCCCGGCCGGTGTGGCGCGGCCACGATCTTCCCCGATTGTCCGGGATCGAGCAGAACCCGATAGGCGCGAACCGGATCGGCGATATTCTTGAGGCGCTGCCCTCCGAGATCCGCAAAGCCAACATCCACTTTGTGCACTGCGTGATCGAACGCCGTGCCGGAGATGCAAACACCGCCTGGCTCGGCCATCGCTTCCAGGCGCGCCGCGATATTCACGCCATCTCCATAGATGTCGTCGCCCTCGACGATGACGTCGCCGAGATTGACGCCGATGCGAAACCGGAGCTGCCGGGCTTCGGCGATACCCTTGTTGCGGTCGGCCATCCGGCGCTGGATCACAGCAGCACACTGGACGGCATCGACGACGCTGGCGAACTCGACGAGCGCGCCGTCGCCCATGAGCTTGATTATGCGGCCGTGGTGTTTCTTGATCTCGGGGTCGATCAGTTCGCGACGGCAGCTCTTCAGTCCCTCGAGCGTTCCTACCTCGTCCTCGCCCATGAGGCGGCTGTAACCAACCAGGTCGGCAGCAAGTATTGCTGTAAGCCGTCGCTCCATACGTGCCCTGCGCCTTCCCTGGTCGGTCGAAGCGGCTTTGCCTTCAGCCTATTCTAGTCCTGCTTCGGACGCGAGTGTGCGCGACCGTGTTATGGCTATAGCTAGAGGATGGCGGTGTTACTCGGAATGGCAACGCGCCGGTCCTTCCATCCACGAGTTCTGAACGGAATGCTCTCTCGACAAGATGTCCGCTTAGGTATCATCAGCGCCGGCTTGGCTGAGTGTCCGCTTTGGAGACGCCGAAATGCTCTGGGAATGACCGGAATGGGTCAGATCGCGTCGATGCTCCCCAAGGTCCTGAATGTCCGCTTCCACCCTTCCGGCCCCAATCAAGACGTTTGGCACATTGGCGCCAAGCGTCCGCTCCTGGCGCTACCTGCTCGTTCCGGTCGACGAGACGAATGGCAACATTCCACCCTCTGGCGACGATGCCGCCGTGCAGCGGCAATGACTGGTTCGGGTCAAGTCCTGACAATGCAACCGGTGGGTAACTGTCCCTAGTTATCGAAAGCCCGCGTCCTGACCTTGATTTGGTCGATGTGACCATAAGGATCGACGATGTTGCGAGGCTTCGGTCCTTCGGCAGGCGCGCGGATCTGGCGTCGGGGTGCCATGATGGAACTCATCGCCGCGCCCGTGCGGCAGCGGGAAAGCGGCTTCGCGATCACCGACGCTTGCAAGCTCGGCTGAAAGATCGCTTAGCTGGTGGGCGACTAGATGCACGACCTCGCCTTCGCGCTGAATACGACCGTAGACGCTGTTCATGCCGGCGGAGAGCACCACTCGACGGTATTTCTCGAAGGCTTTCACCCGGACTACCGGATTGGCAATCCCGGTCTCCTCCTCCAGCGTGATGAACTGACGCCTTTGGCGGAGCCGGGCCGCTGCCGGACGAGAACGACGCCTGCAGCCTTCAGCCACTGACCGTCACGTGCCTCCATGGCCTCACGGCAGGTGACGGATGCGCCTGCGGCACAGATCGGGCCAGAGCATGAGACGAACTGGCGCCGCTTTCAGGGACACGTGTGGCTATCTACATGACGGTCAATACCTTTGATGCACATGCCTATTCCGAGTGATGGCTGCTCCGTCATTAAGGATCGCGCAGCTTCCGGCGGGCTCCACTCGCTGACGTTGGGTTCTCCGGCAAAGTGCCAATGCGGGCGATAAGGTCTTTTGCGGTGTTGTGGGTCCAGCGTCCACCTCGAGCGGAGGAAACGCCAGCCGCGTTCAGCGCCGTGGCCAGGACCGATGGAGAGAGCTTCTTGCCAGCCGGCAGCTTGGCCATCTCCTTCAGGACGAAATCCTGATAGCGATGCGCACGCTGATTGGCGTTATGGCGGTTGGCGCGGTTGCCGTGCTTGTAGTTGGAGTTCGGAAGCGCAGCCTTCTCAGTTCGGGATAGCCGAATACCGGCTTTCACCGGTTCCGACCGCGATTTATTCATCCGCACGGCGTCAGTGATGAGAGAGCGTCGCTCGTCCTGCGTCATCGATTGCCAGGTGCGACGCGAGGAGGCATCCCAGACTTCGACATCGAGAGCATTTAAGACATCGACGCACTTGATGATCCGGTCACGTCTCGTGCGTCCCATGAGTTCGCGGATGTCAGCCAAAAGCAGGTCGGCGCCTGCGCTACGCGCTACCTCGACCGCATGCCGAAATTTCTCTCGCGAAGCGAAAGGAGTCGTCCGGCAAGTGCTCCAATCGGCGGCCTTCTCCAGGATGCGCCTGCCGCTTCTTCTCTCGAAGTCCAGCTGGGCTGCGAGCTGGCGCATGAGCGCGCCGTTGGCATTTACCTCCTCTTTGGATCGAAGCTGTCGTCTCACATACGCAAAACTGTAGGCGACAAGCGGGCAAAGTTCTTTCATTGACTTTTCTAAACCCTGTCGAGTGTTCTCAATGCAATGAGAATGAAATAAATTCTCGCGGGGCGCGTCACTGGCTGGTTCCGCGCGTCCGATGCGTCATTGATGCTTCGACAACGTCGGCACCAACCCCTGAGCGCCCCTGTGACAAGGGCACGTATCTGAAACGAACAGCAATGTCGCTGTTGTATCGCGCGATCGTCAGTAATGGTGAACAGCCACTTGGGTCTTACCGACGGCGCGTGGGGCCATATCGTGGGGCCGGTCGCGTGGCGCTGTTCGGCGATGACCACGGCTCGGCCCTGATGTCCCCAGCCGGCGCGATCGCCGCGGGCCAACGGGTAGAATACATTTTCAGCTTTTCTCCACGGAAATATGCGTCTGCCGACTCTCGTGCAAAGCGCTGAACTGCTTGCCGACGCTGATACGGGCATCGTGGCTCACGTTTCGGCTCTAATAACTTGCTTCATTACATGAGTGAATAGAGGAGCTACCCTTCTTCACCACCATAAGCATCCAAAGAGAGTGAAAGGACTTCATGCCCTCAAGAATCGCTGGCGCCGGAGCTCGAGGATGGACCTTTCAACCGCATCCGGTCATCGATATGACGGAGGGCCTGTATCACCTTTCTTGTGATCTCGTTGTAATCTTTCAACGAGCTGGAGCTTCCGGCCATGATGGATGTCAGCGCCAAAGGTAGGTCGCTCTTGAGAGTTTCCTTGCGCGTCTGCTTCTTTTTCCTTCGCCAGGCCTCATCCCACGCTTCCAGGCCGACGACACCCGCGCTCAGAGACCGCTGCAGCCGCGTCTTCCGGAGCTGTTCCATAAGCAGTCCCCTTTTCTCTTCCCGCTGGTAGGCAACGTCCGGGAAAGTCGGGAGAACGAACTTGAAGTATCGGCCGTGGAAACGCTGGAACTTGAAGCCTGCAATATCCTCGATCGAGCGGATGCCCATCTCGTTGAGTTCGCCTTTGTCCACGGTGACCTCAATCCGCACCCTCCGCTCCTCTTCCGGCAGAACTTCCCTGGCACCAGTGGCGATGTTCTGTTTGTCGAGCAGCTTGATCATCGTTCGCCACGCACATTGCGATTCTTTGGCGCCGGCGTAGTAGGTGGAGTCGATCGTCGCCGGTTTGTCCTTCGTTGGATCGAGTAGGAAAGCGTCGCTGCGGTCGGGATGCCTCGGATCAAAACCGAGCACGTAGCGGGTGGCGTCGTCGCCTTTGTCCCAAGCGAACCTCGGGCGGTCGGCCGGCTCGTCAATGACATCCCGGCTGGGTAGGTGGCTGCGCACCAGGACACCGAACATCAGCGCAAGCGCCTCGTCGGACGGTTTGCGCGGCTTGAAATCGACACTGACTTCGAGGCCAACGATCGCGAGCGGCTCGCACAGGTTCCATTTCGCCCTGACGACTTCTTCCGCGAGCAGCAGATCCTTGGTGGTCGGTTCCTGGATGCGCACCCGGAAATCCCGGTATTTTCCGTCATCGTCGAGCGCCTTTTTCTCGACGTAGACCCTCTCCCCGATCGCTCTGTCGATGTAATGTTTAATCCATCTCCACTGGGTATGCTTCACTGTCTGGAAGCGGATATCGGCCCAGTCGATGACGGCTCGGCATGTATAGGCCTTCAGGTCGATCTGCGGTTGCAGGAAAATCCGGTTCTGAAATCGCTTCTGCTTCTTCTCTACCTGCTGCTCTACGTAGGAGAGACGGTAGACAGCGGACGACTTGATGGCCGGCAGAATGATGGAATGCGAGGTCATGCTCATAACTGAATCAAGCGGAATGCCGGGGATACGTCCGCGCCCATAGCCGCAATCGATGCTGGTTCATAGAGCTTATCTCGCTGACGTGGTATCCTGGCGGGGCAGCCGATCGGCGCCGACATGCCGTAATCGTAATATAGCCTCTACCCGGTCTGGGAACCTCACCAACGCCATGCGCCACATTTCCTGCGCCAGATAGACCACGCATGCAAGAAAGAGCGCCGTTGACGCTTTCTTGAACTCGACTGGGTCGCCGGCCCGGCAACGGAGGCATCAGGCAGTAACCGAAAGCCGCGCTTCGTTGATCTTGCGGTGACGATCTGCCCATCGATGGTAATTCTGCTTAAGCTGATCTATACGGTCGTGGGATTGCTGGTCGGCCAAATTCTTGCTTGTTTCGGATGTGATTGCGTGGGGGAGCGGCGACATCATGAATTTCTTTGACAAGCCGATTCTCAATTCTCCCTATGCGCCTCCTGCCCGGCACTGGGAACTCGACCTCGAGGGACGGCCCATGGACGTGATCATGGAGGCACGCCGCCGCTCAGCGCTCTGGACCGCACTGCCGGGCGCGTCATCCGTCACGGGTCGTTCAGCGCAGACGAGTATGGTGAGGACGCCGGCCACCGCGTTCTCCTCACCACCTTCTCGCCCGACCTCCCCGAGGGCCTCGGACAGAAAGTCGCCCGGCTAACCGGAAGTCTTCTGGATATCGCCACACGCATAACGGTCGACACATTGCCCGGGATCGCGCACTGGCTGGCCGAGGAACGCTTTGGCGCGGCGAAGATCGCTTCCGAGATGAGGGAGCCGCCCTTCACCCACGTGGTCGTCAACGAGGCGCAGGACATTTCGTTGGCGGAGCTCCACCTCGCCGGGAGAAGGCTGATCGAAGCGAGCGATGAGCGGGCTCTCAAGGAGATCTACGACACCGAGCGTCACCTTCTGTATGTCGCCGCCACGCGCGCGAGAGAGCGGTTGTGGTCGCCTCTTGGGGCTTACGGAATGGCAGCTTGCGTGAATTCAGCGGCAAAGCCGACTATCAACGCAAGACGAGCAGAAATCAGCCTAGCTGAGGCGCCGGCGCCGCAGTTCAGATAGTCGCGGATCGGCACGCGTCTCCGGCGCCTCCGAGAGGACATCGAGTATGTCCTCGACCCTGTAGGGCCACTGGGTCGCGTCTTCGGCGAGGATAGCCCACAGCAGATCGAGCATCGCCGTCGGATAGATCGAGTCAGGGTGGTTCTCTGCTCCCTCTCGCAGCATGAACCCGCGCAGCATACCGCCGCGCACGGGGACGAGCCGGGGCAGGATCGCTTGGACGACCTGCGGGAAGAGGTCGCCGCTCGCCAAAGCAAGGTCGACTAGGCGTGTTGACATCTTCGGAGTGCGGACGGCGCGATGGTTTGGCCAAACGTCTTTCAGGAAAGGGACGAGGCGGACGCGCCACTTTCCTTCCGCATTGGCGGACCAACGTTCGATGTGCCAGAGGATCTGACCGCGCAGGTCATCGTCGCTTTCGACCAGAATGTCGCGCAGCTCGACGCTGGTGACGAGTTGCTCGGGCGGGTTGGCATCAGGATCGCCGCCCCAACCGGCGAGCAGAAAACCGCCAATAACATTGGCCTCGGCGCGTCGCCGCATCGGCGACATCGCTCGCGCCAGCAAACCGGGCTTGAGCAGCTCATATAGCGGTCGGCTCGGCGCTCGCGCCGCCCATAGGATGCCGTCCCACAGCGCATCGCCATCGTCATCTTCGTTCGTGGCGATCGCCAGGAGATGCTGCCCGGTCCATTGCGGCGCAATGGCATAGAGCCAATTGATCTGGAACCCGAGCATCACCAGCGCATGCCGGCGCATGTCGCCGGGGAGCGCCAGCAATTGCTCCTGTTTGGCCGTCCATGCGGCGGGGAATCTTTCACCGAGGTCGCGTCCCTTGGTTGCCGGGTTTTTCATCAAGAGCTGGGCGAGCTTACCGACCGGGGCGTTGAGCGCGTCGTTCGCCCAGCTGCTATCGACGCGGTGCTTACGGTTCTCCTCGCGAAGCGGCAGGGCCGCGAGGAGCGGCTCCCACATACAGTCAAGCAACGGGGCGAGTTCGCCATAAACCCGTTCGCCGAGACCTTGCAGCCACCCGGCCACGGGATAGGCGACGGAACTGAGCGCCTCGGGCGACAGAGACGTGAGCCGAGCGGCGATCGCGCACACGAGACGCGGCCGGTCGGTCTTGCGGTTCTCGGCATAGAGGAACGCCGACCAGAAAGAGACCGGTATTTCAGCCTTGCGCGCCGCCTGACCAAGGGCGGCAAGTGCACGGGCAGGCTTTGCTTCCGAGAGACCGGTGAAAGGACGGCGCTCAATGAAATCGAAGAAATCCGATTGACCAGCCTGGCGCGCTCGCTCGAGGAGATCGCTGATCGGCCCGTGCTCCAGCGCGCTCGGATCGGCGTCGGTGTCGACGCTGCCGACTATCGGTGCATTGGAATCCGCAGCCTCTTGACCCGAGCGCTCGGACCAGCCCTCAGCCACCCGGCGGAGAGCCGCGATCTCGGTATCGATATCAAACGAGAAAGCCACACCCTGGCTTGCCAGCCAATGCAGGCGGTCGAGGCGATGATGGGCTTCAGCGCGCGCCTTACCACCGCGCGTGCTATCCGACCAAGGAAAGGCCGTCGTGCGCAGTCGCTCCTCGAAGCGCGCGCGATCGGGCTCCGAAAAGTCTTTCCAGCGATCGCGGATCGCGAAGAGCAGATCGCGCTGTTGCTCCGACCCCCAGAATGTGTCGTCGGGAAATCCCAGCAGTATGTCCGCGGCTTCAGCCGGTGGCGTAATCTGCAATCCTGCTGCCCAGATGCGCAGCCTCCCGAAAATATAGTGATCCTGAGCAGGCCAGCGCGCGATCTCGGTCCGCGCCGATGCTGGCGCGACCTCGACCAGACGGCCCATCAGCTGCTGGAACAGCGCGATCGGGCCGGTCAGTCCGTAGCTGTCATGAGCGATCGGCGCGCCGCCGTCGTCTGGACGCGTCGATTGCATGTAAACATGATCACTGCCTGAGATTTCAGCCTCGAGTGAACGAGCAAGGTCGAGGTTCTCGCGGAAACTACTGACGGCGTAGGCCACGTTCTGATTGGGGATGTTGAGCAACTGATATGGGCTTGGATATTCCACGTCGAACGAAAGGAAAGGATTGGGACGATCGGTGTCCGCCCATGAAAGAGGATGGCAGATGTCGAACTTACGCGTGACTTTGAGCTGCGGCCGGAACAGGTCAGCATAGTCTCGCACTCGCGCCTCGGACCAGCCTTCACGCTGAACCCTATGGGTGAGATCGAAATGGCCCTGATTGGGGTCAACTCGGCGATCAGACCAACTCGCGATCAGGAAGCGCCAGCCCCGTCGAACGTCATCGGGCCAGCGATCGGGCTCCTGCCGGAGCGAGGCTTGAATTATATCGATAATGTGCGGGTGAAGTGGCCCGCGCCCGGCCGCCCACCAGAGCGCGATCGGTTGATGCGCAACGCGCTGGAACCAGATGCCGAGATGATTGAGTCTTGTGCTGAGCGCGCCGCTGGCCGGTGCGCGCTCGCCGCTGAAGTCGCCGAAGCTTGGATTCTGTATGTCGTCCTGATCGTATCGCGTCTGCGCGAAAGCGTCCCAGGAGCCCTCCGGGATAGCGCGGTCGCGTAGCACATCATCATCGCCCTCGTCGGGCTGCGGCGGCGTGTCGAAATCAAACGAGAGGCTGGCATAGGGATCGATGCGCTCGGTCGACTCGCCATAGGGGTCGACGAGGCCGGGCTTGTCGAAGCGTTGCCGTGGATCGAGCGCGAGCAGCCACGAAGCGGGCAGCGGCGCGTCCGCGATACTGGCCCGCCGGGCGCCTTCGCGCGTCGAAAGGACGTGAGCGATCTGCCCGCGAACATGCGGATCGAGTGCTGCGGGGCCGGCGGCGGCTGTCACAAGCAGATTGGCATACCAGCCATCCACATCGCGTGCGCGCTCGGCCCATGCGGCAAGGCTGTCCCAGAGCGAATCGAAACCCTGGCTGTTGTCGAACGGAATCGCACGGACGCCGCGATGCTCCCAGAGCGCCGCGTCATCGATGTTGCTGCCCGGCTGGAATGCGAACAGCCGACTTCGATTGCCGGCGTGCAGCTTGAGCGCCTCGAGCAAATACTGGATGGGCGGATCGTCGGCGGCATAGCCGACGAAGACAATCTGGAAACGGGCAAGCAGCGATTGCATGAACCGAGTGGCCCAGCTATCCGACAGATAGGCGCGGCCGAAGTCGGCGCTCGAGATGATGAACTCCTCGTCGCCCGGCCCGGTGTAGTCGGCATTGACGCGGCCATGGAGATGAATGATTCCCTCGAAGGATGCGCTGCGCGGATTGGGCAGCATCGGCGGCCCCGAGCAGGCGATCCCATCGACGGATTGCTCGAACAGCCGGTCGAAATTGGTCGTGACCAGGCGCACCGTGCCATCCCTTCCGCGGGACAGGTCGATCAAGGTGCGGTGGGCGCTCAGGTCGGCACCGTCAGCAGGGCGTATTGCGCGCGCGACTGCCGCCTGGACGTCCTTCTGCTCGAACTCACGTTCGAGCAGGCTGAAGATGCGGTCGGTGGCGACAAGTCCGCCGACCCCATCCATCGGACCGATCTCGCGGATGCGCTGGAACAGCTTGCGCGCGAGGCTCTTCTCGCCGGCACCCAGCAAGTTGATGACGTCGCCGCCGAGCTTGAGAAAATCGGGTAGACCGGCGCGATGTCGTGATACTCCAGCCCCGCAGAAGAAGATGACGTCGCCCGCGTCGCGCGCTATCAGCAGATCGTCCGGGATCGAAGGGCCGTTGGAGAGAAATCGCATGACCCTAACTATCTCGCCGCGGCAGAGTTTTCATACACGGAATAGTTTAGGTTGCCATCAAAAATGCTAGTGGCAGTCCCCGAGGACGCTCGGCCGAGGTGCCAGCCCGTGCTAGTCGGCTTATAACGTCATGCCGGCCGACCTCGACGCCTACGCGACCGCGCGATGAAGCACTACTTCGAAGCCCGCGAAGCCTACACGCTAGGCCAGCTTATAGATACTCGCGTCGCTCAGACATCTCCCTGCCGATGCACCAATCGTAGCTTCAGCGCAGGTCTTTTCCAGGCTCGAAGAATCCCCTCGACTTGCGGCGCAATAAAAGCCCGCGCTTCCTCGCGCGTCATCATTCTGGATCGGAGCAGCTCGTCGTAGTTGGTATAGGAATGCCGGATATATTTCTGCAATTCGATACCGACCGCTGCGCCCAGTTTTAGGCCTTTCCAATCCCTGGCGCTCACCCGTGCAGCCATCGTGAGGCACGTCTTCTTGGGGCAACCGGGATGATGGATGCGCATATGTTGCATCACAACATCGAAGTGAAACCTGTTCTTAAAGTTGGATGTCGGTTCGTCGCTATCTGGCATCGTCAATCAATCACGATTCGTTGGCCAGAGCGATAACGCCGGCTAGCCAGCTCCGCCCATAGCAGTGTTCATGGCGAATGCTGAGATCAGGACTGCCCCCCCAAAGGCTCTGCATCTTTTCGAGTGTGGGCGCCAGATCCGCATCCCAGAACGCAAGCCCGCCAGGTCAGTCACGTCTCTGACATCCATCAATCCCCCACCGAGCAAGACATCAGTCGTTTCCGAAGAGAAGGGGACGCCTGGGACAGCTAACCGAAGCTTGGCTATTCGTTCGGATGTGGCCTATGCGTCGGCTTGGTTAGAGGCGTGGTGGAGTGAACGAATGCGCGCCTGCACGTTTGGCGCGTGACTAGCATCTGGGTTGAGTTTGCGCAGATCCTCTAAAAGTTTGGGGGGAACGAACTGTCGTAGTGCCAAGTCTAAGAGAAGGACCGCATCGCTGCAGAGAGCTTCTGCCAGTGCAGGAACACAATCGATGGGAACTTTCATGTGTCCGCGCATCATCGTATAAACCGCGTCCGCGTTGGAGAACCCGGCGACTAGCGCAACGTCTCTATAATTTACGTTTAATTCTTTCAATCTATCCTCAATGAAAATCGATATAGGTGTCGCTCTTATTTCCAAAACCATGGCGTCTCTCCCGAATCTTTACCTATCTCCTGGATACCTCTCTAACATTAAGCATCTTGCTTTGTAAAATAGTTTTTACAATAAAGATTTAGCGGTTTAGCTTTTTAGCCATTTAGCTACTACTTTAAGGACAGGACAAACTCGGCGCACTTCCTGCAGGTGTTTCAGCTTCCCACCACAAGAAAAGGGCGGCGGATCTTTACCGCGCTTTTTTTCCTCGCCAGCCCTTTATGTGCGCTTGTGCGTGCGCCTGAGGACCACCTCCGGCACAACGCGAGCGAGTAACTAGCCCATCCAGTAGATCGCGATTCGCCGGCCGGTGGAATTCAGGGATCGATGAGTGACGCGCTCTAGTTGGGGCGAGCTCTCTGAAGAGGTGAGCTTTGAAAGCCGCACCGATGCTTGAGTAGAAACACCAGCAGGCCAGACTTGGAACCCATGCGAAAAAAGGGCGCGGTGCGATCCCCGCCCCTTTCGTCGATCAACGATCAATCAGGTTGGTGAGACCGGCGCAACCTTACCAGTTGCGCCTTCGAACAACCCCTCTAAGAATATCACCGGATCTGAAGCTCCAGACGCGTCATTGTTTCGATGCGTTTCTTCAACCGAAGCTTTTCACCTGTGAGCGATTCGCCTTCAGGAAGCTGCATTGAAGCACCTCCGATCGAGGGGCTTGAGTGGAAGCGCCGGCTGTGAATCGCTTGCGATCAACCATCCCCGCCACCTCGCCGCCAATAGCTTCTCTGCAAGCGTGAGTGGCGGCAGAGGCGATGGCATCCCCATAAGATACGGCTCGTTGTGCCGGTCATGCCGTCGCATATTGTAGAAGCCGAGCGAATCGGCTTTGCTTTTCCGCTTGCCGATCAGCAGGATGAGAGTTTCGCGAGTGAGCTCGGGCCATGGATCATTGAGCCTGATGTTGTGGAGGATCGTGTGATGGATCTCCTTGACCACTGCTTCGGCATCGGAATTTTCGCCGTGGAGGAGGGCTGTCATCACGTCGAGTAGTGTGACAGGGAAATGATCGTAGTCATCATCCGGAGGGTGGCTGTTAGCATCTGCAATCAATTGCTCAATTGTGTCACGGTCGATAAGCGGCAACTGGTCTTGTAACGACTCTACGAGTGCTTGCAGGGCCCCGATTTGCCCCGCTCGTATGCCTTCGACGTCCTTGAGCAAAGCTCCGGCCTGCCCTAGCAGAGCTTCGGCGTTCTCTAACTGAGCTTCGATGAACTCGCGCTCATCGCCAAATTGATCGATAACGTTGGTCATGATAATCTTCTCCTTGTGATCGACAGGACTAAGCCCCTGCCGTTGGCTACGTCGCCGGAGTGAGATCGGGCTCAATCGAAAATCACTCCGGCGAAATTCCTCGCGCTCAGTCGAGACGCTCCGCCTTCACCTGTGTTGACGGGAACACGTAGCGAGCCGGCGCCCTCAATTGGGTCTGAATTAGCTTCAGACGATCGAGCTCGGCGAACGACTCCTTCAGCGCTTCTACGTCGCCCCTTGGCAGGTTCGCACTTACCTCCAGGGCGTCGTCAATTGCCCTGCCTATCTCAGCAAGCTTGTATTGATTGATCAGCACCGACAGTTCATCGGCGGCGTCGAGGCAAGCGCCGAAGATGCCTACGGCACGTTCAAGCGCCGTCACCGGCTCGTCGCGCTCATACTCGGATTTGAATTTCTGAATCTCTGTTCTCAAAAAGTCGGGACCAGAAATATGGACTCCGTAAGCGTCTAAGCTGGCTTCAAAAGGAAAGTCTCGATCACCAACAAAATCTGAGAAGGGCCGTTTCAGATAGTCAGGCTTCGTCGGCGTGGCCTTCGCCGCCGCTAGTTCGGCGGCCTTCTGGCGTTCGCGGTAGCGTTTCTGTTTTTCGGCGGGCGTAAGGACCATGATCTAACCTCCGGCAGCAGTCACGGTCTTGGTAACATAGTTACCGTTACGGTGTCAATAGAGATTCGGCTAAGGCTTCGCCGGACCCACATCCTCGTGCACTTGAAGCCCGTGCCGTCATTGCGCGAGTCAGAGTGAGTAGCTCTTGACTCTAGATCGCTATCTGGAGGCGTCTGCTAAACGACTGATCACGACGAGCCAGAGTTCAGGCGAGCTCACTGGAGAGCTCGAGCACCGG
The DNA here is from genome assembly GCF_000502375.1 of Mesorhizobium sp. L48C026A00. Classification (NCBI taxonomy): domain Bacteria; kingdom Pseudomonadati; phylum Pseudomonadota; class Alphaproteobacteria; order Hyphomicrobiales; family Phyllobacteriaceae; genus Mesorhizobium; species Mesorhizobium sp. L48C026A00. Next base: position 173,836 of record NZ_AYWU01000023.1, on the reverse strand, counting down.
ACTGCTGCACTGGACCGCTACACACTGCGGCGCTCTCTGGCGGTCACCCCTGACAGCGTGGCGAGTGAATTCGGTGCACTGCGACCCGATGCAGCCTTGCAGCGCCTCGCTGACCCTCCAAGACATCGGATGGTTCATGGACTTCCGCCGATACTCCAAGACGATGCGCCGTGAATGAACGGTCATCAAGCAGGAGATCACACCGGAAAGCCATCGGGCTCAGAACGCACCATCCAAGATTTCGAGCCAAGAAAGCGGGCGAAGAAAATGCTTCAGCCCGGTTCTGTATCTATCCCCGGATAAGCATCCGACCCGTGCGATTTCTTCTATTTAGGTGTGCTCTCTCAGAGTCTTACGGGGACCGCATGGCTTCGAATTGGGGAGGACATGAAATAAGTTCCTTGCGGTATCGGGGCTTGTAGCGCCCGAGCATGTTACCTTCGGCCCCTTAAGAGCAGCCCACCCAGTGCAGCACAGCTCCTGGATCCCCGGCGTGGTTGACAACTTCCCAAAAAATTGGACTTCGGAAGTTTCTGTCAACTTGGGGTAAACTTAGTGTAATGCGTTCTCTTACCCGCCTAAGAAAGCGCACGTTTTTGGTTGACAGAATTGGTTGCGGATCGTCCCTGATCGGGCGCTTAAGTTGACAGTGTCAACCTGGACCTGATCAAATCTGTTCCCTTTCAGACGTCCAAGCCGACACCCCACACGGAGCGGAGCATTGAGGGAATATTTGTCTGCCGCAACAAAGAGCATCCCGTTGATCTCGCAGTCCCAACCCTAAGACTTCCATCTCATCTCGAGCTGGAAATAATGCCCGTTGGTTCCTAGGGGCTTGGCTGAGCGTCGTCAGCTTCCTTTCATGGCATCCAGAACCGGCCACCCGATTGCCGTGGTGCACTCGCTGACATGCGCTCATTTCGCCGATCCCGCTGGACTACGGGACTGACCGAACATGCGCTCCATGCTCCCTAGCTTGAGGGCAGTAGGGTCAAAAATCAGCTGGCTGGCGCTAATGGCCCAGATGGGTGGTGAGCAGGCGTCCGGCAGGGATTGCCGGACGCCTTGCGACGTAGGCGACCCGAAGCCCTGTCTCACACCTTCTAGAAGGCGTGCACTCGTGGGTCGTCCGCGCACTCTGCATCAAGACGTGGTGGCAGTCTGTCGCCCAGGCGTGCGCCAACGAGGCTTGAACAACGGCTTTGTCGAAACCCCGACCGCGTAGCTCGGGATGGGTGACGACATTCTCTAGGAAGGCATGGCGTCTTCCCCCCGCGAAGCAGGCTGTGATGATTACAGGTCACAGCAATACGGTCACGATCATCGGACACGAATACGTGGACGCCCGGCTGCGTCAGGGTTTCCTGCCAGACGCGTTCGGCGTGCTCTCGCAAGCGGCGGCGATCACCTCTGACTCTGGAAGAGCGAGCGGAGCGACTGCAGATCGGGATCGCGAGGAGGCGAGCAACGGGCATAGCGCGCAATCTGTGACGAACACGCGCAGGTCTGCAATCGGTGTAACGCTACCATTCGTCTCGTCGATGGGAACGAGCAAGCAGCACCAAGAGCGGAACTAGTCGATCCTTTGGCCTATAACGCCTTTGACCGCATAAGCTGACATACAGCCATTTAGCTCGAATTTGAGTTGATGCCCTGAGGGAGAGGCGCAACAATCTACTGTTGGGGCTCACGCAGATTTCGACGTCAAAACTCTATTCGGTGAATTGTTTGCGCTGGTGCACTCTACCAGTGTTGCCGCCGGCTCTGGAGCCTTCCATAAGCAGAAGGTTCAAGCCGGCGTCCGCGAATACCACACCTAGCAACTACGCCGCAGCCGAGCAGCACCGTGATTTGCTCGACGACTGCGATTTGAATGCTTATATCGAAGAACACATTTTGGGGGCGGCTGTGTCAATCAAACCGGAAACATTGGTCGGCTATCAGCGCGCCGAGTTCGGAAAAGCGGCCACTAGAAGGCTTTGGCTTTTCGTATTGCAACTGGCGATAGCGGTGCCGGCAGCCGCTTCAGTCCTGGTGACGGACGAGGTGTGGGTTTACGGGCTTGCAATTTCTGGTTTCGTTCTCCTGGTATTGTGGTGGGTCGCATTCACTACCTACCAGCGCACCCGGAATGCGGCGCAGTCGGCAAGAAGAGCCTCCCTCCTGATTGGGGGATTAGGAGGTGAACTGTCTCCAGACGCAACGCTCAGCTTCAGGCGCCTTATGACTGTAGCCGAGGAGGAGGCCGCCACTCATGAGAAGGCGGACTACTACGCGACATCTTTCCCAGCCGGTCCCGCGCGCCTTGGCGAGATGATCGAGGAATCTGCATTTTATAGTGCCCACCTGCAGCGATTCAGCGCCCTCGCAATGCTGGGAATATTGGTTATATTTGCCATTGTGTTCGCGGGGATTGCCTTCGCGGCGCTGCCGTTCATCGACGAGGCGACCACCCTCACAATCCTACGCGTCTTCCTTGCGCTGTTGGTATTTGGCATGTCTTCCGACGTGCTAGGGGCTTATCTAAGCCACCGAAGTGCCGCGAGGGACATCGAAAGCGTGCGGTCACGGCTTCAGTTGGCAAGACGGGACAATTTCCCCTTAGTCGATGTCCTCTTGCTCATGGGGGACTACAATCTGGCGGTCGAAAGCGCTCCCGAAAGCGTGCCATATGCTTACGACATTTCTGAGAAGCGGCTGAACCGGCTCTGGGCTGAATACATGGAAAATCTTCGACAGATCAGCCAAAAGCCACTGGTGAAGCGGTGAAGCACGTCGACCTTTTTGCGGCCTTCCTGAAGGACGAGGTGAATCTAAACCAAACGCGGGTTGACAGCCTTGCTGTCAGTGTTGAGGCGATCAAGGAGTTTGTCGAGGCCAGCGACTGGAATGCCTCGATCATCGAATGGGTAGGGCAGGGTTCGTGGACTCATAAGACGATCATAAAGCCGGTCGATGGCGGCGAGTTTGACGCGGACCTGCTGGTCATGGTTTCGCCGGTGGAGGGGTGGGAAGCCAAGGACTACATCAACGACCTGAATCGAGTCTTCAAAGGCAGCTCGACATATGCCGACATGACCAGGCGTTGGTCGCACTGCGTGACGATAACTTACGCAAATGACAAGAAAATAGATGTCGCGCCCTGCTTGATCGGTCGGTCTTACGTCGGCAGTATCGAGGTTTGCAACAGAGACACCAACGAGTTTGAACGGTCGGAGCCGGCACGGTATACCGAATGGCTACTCGAACGAAACTCGTGGTCGGGCAGCAACAGCTTCCGAAAGGTGACCCGATTGGTCAAATACCTCCGGGACATCAAAACCACGTTCACCTGTCCGTCGATTTTGCTTACGACGTTACTCGGCGACCGCGTTACGGCGGTTGATCAATATACGAACGGTGTGGGAGATGTTCCTACCGCGCTAAGAACCTTGTTTGGCAGGCTGGATGACTGGCTGCAGGCCAACGTTGCCAAGACGGCGGTCTACAATCCCTGCCTCTACGGCGAGGATCTCGCCGCCGCCCTCACAGACCAGCAACACACCAATTTGCGGGATTTCATTCACCGGTATCGCGGGTGGATTGACGATGCGTTCCTAGAGACGGAGCGAAGCGAAAGCATTGGGAAGTGGCGCCGCGTTTTTGGTGACGCATTTGCCAAGGACGTCATTCTTAATGAGGCGGTGGAGGTCAGCAAATCTGCGGCCGCCGTTGCCCGACAGGTCGTAGGCGCTCTGGCAGACACCTCTGGGGACTTGATTGCGCTCTTGAAGCGATATGGCACGGCTGTCATCCCGAATGGGTTCAGACGTCACCCGCACATGGTGCAACCCCGATGGCGGATTGCAGCGGCTCCTGTCGTATCCGTCGTCGTGAAGGCCGAACTGTATGCCTCCCAGGGATACAACAAGCTTCGTGATGTGGACTCGCTGGGCCTGCTACCGTCTGGATGTTGGCTTCAATTTAGGGCAACGACAGCCAACGGACTGCCATTGACAAGTGACGAATATGACGTGCAGTGGCGAGTCACCAACACTGATCAGGTAGCAAAGTCCCGCAACCAGCTCCGCGGGGATTTCTATCCATCAAGCACGCGTGGATATCGCTGGGAGAAGCTTGAGTATCGCGGAGTGCATCTTGCGGAGGCGTTCGTCATCCGCAAGCGCGACAATGTTCAGATCGGCAAAAGTGAGCCGTTTCTGGTCGCGATCGAATGAACCGCTTTGATGTGTCGACCTGTATTTGTTTATAGAAAAGAGGTGACACATTGGGCACTGAGATAGACCTTACGATAGCCGGAGTCACTATTGATTGGTCGAAAAACCATATGGGTGTTGACCATGGGTTCAACCCTGGCGTCGCTCAGCATCGTTCACCCGCCTTCTTGCCTTTCGAGCCACCAAAGAGGGCGCGTAGGATCTTTCTAAACACGACCGATAGCTTCGGATCCGTTCTGTTTGAGAACTTGCGGATAGCGCCAATGATCTCCTGCTCGTTTTCTGAGAACTCGCCCACCATTTCCTTGAAAAGCTTCACGGTCTTTTTCATTGCCGTGCTGGGTGAGCGCCAGGACGAATAGCTGTCGAGGATCGGTTTCTAGCGCCTTGGCGATGCTCACGACGCGATAAAGCGGCACCTTGGTTCTCCCGCTCTTAAGCATCGCTATGACGTTGTCGTTCACAAAACCGATCTCTCTGGCTATGTCCCTTTGACTCTTTCGATAGCTCAGTTCATAGATGCGCTTGTCCAAGAATTTGGCTATATCCGATATTAGATGATTTTCGTTAATCATATTGGCGTTTCCTATCTATGAAATCATCATGTATACTATACATATATCACAACATCGTAGGGAGTCGAAAAATTTCTATTAGATTTATGTTTCGATACACGCACCGATTTCTATTAATGCCTTGCAAATAAGCTTTCCACTTGGAGAAGCTCATCTGAAAGGAGACCTCCAGGATGATAGTGTGATGTGCGCGCTCACAACTGTTAGCTTTTTGCCCCTCTAGGAGTTGGCGTTAGGTCCGTTCGAAAACCGGACACTCCAGGAACCCTTGAAAACCGCGATCACTGCGGCGGCCGGGCGCACGTCTTCAAAGAGACATAACAAGAACAATCTTGGCGCCGTTGATGAAAATGCCTTTATGATCGGGGGATGATGAAAAGAATCACCGACAGTCAGATACTGGGCGAACTCGGCGAGACGTCCGTTAAGAAGATTGTGCTGGAGACCGGGTTCATCTACGAGCACCGCGGCAGGTTGGAGGCAGGCACGGACGGTCTGATTGAACTGCGAGACCCGCGCAACGGAACCCCGCTCGGAAAGCTATTGGGGGTCCAAGTCAAGGCCACGGCAGAAGGTCGATACAGCCGCGAAGCGGACAATCAGTTCGAGTATCTACTTAAGCCAGACGACCTCAGCTATTGGCGTCAGTCGAATATTCCCGTCATAATCGTCCTGTGGCGTCAGTCTGATAACTCAGCATACTGGAAGGACGCGACCGACTCCATCAGGGGCGACGAACGCCGGCTGCAATTTGACAAGCAGGCGGACGTCTTCGACAAATCTTGCGCCGATCGCCTCGGTGGCCTGACGATAGATCGCCGCACGGCGGGCGTCTTCGTGCCTCCCCTAAATCAGGGAGAATTGGCGATCATCAATCTGCTTCGTGTGCGTATTCCCGACGAGATATATGTTGCCACCTTGCCGTCTGGGAGCCATCAAGGCAGCGCGCGAAGTGGGCCGCATTCTTAAGCATATTGAATACGGCACGCCGACATCGCCGGACTTTCGGCGATTTGCATGAAACGGCTGACAAGACCGGACTGCTCTCAACCTCTCTCAATGGATCAGCGGGGCAGCGATTCAGTATGCGCGCCACCCTTGCGCGAAGGGCGCGTTCACATGATTATACGGCACTGGCGGGTTTGCCGTGACCGCCTCGACCCAGGCCTCGACGCCCGAACTGTTCTCGATCCGAAAATCCGGTGACCGGAACGGCTGCTCGACGAGCAAGCCTTGTTTCGCGGAACGATGCGACGAGTTGGGCCTCCCACAGCCGGGTATGGAAGTTCGTCGTCAGACAATCACTCACCCAATTGCGATCAGGCTTGGGCATCGCGAGATACAGTTGGTTTAGCGCCCACGCCGCCGGCCGGTGGGTCACGCCCGCGAGCACACGAAATACATCGCTCGGCTCCCGGCCGGCAAAATCGAAGAGCGGTGCCCGAAACACAGCACCGGGCGGCAACGGTTCCGGTGGCTGGCCCTCCTTGAGGTGGGGCTCCAGCGCTTCGAACGCGGCTTCGATAGATGGGAACCCGCTCGTCCGTCCCGTCACCGTCCAGACGGAATCGAGCCGCCGTCGCATAACCATAATGCCGAGCCTGCCATCGGCAACGCCTTGGGTGACGATCCCAAATCCACGTGCATCATCGCAGGCCCATGCTGCCACAGGCGTTTGCTCGCCGAAGCCGTGTCCGCGTGGGAGCGATAAAGCGCAGAAGTCAAACTCCCATTGCAGGACTTTCCGCATCGGCTCTCCTCGTCTCGGTCATCCGGCCTCCACACCTGCTTGGGGCTGGCGGATATTTCCCCGCACGCTAAGCCTATGTTCCAGGCTTCTGTTAAGTATGGTTGCGCTCAAGGTCGCTTTCGCGAGGCAACCGCGCTCGTGATTAAACGCCTCGGGTCGGAAGGTGCCTCTCCAACCAAGCAGCATGTATTGCTGGCCGCGTCTCATCCACCGCCTAATTGCACCATTCTTCAATCCAATCCGGGAATGCTTTTATCCCCCTGTCCTTCTGTTTTGATAGCAGAAGGACAAGGGGGATTGAGCTGGAACACCGTTCAACGCTTCTTCAGCAGACCCTAGGCTTGTCGAGCCGACCAGGTGGAGTGCCTAAACCTGATCATTGAGTCCGAATCCCTGATCCCAGAAGGATCACACTCGGTTATGACGCGCACGACTTGAAGCAATCGGTGCGCTGTCTGGAGGGTTGTGGGCTATCCGCAGAGCCCTCCATCTTTTTGTGGCGTCCTTTACGTGCAAAGGCGAAAGCCAATGCTCACGGCGACAACCAAAAGCGTGCGTCCCGACATCTCTGTCAGGGGAGCGATCGTTTCGATCTTCCGGTCGGCTACGGCTGCCTTATAGCCTGCCCGTGGTATGAGCAGATACCATTGCGTTCAATGCCGCTATCTTCGCATTCCGAAATGAGGAAGAGGCACGTCGTCTATTTGACGAATATCGACGTTCAGGTGAAGGCGCGTGAGCTGGTCAGGTTCCCGAAGGCAATTCGTGATGCCACATGGCGGGGCGGGGCTGCCGAACACGAACAACAAAATTGTAAGTCATAGATTACTTATTTGCAAATCGAAATCAGACTATTTTTATCAAAGCCGCCTCTAAAAGGCGCGCGACGGCTACGACAATTTTTGAAGGTTTTTTATAAGGGCATCGATTAAGGTTGCCTGTTCGAAGATAAACTCGAAAAGCGCCGACTGCGACATATCGGCAGCTATAGCCTTAAGCTTGAATCGCCTCCTAATGTCAGGTGTGACTTGAAAGTTGAGGCGGCCCGTTCGCTCGGTTGTAGGATCTGTAGGACGTTTCATGGACAGAGGCTCCATCTGATGATACCTCACGAACCTGCGCCAGTGGGCTTGGCTGCGCAACGCCCAGGCGTTGATTGAGCACTCTCACTTGTTGGGTTTGAACCGCAGTCGCATCTATTGGCGATTGATGAGCCGGATACGGATCACGATTTTCCGAGCTGCTCGTCAGCTGTCGCCAGCCCGCTGCCCCATCGGGTTTGGACCATGCCTTGTGCGTTCCCGAAAACGGCTTATTTGAACTCAGATCTGCTCCGCTCTGGCACCACGACGCTAGTCCGATGGTTTGACAATTTGGGAAGAAACCCTTTGTTATCAACGCCAAATAACGAAGCGTTTGACAACCTAACCACTTGAACTCAAACGGCTGTTCCAGAACGGCTCGATAGCTATTTCGCCGATCGGCCACGTGGTCGCTGGCCGAGAGGACGTCCGAGCATGAAGCGCGGCTGAACCTAAGGAGAGCGAGCAGACGACGGTGGTTTACATCCTGGGAAAATTTTTTTGGGACCCTCCGTTTGACAACTTGATGGAACCTTAGGGGAAACCAAAATCGAAATTGATCTTTAGAGAGATGATGACTGAACAGGATTTGGTTGACGTCGCGCAACCTGAAGTCCGGGCCTGGTTATCCTGAAGTCAAGACCCAAACACTCTGGACGACCGATTCGGGTGCCCTCTCGGACGGCTGACGCCGAGAGCCGGACGACGCAAACCTGCAGGTCTGTAATCTCAACTCGCCGACTCCTGTTTCGGCATTGGCTGACTGCAAGGAAATCTTGGGCGGCATCTCTCCAGAAAAACCAAAGGAAATTAGTGAATGATCGGTTTCGTGACGAACGCGAGCGCCTCGGCGATGAAGATGCTCAGACCGATGCTTATCCCTGTTACATAGAGGAGCATCCCGAAGGCTGCGCCTTTGATTCTTCTCTTGAACGGGCCCTGACACTCTGCGCTGTCGCCCTTTTCATTCCTCTGCTCAAATCTTTTGAGCGCCCGGTCATATCCGGCAGAGAGGTATGGAACGTTCCGTGGGTCATCAGTCATTTCGGGCAGCCGCCATTCGCCAGTCGCTCCTGGGCGACGGAGTTTGAAGCATAGAAGAAAGGCCTTTTCGACTTCGTCCACATTGCCGGTCAAACCGGCATACTCCGCGAGATTATACGCGACGATCGCGCAGTTGCACTTCTCGGCATAGCGGCGAAGAGCCCTCATAGCGCCGCATCGATTTAGGTAGTGGACGACGTCGCGCGCCGCGGTCCGAGGGTTTTGGGCGCTGTTGAATGGGCAATCGAATGCTCTTTCATCGAAATCAGATGCGCAGGCCAGAAGGTTCTCATAGGCAGGGATTAGGAAAAGGTCCACGTAATCTGAATCGTCGTCGGCGCGGAAAGACCGAAGGCGGTCGATCGAACTCCTCAAGAGCGACATCGTGTCTTCAAGCATGCGCAACGCCTGGTCCGGACCCTCCACGCCGCAGCTTGTTGCCACACGCGACAGTTTTGCGACCCCTGCTAAAAAATCCAAAACACCCGCCACAACCTCAGTCGAGGAAGCGCGGTAAATGGCGCAGAGATCGTCGGCAGCTGCCAAAGCATTTGCAAGATCGTCCGGTCTGGTGCCATCGCGGCGGGCGCTTCCAATTAGCTCGTGTATGTGATGTGCCAGTCGCGCCACCCGGTATAGAGCGATATCCGTGGCAACAAGATTGTCAAAGACGACAGAAGACCCTCCGGCGATCCGGTGAGTTCGCTGGGTCTCTCCCCGGAAAATCCGCTCGAGCGTTTTCTTGTCTGGACGCCTCCCCCATTTGGCAAGCATCTCGGACAGATCAGCCGAGTTGAACCCTCGATGCAACAGCGGCATGAGCGTTCGACGCAGCGATTCCGATGCGACGGTGTCAGCATTCTTAACCATCTTTCGGCGGTCTGTCCGACGTCGAAACCTGCTAACCAGGGTCATGGCGAGCTCCTTCATGACGCTGAACTATTTGAGCACAACGGGACTGCCGCCAAGCCATTTTGGTTCCGTTTTGTCCCAACCGCCCCGAAACCGCAACGGCGTGTCTCCATCGAACTAATTTGGTGCCATCAATGAAGAGCGGACGACGGGCACTGCGATGCGCACGTTCATCCGTAAGATCGCATCAACCTGTCAAGGAGGTGTCTAGCCATGAATACGGCCCGAAAATACATCGTGGCGGGCGTGAGCCTGGTTGCTCTGTCCGCGAGCGTCTTCTCCAATTCGGCGTCGGTAATCGAGGCAACGCGGGTCAAGATCGCTAGTAGCAGCCATCGCGAGGTCGGCTGCTCGGAATCGACGGCATCGTTCAAGACGGTCATCCCGAACTTCGAAAAGCTCGACACCGGCTTCCAAGGTGCGTTGGCGGGCATTGAGGTGGTTGTCCGCGAGCGCAACGGGACTGCCTCATATGGCAACCTAACCTTCACCGACGGTGGAGCTGCAGTGACTTACAATTTGCGCGCGCGTGGCGCGGGCACAAGGCTCAGGATGCCGTGGGGAGGGGGAAATGTATGCCAACGTGCCGAGGGAGCGAACATCTCCATCGAGATTTTCGCTCACTACAAAGCGGGCAACGCGTAGCAGAGGGGCGCCAAAGGGAGTGGCCGCGCGGGCCACTCTCCTTTTGCGGGATCTTGCAGATTTTGAGGGATCTTGCAGACGCACAACCTACCCCTCACGCAAGTGAGAGAACCCGTCACACAAAGCCGCTTGTAGCCGCGTTGACCTCCGCCTTGGGTGATGGAGGCGAGTTCGGCTGGGGCGAGCGAACTTCCGCAAAGGGTCGACAGTGTCGAAAAAGTCCACGAATTTCACCGGCCGCAAAGGGAAGGTCGGCTTCGAAGCTGAGAGCGTCGGTTCCCCCGCCCTCTGTGGTCGTTTCCCGCTGACCGCGTCAAAACGGCAAGGTCCACTCGTCTCGGACTTTGGCGGCAGCCAACTGATTAGTTTCGCCCTAGCCCATGAGGATAGGCGCTTCCGGATTTTCATGCTCTGTGGCGCCAGAACGCATCCGGATGGAGGGACGGCGGGCACCCTAGGACTTGGGGACGGAATCACCCATCGATCAAAGTCGGTTGGTTCCTGGGGTTTTGGTCCGGCGACGGCTGACCGGTGGTGACGCAGCTGGTTTCGAGGCATACCAATCGGCGCAGCGCTTGCAGGCAACCTGCGTGACACCTTGCTGCGAGAACAGATTGACGATTAGCATCACCGATAGTGAATCCGACAGTCCGGCTAGCTGGCGGATTGTCCGGACGAGAGTCCTGACAATCGATAGAAGACCCAAGCACCCGTCGGGTGGAGCTCGTTGACTCCATATCATGCCGCTATCGAGTCGAGGAGTTTGCTCGTTCACGCGGACGGACTCGCTTCTGATGACGAGCGTCGTGCCCCATTTATCGGGGCGGGGCGGCAGATGGCTTTTCATCCTTTACGATCGCGAATCGAGTGGGATTGATCGGAGCTTCGATCAGATTTTGGAGTTCGCGGCAGCTCTCACTCACGACGATCTGAAATGTCGTGGACAGCTTTGAGATCCGGCTGCTCCTACACATCGTTCCGTCGCCAGGCGCGATGGTCGTCACGGGCGTTCGAGTGACCAGCCGTTCGATCTGGAGATCCCGACTCACTATGAAAGTGGTGCTCGAATTCACCACTTGATGAGCACGTGGTCTCCCTCGACCGTGGTTGGCAATTCCGATCAGCTTCGATGAGGGACTGCTTCGGCGGGCCTCCGACGCTATCGGCATCTTGTGCAGGCACGGACTGCCTGCACACCGTTCAAAACCATCTCAATTCCGAAAGTCATTCCTTCACGGACTTCGCCTCGGTGCGCGTCATCATTCCTATCAGGGCGACCCGATCTTCTGTCGTCAGGGTTCCCAGGAGATCGTAGTCGAGCAGGCGCTCCGCCAAGGCGTTTCGGTAGGAAAGCATGCGGTGGAGTCGTTCCGGATAGTGGAATTGTCCGTCCAGGAACTCGCTAGCAAGCGGCATGTCCGAAATAATCGCGGGGTCGGTGCCCTCAGCCGGCAGGAGTTCTGCCGTAACGACCCCGCGCTTTTCATCAAACGAGAAAGACCAGCCGTCGCCGAACAGGGCCTCCAACTCCATGAAGCGTCGTTCATTCGGCTTGCTGGCGTAGTCCAGAGCCATATCGTAACCTTGCATAGAGTCGACGGCGGGATTGAAGGCGCCTCTCGGTAGAGCGGCATCCGGTCGAGGCGAGCGCAACGCGATCATCAGGACGTTCCGGCTCAGATACGGGTTGCGCGTGAGGAGTTGCCTGATTGCGGCGCGGTCGTCCTTCAGGTCGCCTTCCTTTCCATTGCGCATCCTGCCCAGCTTGGCCGCGACAACATCGGCTCCGATGTCTCCGTAGGTCATTGCATAGGAAGCGATTGACGCGTCAAGAACGAGCGAGATCTTGTCCAGCGCGCTACGGCCCTGTCTCTGGAGGTCGACGTTCTCAGAACCCAGCACCTGCTGGGCCTTTACAAAAGAATCATTGGAAAACAGGTCGAAGACGGGAGCAAGCGTCAGCAGCCAGTCGCTGATCAGCATGATGTGGTCCGTCACCATCGGGCTTTCGAGGAGGAGCTGGGCGTTACGTTCGGCGCCCTCTCCCGTGGAACACAGCAGTCGGCGGGTGTCGCTGTCCGTGAGAAAGCCTTTTTCCCCGTTGCTGTTGCAGGCGGCAGGCTGCTGGTTTTCCGGAAGATTCTTTCTCAGGGCATTAAGGAGGGCAACTTCGGCAGCCGTTCTCCGACGAAGCTCGACTGTTGTAGCGCTCGGGGCGACCAGACCCTGATAGACGAGCGGCAATGGTGTCCGCGAATTTGCCGCCTCCTCCTCGACCCAGTTTCTGACTGGGTCATAAACGTTTTTCTGGTAAAGCTCGAGCGACTTCTTTTCGTGATACTTCTCTGCCGCGCTACCTGTAAGGTCGGCATCGACCGTGATGTTGATTGCAGCAGCCAGAGAGAAGAAATTTCCGAACCAGTTCGTGGCGGTGATGCTGGCTGCGGTCGTCTTCGCCACGTTCAGGCAGTTCTTCAGCTCCTGTCCCGATGCCGAGATAAAGCGGTCGATCCCCGTCAGGCTCGTGAACTGCCCGTTGACAAAATCGAACATGGCCGGAGCATCAGTGAGCTCCTGGTAGGCAGAATGGCACTGCAGCCAGGGCCGCCACTCCTCCCGTTTCTGGGACAGAAGCACGGACTTCAACTCGAAGTTCATCCGATCGAGCTTCTCGTCCAAAGCCTGATAATAAGCCTCGAGCTGTTTTGACAGATCGGCAATCATCTGTAAGGTCTGTTTCTGGAGACCGACGATCTCTTCGAGTTTCTTGTTGATCTTGGCGAACTCCTGCCCAAGATAGGCCATGAGTTGCGCGTGTCGCTCGGCGGCCGGATCGGTTCTGCCGCCGAAGACGCCGCTCACCGCCGAGATCGCCCCGAGGTAATCGCCGGAGGCGTAGGCAGCGAAGGCGCTGACGGCAGCGTTGCCAATGCTCACCGCCTGGTCCAGGCCATCGATCTTCAGTCCAAGATTGTTCGCGATGGAAGCGACGTTGCTCACCGCAGCCAGTGTCACGCGCATGTCCCCGAGCGCCTCCTGGACTTTTGCCTCCGCCTTGAATTGCTCGATCAGCGCGTCCTTGGTCTTGGCCACTTCGCAGTCGGACCCGCCGTCTCCGCACCGGAACTGGTCTTCCTTGTAGCCGGCTTCGAGCAGGGCGGCCTTTTCGGCGGGGCTGGAATTGTCGAACATGAATTCGGCGATAAGGGCACCCTGCTGCTCCTGCGCCTTCAGGCGGTCGTCGAGCCCCTTGACCGATTTGCCCAAATCGCCCATCGCGCCCTGCAGGGCACCAATCGCATCCTCGTGCGCCTTAAACGCCGTGGTCGTCTGGTCTTTAAATTTCTCGAGAGACTTGTTGACCGTTTCGATTCTACCCTTCGCCTCGTCGATCGCTTTTGCGTTGAGCTCTATCTTGTCCAAGGCGACGAGGGTGGTGTTGCGCACGGCGTCGACGATCAGCGAGTCCGCGAGGGCCTTGCCGTCCTCGTCTACAGGAAACATCGATCTTAAGTCGCTGTAGAGTTCCGGCGACGCCGCCAGCTTCTCCTTAATCTCCTTGACGGGCAGATCTTTGAGCTGATCGTATTTTACGCCCCCCACCGTCTGAAGCTGGTCTCGCTTCGAAGCGAGCACGACGCGCAGGTCCTGCTTGAGCTTCTGCTCGGCATCCTCGAAATAGGCGTCGGTAGCGGCCTGCGCCGCTGCCTTGATGATGATGCCCCCCACTGGGCTGGCGCCAAACGCGACGCCTGCAGATACTGCGGCAACACCAAACTCGGCGGCCGGTTTTTTCAAGCCGAGACTGCGTTCCCTGCGAGCGCGCTCCTCCTGATATCCTCGCATGACGTTCCGAAGCGCCGCCCGCTCGGCGGGCAGATTTGGGTCGGCGACAGCAGCATCAGGCGATGATTTGATGACGGTCTTGACCATGGTGAACGTCATTTTCGAGGAGGCTTCAACAAGGCTCTTCGTAAACTCGACCTTGTTCCCGGCGAAACAGGGCACAGCGCCCAAATACAGGGAAGTAGTAAGCAAAACCACTCTGTGACCAGGGCGCACGGCCATTCCCCACTCAGACGCGATCTCTTATACTACGTTTTCGAAGTCCAAGCGAATTCCAACTACGCCGCGCGTGACGATCGTGGCCGAATTCCTGCAGGAACCGGAGAATTATGGAGAGGTTGTAGGGGGTTTTGACGAAGAACAGGGAGAAGAAATGCGCACATTGGAACGGTTCTCGGAACCTTGTGCCAACAATCTCGAACGAAGGAGGATAAGATGTCGCAGTGCTTTAGGCTGTTCGCGGGTTTGGTCGCGGCCACTTGCGTTTCAATTTCGACTTCGGCAATTGGTCGCGCTGAAGGCCGATTTATCTCGGAAGGGAAATTCAATGTTATCGGCCGCTTCGCGGGGGACGCTTACCGCGGACCGCGCGTAGATCTCGACGCGGGCAAGGTAAGAAACTGTCCAAATCCAAAGTCGCCGCCGAGTTCATGCAGCCCGGCGAAGCCGAGCTCACCTTACGATTTCATGTTCACGATTACTCAGACTGGGCAGATGTCGATTATAGCCTTACAGCCCTGGGTGGATGCTCGGATTGATGGAGAACTTACGGCCGTGAGGGCTGAGATACAAGCTCTTGGAAAGAGGCTGGACGAAGCCGATGCTTCACAACAGAAGGCACTAAAGGATTTCGCCAAACAGGTGCTGGATCGATTCGCGCAAATGCCGTTGGAAACCGTGAAAGACAAGCGAGCCTATCCGCTACTTCGCGACCGCATCGTCGCCGACGTCCTTGCCGAGCTGGAAAAAAAGGGAAAATAGTCCGAGTCCGATTTCATCGGTTTACCCGGACGTGCGGTTGCGGCGTTTCGAGGTGGTGAGGTCCCGCTCTGCTCGCCTCCTGGTCAGGTCCAGGCATGGGCATGGCTCGTGCGGCAGGCTGGCCAGTGTCGCCGGCATGCTTCGTTCCCTCCACCGCCGCTTGCGTCGCCGCAGACCTTCCGAAGGGCCCAGCCACGCCAGAACTGGTCGATCCGCAGCTGCCACTCAATGTGGCCAGCTATGTCTCGCGGGCCGGCGATCTGTTCGAGGCGCGCACGCCATCACCGAATAGCCGACATGAGAGCCGAGCATGAAGAAAGGCGGCGTATCACGGGGGTTTTCGCCCAGCCCTCGCACCCTAGCCCTACACTTCTCGAGCGCCAGGTGCCTCCCTTCTCGATGAACCGGATTGTCGGGATTTGCTTCTCTAAGTCACCTCGAAGCGAGCAGGTCTGGTTCGAGCAAGCGGCGGGAGTGTCGGCTATCCGCATCTGTGATGTGGCCGATCGCCAAGTCGATGTCCGAAGCAGCACCGGAACCGGACATCGGCTCATCGCCATTCATGAGCGTGCTACTTGATTACTCCGTCAGTCCTCGCTCACGCATTCGGCGTCGCTTCTCATTTAGCCGCTTCTCTGGCGGCCATGCGGTGATGACGTGCTTGCCATCCGACAGGATATAGATCCGTTCGCCAAGGCGATCGATTCTGACGGAGTAGATGGACGTCCTTTTCGATCGCTTTTCGATCAGCATGGCGTAGCCGGATTTGATATCCCGAACCATGTCGGAGAACTCGCCAGGCTGGAGGACGATGCTGTATCGGATGAGCAGCTGACGGTGGAAATGCCAATGCTTCTGCGGGATGGAAGCGCCGAGCCATCGTGGATTGAAGTAAGGCTTCCTGCTCATCGGCAGGTGCTCGACTTCTGGAAAATCTGCCGGAGCTTCTGAATTTGGCTTAGCGTAGGCGGTGGATCGGTATCACCGCTCGCAAGCCTGATGAATTCGATCCATGCGCGTTCATTTGGCGTGACGGCTGTCTCGCCCGTGCGCCTCCGGTAGATGGCCACGGAAACGTCGTCCTGGGCGCTCCTCATTTGCCAAAGATCCCGCGGAGAGCCGCCCTCGACCTGGACGTCAGGCTTGGGTCTGAATGGTTTGAGGCCTTGCGGATTTCCTCCAGCCAGGCCGCTTCATTTTCCGTGACGAGGGTGCCGAAGATCTTCCGGATCGCTAGTTCCGTCGTGTCGCCGCCGAGCTGCTCGACGGCCATCATGAAGAGCAACGCCGGATCGCATTGAGGCCTTGGCCAGGGCTGGGACGCGGTCGAGCGGCAGCTTGCTGTTGCCGCCCTTAATGTTCGTTAACATGTTATGTTGAGCGAAACCGGCTTCGCTCGAGATGAGCGACTGTGTCTTGCGCGGTTTCATTTCAAGAATTCGCCTTTCGACGAATTTCGCCAGCCTTGTATCAAAATAAGGCCTAGGTGTTGTTTGCCTAACCATCGATCTTCTCTCTCAGTCTCACAGCATCAACGCGCTGCTTGATCTGATTTATAGCGATCGACTTATGGGTTAAGTCGCGAGGGATATGGCGAAATGCTTGGACTTTACGTTTGCCTTGCGCGCGCTCCTTAGCGTCTCTGCGTGCCACGCGAGGCTGCTAGCACCACTGGACCGCCGAGCCAGAGCCAGCTCTTTGTCCGCCCTAACTGACTAAGTGGAAATCGAAATGATTTCGGTTTCAACTCTCTCGCGAGATATCAAGACGCAGGTGAAGCGCTAACGCCATGCTCAGCTTTGCATGACTCAGGCTCTGCTCCCTATGTCGGCGCACATGTAAGCAGTCGACGCAAACTGGTGTAAGTTGACAATTGCGTGCCACTCGCTCTTTTGCCGGGTTCCAGAGAATTGTGCGCAGTCTTTCAGGGAAAGACCAGCCAGCTGAGTTGATGCCGGGAAGCCATAGCTGCGATGATGTAGAATTTTGTTGCAGCTGTCCCGAAAAAGTAGGGTGGTTTCGTTGCCATCCGTCAAAAGCAGACCAACTTCCCTTTCCGCGAGCATCCGCCATTCGTCGTTTCTCGTCTCAATAGGATACTTTTCAAACACCACGTTTCGAATCATGCCGGCCGTGGCGAGAAGCCTCTTAAGGAGCATGCTTTCGATGCTGGTCTGGCAGTCGTCCAGAAAAATATCGGATTCCGGATTTCTGCTGGTTGCTTGCTCGACATTTTGAAGCGCAAGAACGAGGCACGATATCAAGAAGGCGTCTTCAATGATGCCGGATGTAACAATGGGGTTATTATCCATGGCTCGCCCTCAACGCCTGATCCTGCCCAGCCGGCGGCCTGCTTCGCTGCAGAACCACCGCTCGCTCTTTAATACGCCTATCCGAGTTTCCCAGTAGTGCTGCTGCCTCGGGACATGGCCCGATGCGCTCGCCAGTGTAGCGGGTGCTTCCCTTGATACCGCAGGCCACCGGCGGCTTGTCTCGCCAGACGACCTTAAGATAAAGAGCGCTGGCATCGCCAGCCGGATCGGCTGCCCGCCAGGATCTCCCCTGCGCCGTGACGACGTTTCGAACGCCTGCGCCACCGATCGGACCGATTGTCGTATCGGTTCTTGTCCACGCCCTCTCTCCCCAAGACAGCATGCGACCGTTGCGGGTGAGTGTCTAGAGAATTTAGCGATTGCTAAGGAAGCCGAAGTGCCCCGACTAGAGTATCATCGACGGCACCGCGACGGCGCTCAAAGATTTTACAGGCGCATTGATTTCATTGGGTAATCTCTGGTAGAAAATCGACCTGTTTTACAGCTAAGTCACTGAAATGTCGGCATTACACCCAGCTTCCCAAGCTGAATGCGCGGGTTCGATTCCCGCTACCCGCTCCAGCTTGCCCAGTCGGGCCGGCCGGCGCCGCACCTCACAGGACCACATGATCAGGTGAGCGGCAAACATCAGCCGGATAGAACATAACGTGATTCTAATAAGAGGCGGCAACAAAAGACGCTGATCCGCGTTTGCGCTTGATCTGAAGGCAGCCAGGGAGGAACCCAAATGGCCGACGACAAGAGCAATAGAGGTTCTGGCGACGGAAACCGCGTCGCGCGCGACCAAGACTATGAATTCCGCTATTTCGCTACCAAGTTCGGCCTCTCAATACCGCAGATCCGCGAGCTTTTTGGCAAGCACGGCAATGATCGCGAGACCCTGTATCGGGAGGCTCGGAAGCTCGGAAACGCCGTGACCACACAAGAACGGATCTCGAACGACGACCGAACCTTTCACAACCAGGGCCGCCCATGATCGGCAAGAGACATAGCCAAGAAGTCGAACATGAGAGCGACCATTTCTATCTGTGTCCGACAGGCGGCCAAGTCGTAGATGCTCGGGATCTGCGGCATGTCAATTGGCACGAGCCGCTGGAACTCAATGCCTGATCTGCTCAAAAGGCACCGCGATGTTCGGCAAAGACCTCCTGGTTCAGATGCTCGACCGCCGCGACACCCTGCCGCCAGACGAGATCGCGCTCATTGAGGCTCTTCCGGTTCGGCCGGTAACTTTCGGACCCGATGAGGAGATCGTCAGGGAGGGATCCCGCCCCACCGAAAGCTGCCTTGTCGCGAATGGGTTCGCAGTTCGAAACCAGGCTATTCGGGAAGGAAAGCGTCAAATAACGGCAATTCACGTGCCGGGTGACTTTGTCGATCTGCATAGTTTACTGCTAAAAGTGATGGACCACAGCGTGAGCGCGCTGGGTTCGTGCGATGTAGTTTTCATTCGACACAAAGACCTGCTTACAGCAATGGGTGGAAGTCCACATCTCACCCGGATGCTCTGGCTTTCGACGACTATCGACGCCTCGATCCAAAGGACTTGGATAACCTGCCTCGGGCGTCGCTCCGCCAAACAGCATCTCGCACATATAATTTGCGAGTTGTATGTCCGATTAGAGATAGTCGGATTGGCCTCTGACCAGAAGTTCGCTATTCCACTGACGCAAGCGGAAATGGGGGACGTGCTTGGTCTATCTGTAGTTCACGTGAATCGGACACTGCAGGAGCTTCGGGCGAAGGACCTGGTTATCTGGAAAGACCGGAGGATTGTTATCCTTGATTTCCAGCGATTGGCCTTACTGGCCGACTTTGATACGACTTACCTAAATCTCTTCCATGAGCCACGGTGACCGCCCTCGGCCAAGACGCGTCGGCGCACCGATGCGGCATCAAGATTTCGTCAAATAAACAATGTGAATGAGCCCTCGCTCCGGATCGATTACGGCTGGGTTCAATTGGCACAGTTGACGTCAAAGAAGGATTGCACATGCGTGAGCTCGAAAATCTCATCGAACAGTATGTAAATAGTCGGAGGCGGCGCCATAGTTTCATATCGACGGGGCTCGCCGTTAAGGCGCTCAAACAGATCGTACCGGCATGTTCGGTCTCAGATTCCGACCTGGCGAACATGATTGCCAATCGTGCAATAGACTACAACCTTCCGGTGAGCTTTGACCTTAATGAGAGCTAAGCGTGGCGCGTCATTATGCAGTCCGACCATGAGCCTTTGAGGTCCGGTGCACCGAGGCGGTGGCGACTGGGCCGGCGAAAGCCCGGAGCGGAAACCTGATCAACAACCAGGAAAGTCGCGGCCTCGCAACCCTCGTCAGCGATCTGGCACAGCAGGTCACAACCCTGCTTCAAACCGAAAGTAGGCTGCTGCGGGCCGAAATGTCGGAAAAAATCAGCAAGGCCGGCGCAGGCGCAGCCGAGGTTCTGGCCGGCGCCATATGCCTTCTCGCAGCCTTGATGGTGCTTTTGCAAGCACTTGTAATCGCCCTGGCGAGTGCCGGCCTGGGAGCGGGATAGTCCTCGCTGCTGGTCGGGATCGTCGTCGCGGTACTGGGGATCATTCTCTTGCGCTCTGGCACGAAAAGCATGGCTCCTTCCGAGCTGACGCCCGATCGCACACAAGACCAACTGAAGCGCGATGCACGCGTGATCAAGGATCAAATAAGATGAGCGAAAAATCCGCAGCCGAGCTTGAACGC
Organism: Mesorhizobium sp. L48C026A00; assembly: GCF_000502375.1. NCBI lineage: Bacteria > Pseudomonadati > Pseudomonadota > Alphaproteobacteria > Hyphomicrobiales > Phyllobacteriaceae > Mesorhizobium > Mesorhizobium sp. L48C026A00. The sequence goes on along the minus strand of NZ_AYWU01000023.1, from coordinate 153,734 downwards.
GATGCCGACATCGCCCGGGCCAAAATAGCAGACACCGCCGATTCGATCCGCAGCAAGATGACACCGGGTCAATTGATCGACGAATTTACCGGAATGNAAAATAGCAGACACCGCCGATTCGATCCGCAGCAAGATGACACCGGGTCAATTGATCGACGAATTTACCGGAATGTTTTCCGGCGGCGAGGGGTCTGCCATGCTTGGCAATCTTAAGTCGCAAGTCAGGGACAACCCGTTGCCGCTGACGTTGATTGGAGCCGGCTTGGCTTGGCTGATGCTGGGCGACGGCACGTCGGCAACCAACTCAGCTGCCGCCGCTTATCGGACAGACACGGCTCGTGACGCGTTCTCCGACCCGCGCAGCGATGAGGATTTCAGCCAGGGCAGCGAAGCGTCCGGAATCGGGGCGATGCTCTCCGATGCCGCCGGTTCGGTTACATCGGCAGCAAGCGGCGCGGCCGAAGCTGCAGCAAACGCTGCAACGGGCGCCAAGGAGAGGATGACAAAAACCGCCGGACAGCTCGGCTCAAGCGCCAGCGAGATAGCGGCTCCGACGCGCCNTCAAGGAAGAGACCGACCGGCAAGGCTCGGGTGGAGATGCAGGCCCCCTAGCAGGCAAGGTCGGCAAAGTTGTGGAATCGACCGCAAACAGAACTGAGGAAGCCATTCGCGATCGTTTGCCGGGGCCGTCGGACGAGTCTTCAGCCACCTCGTAGCTCGCCACCGGCCTGAAGGTCAGGTCCATAGGACGTCATCCGGCATCGTCTCCGGCGCGCGCCCGGGCTTGCGAGAGCAGGTGGCGGGCCAGTCCGCTTTGCTACGGGGCAAGCTCGTCGACGGCGCGGGCGATCTCGTCCTTGAACTCGACTTTCGTGCCCGGCTGCACCATGGAGCCGAGATCTTCGACATCCCAATTGGTCAATCGGATGCAGCCATGCGAGAAGGTCGTGCCGATCTTGCCGGGTTCGGGCGAGCCGTGGATGCCATAGCTTTCGATGGAGAGATCGATCCACACCGACCCCACGGGATTGTTCGGCCCGGCAGCGATGGTGAAGGGACGCTTGGTCTTGACTCCCTTGAAGGCAAAATCCGGATCGTAGTGATAGGTCGGATTGCGCACCACGCGCTTGACCTCCGCCGTGCCGCTTGGCGCCGGGTTTTCATCGCTGCCGATCGAGGCGGGGTAGACTGCGAGCCATTTGCCGGAAGGATCGAGCACGCGCACCAGGCGAGCGCCCTTGTCGACCTCGATGCCGGCTACGCCGGCGGGAGGATCGCCGCGGCCAACATCAGGCACGATCAAGGTCTTGCCGGGCTTCCTGAAGCCGGCGCCCGGATTGAGCATCCTGAGCAACTTTTCACTGACATGGAAGCGTTCCGCCAGCTGCTCCAACACGTTGCGATAGGCGAGCCGCCGCAGACGGGCCATCCTCTCCATGCGAGCCGGAATACGCCCGGTGAAAGGTCCGCGCAAATCCTTGCGCGTCACCTCATAGGTGACCAGCACCGGGTCGGCGGAGGTCGCCGTGAGCTTGCTCCAGGTCTCCGCAGTGAGCTTGCCATCGGATCGGAGTCCGTTCGCCTGCTGAAAGGCGCCGACTGCCTTGGCGAAGTTCTCTGAGAGGCGACCATCGATCAGCCCCGGCGAGAAGCGGGCGCGATCCAAGAGGATCTGCGCCTTGAGCAGCGTCGGATCGTTCGGTTCACCGGCGGTGAATTGGGCCTGATTAACGGTCGCCAGGTCCAGCTTGGCCGAACGCGCCCCGCCGCACGCGAAGGCAAGCAACGCGGCGAAGACGAGGAGAAGCCTGATCATAGATAGCCTCCCTGGGGACCTGCACAGGAGCCCGCTTCTATGACGCGGCACGGCCCTGTGTGGTTCCTTCGCTCGAGCGATATTCTGATTGAAGCGACATGGCGGAAGAGTGAATTGGCAACGGATCGCTTGATTTAACGCCGTCAGCCCACCTCTCGCAAAATGAAGTCGTGCAGCATCTTGGCCGCCGGCGACAGCACGCGATTTTTTACGGTGATCAGACTGTAAGGCCTGACCTCGATGTCGAATTCGGTCTGGACGACGTCGATGGCGCCGGCCAGCCCCTCGGGGTTCTGGATGAATTTCGCCACCTGGATCGACACCGGCGCGATGGCGTCCGACTGCGCGACCATGACCAGGGTGAGCAGCAGCGAGCTGGTGTTGAGGATGCGGTCCGGCAGCGCGATGTTGCGGTTCAGGAAATTGCTCTCCATCGCCTGGCGCAGCGGCGAGCCGCCCGACTGGAAAACCCAGTCATAGGCGGCGGTCTGCTCCAGCCGCACCGCCTTGCCCTTGGCCAGCGGGTGGCCGCGGCGCACAATGAGGCAGGCTTTTTCGACGCCGATGACGCGGGCCTCGAACAGCCGCGGATTGAGGTCCTCGGGGATGCGCGCGATGATGAAATCGTGACGTGTGGCGATCAGTTCGCGCGCCAGCACATTGGAGGTCTCGACCTGCATGGTGATCTCGATACGCGGATAGATGCGCCGGATCTCGCGGATCGCCGGCACGGCGAGCTCGATTGCAGGGGCCGTCACCGCGCCCAGGAACACCGAGCCGCCCTTGCCTGCCTTGAGCTCGGATATCTCGCGGTCGACCTCGCGCATCTCGAGCAGGATCGAACGCGCGCGCCTCGCCAACGCCTTGCCATAGGGCGTCAGCGTGATGCCGCGCGGCAGCCTCTCGCACAGCTTGACGTCGAGCACCGCCTCCATCTCGGCGATCATGCGCGAGGCGGCGGGCTGGGAGATGTTCATGACCTGGGCTGCCGCGCTGACCCGGCCATGGTCGTCGAGGGCTGCGATCATGCGCATGTGGCGCAGACTGAGGCCGCTGCGCAGCAAGGTCTCACTCCTGCCGGGACCTTTCCCATAACCCTCTGTAAGTCCGCCAGAATCCCGTAGCGCCGCCATGATCTCCGTTTGCTCCTCGCTGGTGGCCGGCCGGCAATCCCGGCCCGATCTTTTGGCCACTTTCAATTCTTTTGGCCACTTTCAGTATACCAGTTTGGGTATAGCAACTACCAAAGATCGCATTTGACAGTTATGGCAAAGCGCCACACCTTTGCGCGTCCTGAAACCTGACCGTCGCCAGCGAGAAAAATCGCATCGACCGGAACCAGAGTCTCAGGGCCGATTGGGAGGATACCGGAGATCGATATGGCGGCAGCGGCGCGTTTTGGCGCTCCTGCACGATCGCGCGGCCCACGAAACCCAGGGGGCGCGTCCATCAACCAGGGAGAGTTAATGTGAAGATCATCAAGACACTGGCCGCCGTCGCGGCCCTTAGCATCGCGGCCATGACGGTCCCGGCGCAGGCAGGCGAAGGCCTCATCGGCGTGCTGATGCCGACCAAGACCTCGCAGCGCTGGATCAACGACGGCGACGCCGTCAAGTCCCAGCTCGAGGCTCTGGGCTACACTGTCGACCTGCAATATGCGCAGGACGATATCCCCAATCAGCTCAGCCAGCTCGAAAACGAAATCACCAAGGGCCCAAAGGCGCTGATCATCGCCTCGATCGACGGCACCACCTTGTCGGACGCGCTGCAGAAGGCGGCTGACGCCGGCGTCGTCGTCGTCGCCTATGACCGGCTGATCAAGAAAACCCCGAATGTCGACTACTACACCACGTTCGACAATTTCGGCGTCGGCGTCATCCAGGCGAAATCGCTGCTCAAGGGCCTCGGCTATCCCGAGAACAAGGGGCCGTTCAACGTCGAACTGTTCGGCGGCTCGCCTGACGACAACAACGCCTTCTTCTTCTACGACGGCGCCATGTCCGTTCTGCAGCCGCTGATCGACGACAAGACCCTCGTCGTGAAATCCGGCCAGATGGGCATGGACAAGGTCGGCACGCTCCGCTGGCTGGCAGCCACCGCCCAGGCCCGCATGGACAATCTGCTCTCCGCCCACTACTCGGATGGCAGCCGCGTCGATGGCGTGCTCTCGCCATATGACGGCCTGTCGCGCGGCATCATCGCCTCGCTGCGCGCCGTTGGTTACGGCACGGCCGATCAGCCATGGCCAATCGTCACCGGCCAGGACGCCGAAACCGCTTCGGTCAAGGCGATCATCGCCGGCGAGCAGTACTCGACCGTGTTCAAGGACACCCGCGAACTCGCCAAGGCGACGGTCGAGCTCGTCGACAAGGTGCTCTCGGGCGGCAAGCCGGAGGGCCTCGACACCAAGACCTACAACAACGACGTCAAGGTCGTCCCCTCGATCCTGCTGACGCCGCATGATGTCGACAAGTCGAACTACCAGGCCCTGGTGGTCGATTCCGGCTACATCAAGGCCGAAGAGCTGAAGTAACCGCAGACGTAAAACCCGGGGTCCTGCGCAACGCAGGGCCCCGCTTCGCCAGTGAACGACCCGGTATGTTTCCGGACCTCGCAGGAGTGGTATTCCCGATGGCCCAGACGATTTTGGAGATGCGTGACATCACCAAGACGTTTCCCGGCGTCAAGGCGCTTTCGAATGTCAACCTCAGCGTCGAGGAAGGCGAGATCCACGCCGTTGTCGGCGAGAACGGCGCCGGCAAGTCGACTCTGATGAAGGTGCTGTCGGGCGTCTATCCAGCCGGCACCTATGATGGCGAAATCGTCTATCGCGGCGATGAGTGCCATTTCAAAGGCATCCACGACAGCGAGCGCCGCGGCATCGTCATCATCCACCAGGAACTCGCGCTGGTGCCGATGCTGTCGATCGCCGAAAACATCTTCCTCGGCAACGAACACGCCAGCTACGGCATCATCGACTGGAATTCCAACGAGACGCGCACCAGCGCTCTGCTCAAGAAGGTGGGCCTCAAGGAAGACCCCAAGACGCTGATTACCAATATCGGCGTCGGCAAGCAGCAACTGGTCGAGATCGCCAAAGCGCTCAGCAAGGAAGTGCAGTTGCTGATCCTCGACGAGCCGACGGCGAGCCTGTCCGAAAAGGACAGCCAGGCGCTGCTCGACCTGCTGCTCGAATTCAAGCGGCAGGGCATCACCTCGATCCTGATCTCGCACAAGCTCAACGAAATCAACCGGGTCGCCGACAAGGTCACGATCATCCGCGACGGGCGGACGATCGAGACGCTGCCCAAGAAGGACATCTCGGAAGACCGCATCATCACCTCGATGGTCGGCCGCTCGCTGGACGACCGCTATCCGTCGCGCGAGCCTGACATCGGTGAGGTCGTGCTCCAGGTGAAGAACTGGTCGGTCTATCATCCGATCCATGCCGAGCGGCAAGTGATCAAGGGTATCGATATCGACGTCCGCAAGGGCGAGGTGGTAGGTATCGCCGGGCTGATGGGCGCCGGACGCACCGAATTCGCGATGAGCCTGTTCGGCCGCTCCTATGGCCGCCGCATCACCGGCGAGGTGCTGCTTAAGGGCAAGCCCATCGATGTCTCCTCTGTCAGCAAGGCAGTCGAACACGGCATTGCTTACGTCACCGAAGACCGCAAGACCTACGGTCTCAATCTGATCGATCATATCAAGCACAACATCACGCTGGCCAATCTTCCCGGCGTGTCGCGCCACAGCGTGATCGACGACATGCGCGAGCTCGCCGTCGCCAACGACTACAAGGCCAAGACCAACATCCGCTCGTCCAGCGTTTATCAGATGACCGGCAATCTATCGGGCGGCAATCAACAGAAGGTGGTGCTGTCGAAATGGCTGTTCGCCAATCCGGAGGTGCTGATCCTCGACGAGCCGACGCGCGGCATCGACGTTGGCGCCAAGTATGAAATCTACACGATCATCGCGCGGCTCGCCTCGGAGGGTAAGGCGATCATCGTCATCTCGTCCGAGATGCCCGAACTGCTCGGCATCACCGACCGTATCTATGTCATGAACGAAGGACGCATCGTCGGCGAAATGGCGGCGAGCGATGCCAGCCAGGAAAAGATCATGCGCGCCATCGTTCGCGGAGAAGGAAAAGCATCATGAGCACCGAAAGCGGTCCCGTCCCGAAAAGCGGCGTCGCCGAAGATGTGCAGCAAGGGCCGCGCATTGCTGTCTCGGCGCTGGTCACCAACCTGCGCGAATACGGTCTGATCCTGGCGCTTATCGCCATCATGGTGTTCTTCCAGTACACGACGTCCGGAACGCTGTTCAAACCGGTGAACTTGAGCAACCTGGTGCAGCAGAACAGCTTCATCATCGTGATGGCGCTGGGCATGCTGCTGGTGATCGTCTCCGGCCATATCGATCTCAGCGTCGGCTCCGTCGCCGGTTTCATCGGCGCGCTGGCGGCGATGATGATGGTCATCTGGCCTCTCGGCCCTTTCAGCAATCCGCTGGTGGTGTCGATCATCTGCCTGATCGTCGGTGGTGCCATCGGCGCGGCACAAGGCTACTGGATTGCCTATCACCGAATACCGAGCTTCATCGTCACGCTGGCGGGGATGCTGATCTTCCGCGGCATCTGCCAGGCGCTGCTGGGTGGGGGGTCTTCCGTGGGGCCGCTTCCGGTCGGTTTCAAGGCGCTCAGTTCCGGCTTCATTCCCGACGTGATCGGCTCATTGACGCTGATACCGCCGGTCGTGAACGCCGCCGGCAAGACAATCGTCGGCAGCGGCCTGACGCTGCACATGACGACGATCGTGCTCGGCATCGTCGCCGTGGTCGCCTATGCTTATTTCGGGCTCAGGGCACGGCGCAGCCGCGAGCGGCACGGCTACCAAGCCGAGCCCTTCTCGCTGTTCGTCGTCAAGACCCTGGTGACCAGCGCCCTGGCGCTGTTTCTGGTTTACCAATTCGCCACCTACAGGGGTCTGCCAATCGTTCTCGTGGTGATGGGCGTGCTGATCGCGCTGTTCGTCTTCGTCACCAAACGCATGACGGTCGGCCGCCGCATCTACGCAATGGGCGGCAATGCCAAGGCGGCGCAGCTATCGGGTATCAAGACCGAGCGGCTGACCCTGATGGTGTTCATCAATATGGGCGTGCTCTCGGCGCTCGGCGGGCTGATTATTGCGGCGCGCCTTGGCCAGGCGGTGCCGGCGGCCGGCCTCGGCAGCGAGCTCGACGTCATCGCCGCTGTGTTCATCGGCGGCGCTTCGGCGATGGGCGGCGTCGGTCAGGTTGTTGGCGCGGTGGTCGGCGGTTTCATCATGGGCGTCATGAACAACGGCATGTCGATCATGGGCGTCAATGTCGATTGGCAACAGGTGGTCAAAGGCCTGGTGCTGCTCGGCGCCGTGGTCTTCGACGTCTACAACAAGAACAAGGCTTGAGGGCGAGGGAACTCATGCATGTCGCCAAACGTGTGCAGCGTGTTGGGACAACGGCACGCATGAAAGCAAAGATCAAAGCGGGCCCGTTTTCAAGCGGCGCGCTTTTAGGAGGCACGGGTCACATCGCGGCGCTGCCGGGCGACGCAAGGAAGTCCCCCTAGGGGACCGGGCCCGCGAGCGCAATCCGGACGAAGAATTTCACCCGTGGCGCGGACACCGTCCGAGCTGCGCCAGGAAAAGCTTGCCAGACCGGCAGGCCGGCCAAGGCAATTGAGAGAGGGTACGTCATGCTGATTTCCCAGATCCTCGACGAGGCGGAGACCATCCGCGTCGTCGCCCGCAACGGGGGCAAGACCAGAATCATCAACGGCGCCCGCAGCGTCTATTCGCTGGCGATGGAGGCCGCGCGCACCGGCACCGGGCTTGTCGCCCTCATCGAGCGCAAGGGTTTTGGTGAAGCGGTCGACCTCGATGCCGCCTACAAGAAGGGGCGGCTGTTGTCGCCGATCAACCATCCCGACCCGGCGCATCTCCACCTCACCGGCACCGGGCTGACACATCTCGGCTCCGCCGCGACCCGCGATTCCATGCACAAGAAGCTCAGCAGCGACGGCGAGGAGCAGCTCACCGATTCCATGAAGATGTTCCGCATGGGGCTGGAGGGCGGCAAGCCGGCCAAGGGCCAGACCGGCGTGCAGCCGGAATGGTTCTACAAGGGCAACGGCACCATGGCAGTGGCGCCCGGTGCGGCACTTCTGTCGCCCGCCTTCGCCGAGGATGCCGGCGAGGAGCCGGAAGTCGCCGGCATCTATGTCATCGGCGACGACGGCGTCCCGTTCCGCGTGGGCTTCACGCTGTCAAACGAGTTTTCCGATCACGTCACCGAGCGCGTGAACTATCTTTTCCTCGCGCATTCCAAGCTGCGCAACGCTTCGTTCGGACCGGAGATCCTGATCGGCGAGCTGCCGTCCGACGTCAGGGGTTCCTCGCGCATCCTCCGCGACGGCCAGTTGCTGTGGGAAAAACCGTTCCTGTCGGGCGAGGCGAACATGTCGCACACCATCGCCAATCTCGAACATCACCACTTCAAATATTCGGCCTTCCGCCAGCCGGGCGACGTGCATGTGCACATGTTCGGCACGGCGACACTGTCCTTCGCCGACGGCGTCAGGACCGAGGCCGGCGACGTCTTCGAGATCGAGGCCAAGGATTTCGGCCTGCCGCTGCGCAACCCGCTTGAAATCGAGCAGCCGGTGAAGGTGGCGGTCAAGGCGCTTTGACGGCGTGATCTCCCCCCTTGAGGGGGAGATGTCGCCGAGGGCGACAGAGGGGGTCGTCTCGCGTGGAGCGCCAGCCCCCTGCATCTGCGATAAAGAGAGCCGGGCCCGGCCGGACCGACCCCCTCTGGCCTGCCGGCCATCTCCCCCTCAAGGGGGGAGATTGGCAGCTTCGACCTCTCAATAAATGTCGAAGTCGAAATATTTGGCCTGGATCTTCTTGTAGGTGCCGTCTGCGACGATCGCGTCGATTGCGGCGTTGAGCTTTTCGCGCAGCGCATTGTCTTCCTGGCGCACGGCGATACCGGCTTCGGTCTCCGTGCCCTTCACGTCGCCGACCATCTTGCAGCAGTCGTCGCTCGACTTCTTCATCCAGTCCATCAGCACGAATTTGTCTGAAAGGACGGCATCGAGACGGCCGTTCATCAGGTCGGCGACCGCCTCCTCCTGGGTTGGATAGAGCTTCGCCTCGGCGCCGGCCTTGCCATAGACATCCTGGGCATAGTCGGCCTGGGTGGTCGAAGCCTGGGCGCCGACTGTCTTGCCGGCGAGTGCCGCCGGTTCGGTCGAGGCAATATCGCTGTCCTTCAAGGCCACCAGCGAAAGCGGCGTCGTATAATATTTGTTGGTGAAGGAGACCTGCTTCTTGCGCTCCTCGGTAATGCTCATGGACGCGATGATGGCGTCGAACTTTTTGGCCTGGAGCGCCGGGATCATGCCGTCCCAGTCCTGCGTGACAAGTTCGCATTCGACCTTCATCTGAGCGCAAAGCGCATTGGTGATGTCGATGTCGAAGCCGACGAGCTTGCCATCCGCGGTGATGGTGTTGAACGGCGGATAGGCGCCTTCAGTGGCGATCTTCAACTTTTCCTGTGCTTGCGCCGACAGGGACCCGACTGACATCGCCAGCATGACGGCTGTTGCCGCCGATGCGATCCATCTTGAAATTTGCATTTTTTGTTCCCCTTGTTCCAACCGTATTGACGGCTAAGACAGCCAAGCACGACCCGTAAGGTCAGGCAAGCATGGTCTGATCATAGTGGGCGATCAGCGCGCGGCGCGAAAATGCTTGGACAGTTTCAGGCCCTGCGCCTGATAGTTCGAGCCGAGATCTGTGCCGTAGAGCGCCTGCGGCCGCTTCAGCATGTGCTCGTAGACCAGCCGTCCGACGATCTGGCCGTGGTCGAGGATGAACGGCACTTCGTGGCTGCGCACTTCGAGCACGGCCCGGCTGCCGGTGCCGCCCGAGGCCGAATGGCCGAAACCCGGATCGAAGAAACCGGCATAGTGGACGCGGAATTCGCCGACCAGCGGATCGAAGGGCGTCATCTCGGCGGCATAGAGCGGCGGCACATGCACCGCTTCCTGGCTGACGAGGATATAAAATTCGTCCGGATCGAGCACCAGTTCGCCGGCGCCGCTCTTGTAGAGCGGGTCCCAGAAATCGACGACATCCTGCGCGGCGCGCTTGTCGACATCGACCAGGCCGGTGTGGTGCTTGCCGCGGTAGCCGACCAGCCCGTCCTTGTCGCCATCGAGGTCGATCGACAGTGCGATGCCGCCGCCGGAAATGTTCGGCGGCTCGGTGGCGACGAGCGTCTCGGCACGGTGCAATTCGTGCAGCTCGCTTTCCGACAAAAGCGCGTTGCCGGTGCGGAACCGGATCTGCGACAGCCGCGAGCCGGCGCGGACGACGATCGGAAAGGTGCGCGGGCTGACTTCGAGATAGAGCGGGCCGTTGTAGCCGGCAGCGATCTTGTCGAACTCGTGGCCGCGATCGGTCATCACGCGGGTGAAGATGTCGAGCCGCCCGGTCGAGCTTTTTGGGTTGGCCGAGGCGGAAATGTTTGCCGGAAGCGCCAGGCTCTCGAGCAGCGGCACGATATAGACGCAGCCCGTCTCCAGCACCGCACCATCGGTGAGATTGATTTCGTGCAGCTTCAGGCGGTCGAGTTTTTCAGCAACCCTGTGGTTGGGGCCGGGCAGGAAGGAGGCGCGCACCCGCCAGGCTTTGTCGCCAAGCCTGAGGTCCAGGCTGGCCGGCTGGACCTGGTCGGCGTCGAGCGCGCGCGGCGACTTCAGCGCGCCCGACTGGTACAGCGCGGAAATATCCTGATCCGGAAGAATGCCTGTCTGCCGCAAAGTCTGGCTCCGCTCGAAGGCCGGGCGTGGTCTCGTCTTGTCGCAGGTTCTTGCCGTGGAACCCGCTGGTACAAACCTCTTAATCATGCCGGCAATTGACGCAAGCGCGGTGCAGGTCTAAAGGATCGTTATCCCGTGGTGATTTGGCCGGTCGGCTTGCAGCCACGTTAAACAAGTCGCTAAAGGACCGTCGGGCCGAAAGGCCGTACGACCGGTTGCGACTTTCGCGGCCGGTTTTTTTGTGTTTGGACCATTTTTTGTGTTTGGAACAAGGTGATGACGAGCAACACGCGCAACTGGAAGCCTCAGACCGCCCTCGTGCATGCAGGAACGCTGCGTTCCGGCTTCGGCGAAACCTCCGAGGCGATGTATCTCACGCAAGGCTATGTCTACGACACGGCGCAGGCGGCGGAAGCCCGCTTCAAGGGCGAGGAACCGGGCTTCATCTATTCGCGCTATGCCAATCCGACGGTCGACATGTTCGAGAAGCGCATGTGTGCGCTGGAAGGTGCCGAAGATGCCCGCGCCACCGCATCCGGCATGGCGGCGGTGGCGGCGGCGTTGCTGTGCAGTGCCCGGGCCGGCGACCACATCGTGGCGGCGCGCGCGCTGTTCGGCTCCTGCCGCTGGGTGGTCGAGACGCTGGCGCCGAAATACGGCATCGAGGCGACGCTGGTCGACGGCACCGACATCGCCAATTGGGAAAAGGCGGTCAGGCCCAACACCAAGTTGTTCTTCCTTGAAAGCCCGACCAATCCAACGCTGGAGGTCGTCGACATCGCAGCCGTAGCCTCGCTTGCCGATTCGATCGGCGCGCGGCTGATCGTCGACAACGTCTTTGCCACGCCCTTGCAGCAGAAGCCGTTGCAACTCGGCGCCCATATCGTCGTCTATTCGGCGACCAAGCACATCGACGGCCAGGGGCGCTGCCTCGGCGGCATCATCCTGTCGGACAAGAAGTGGATCGACGAGAATTTGCACGACTACTTCCGCCACACCGGTCCCAGCCTCTCGCCCTTCAATGCCTGGACGCTGCTGAAGGGCCTGGAGACGCTGCCGCTGCGCGTGCGCCAGCAGACGGAAAGTGCCGGCCGGATCGCGGACTTCCTCGCCGAGCGATCGGAAATTGTCCGCGTCATCTATCCCGGCCGCGCCGATCACCCGCAGGCGGCGATCGTCAAGAAGCAGATGTCGGGCGGCTCGACGCTGATCTGCCTCGACGTCAAGGGAGGCAAGCAGGCGGCCTTCGCCTTCCAGAACGCGCTCGATGTCGTGCTGATCTCCAACAATCTCGGTGACGCCAAGAGCCTGATCACCCATCCGGCGACGACGACACACAAGAATCTGAGCGACGAGGCGCGGGCCGAACTTGGCATCGGGCCAGGCACGCTCAGGCTGTCCGTCGGACTGGAGGACACTGACGACCTGCTCGAAGACATCGAGCAGGCCTTGAAAGCCGCCAGGTAGGGATACGCGCCGAACTGCTGCGCTCTGATCTGTCAAAGCAGGCGCGGTCAGGCGCCCGACGGCGTCTCTTCCAATTCCGCAACGGCGCTGGTTTGGATGGTCATCGTGTTGCCGCGCCAGTCGACGGCACCGCTGAGCCAGCCGCGCACCCAGATGGCGGGAAGCATCACGTCCCGCGCAACCATCGCCGGGATCATGCGCAGCGACAGGTGCCAGCCCTTGGCCGAGGCGAGAGCGCATTCCGGCAGATAGGCGACTATCAGCACCGCGATGGCGGTAGCCGGCAGGCTGAAACCGGCGCCTGCTGCCGCAACCAGCGCAAGCACCAGCGGCGGCGCCGCTCCGATCAGGATCTCGGGCGCGAAAAACAGTGGGAAGGTGACGCGACGCAGGCGTGCCCAGCGGGCCTGGCGCGACCAGATTTCGCCAAATGTGCGCAAGCCGAGCGGCTGTTCGAAGGGCGCGGCAACGAGGTTGACGCGCAGTCCGAGCCCGTTGACCAGCTTGGTCGCGGCGGCATCCTCTGCAATCTCGGCGGCAAGCGCACGGATGCCGCCATTGGCGTCGAGCAATGGCTTGTTCCACAGCATGCTCTTGCCCTGGGCGAAACCGAGGCCGAGCGCCTCGCCGGTATATTGCCAGCGCGCCTGCAGCGTGTTGAGGAAAGCGCATTCGACCTCCGCCCAGAACCCGTCCGGCCGCGAGCCGATCGGCGTCGAGCAGACGAGGCCGGTGTCCTGCCGCCATGCCGTCATCAGATGCTGGACATAGTCCCTCGGCATCAGGACGTTGGAATCGGCAAGGATGACCCAGTGGTGGCGCGCGGCCTCCCAGGCCTTCACGCAATTGTTGAGTTTCGGATTGCCGCTGATGCGGTCGTCGCCGACCAGCAGCCGGGCCGGCACGGCCGGAAAGCGGGCGATCGCATCGGTGATCGGCCCGACCACCGGGTCGTCGGCATGGGCGACGCAGAAGATGAGCTCATAGTGCGGCCAGTCGAGCGAGAAGGCGCGCTCGAGCGTCTCCTCGGTAAACGGCTCGACGCCGCGCGACGGCACGACGATCGACACCGGCGGCGCCTTGGCGGCTGGCGGCGTGATCCTGCCAGGCCGCTTCAGCTTCAACGAAGCGAGCAGGATGCTGGCGAGATTGACAACAAGCAGAGCTATGGAAAGCAAGGCGGCTGTGACTGTCAATTCCATCAATATCTGGTCGCTCCAGAAAAAAACCGGCCGTATGAAAGCCGTTTTCAACAGTTCGACAGAATGCTGAGTCGCCCGGCCCTGCACACCATCCCCGGCCCTGCACACCATCATTGTCACGTGTCACTTAAATGACATTGTTGTTCGGCACCTGCGCTTAACAAATTCGGGCAACGATGGCAGACACCGAGGGGACGCACCCCATTGACCGAACTGCGGAGAGGGTCGAATGTTCCGTCTGCATAGTGTGGAGTGATTTATGTACAGCGCCGTCACGCGCGACATCGAAGTGCAGGTCAGGCCGTTCTATCTGGAAGATCGCTCCGACCCGTCGGAGAACCGCTATGTCTGGGGCTACCAGGTGACCATCGACAACCAGTCGGATGAATTCGTGCAGCTTCTGTCGCGCTACTGGCAGATCACCGACGGCACCGGCCGGGTCGAGGAGGTGCGCGGCGCCGGCGTTGTCGGCGACCAGCCTGAACTCAATCCCGGCGATAGTTATCAGTATACGTCTGGCTGCCCACTCTCGACGCCATCCGGCATCATGGTCGGCCACTACACGATGCGCAATAAGCGGGGTGAGACGTTCGACGTCGCCATCCCCGCCTTTTCGCTCGACCTGCCGGGCACGCGGCGGACGGTGAACTGAGAGAGATAGATGGCCGGAAGGTCGTGCTGCCCCTCATCCGCCTGCCGGCACCTTCTCCCCGTATAGTGAACGGGGAAAAGGGAACCCATCTATCTATCAACTGGACAACCTGTCGCAACGCTGGTGCCCCCTCTCCCCGTTCTTCACGGGGAGACGGTAAGGGTGAGGGGCAGCGCCAACGCTTCGTCAGTGATTTCAATTCTATTGAGCCGCAGCAAATTCCGCCGGGTCGAAGTCATATTGCTTCGAGCAGAATTCGCAGGCGACGTGAATGCCGCCATCCTCGGTGCTGTCCCTGATCTCGTCGGCGGAGAAGCCTCCGAGAATGCCGCGGATCTTCTCCCTGGAGCATGAGCACTGGTCGGCTACCGGCACGCCGCCGAAGACGCGCACGCCGTGCTCGTGGAACAGCCGGTAAAGCAACCGCTCGGCGCCGATCGTCGGGTCGATCAGTTCCGTCGGCTCGATGGTGCCAAGCAACGCGAGCAGTTCCTGCCAAGAATTGTCGGCCGGATCATGGATCTCCTCGCGCGGATCGCCGTCGCCACCCGGAAGGTCGGGCACGCGCATGCGTTCGGGCGATTGCGGCAGGAACTGCGCCAGGATGCCGCCGGCGCGCCATTGCTCGCGGGCACCGCCGATGCCGGGCGTCAACAGCTTGGCCACCGAAAGCCTGAGATCGGTCGGGATCTGCTCCGACTGCCGGAAATAGGTGCGCGCGGCCTCCTCGAGCGTCTCGCCGTCGAGCTGGACGATGCCCTGATAGCGCTGCGTGTGGGCGCCCTGGTCGATGGTCAGCGCCAGGACACCGCTGCCAAGCAGCGTCCGCTGCGAGGTCTCGCCGGCAGACGTCAGTGCCTCCAGCCGGTCGGCGTCGAAGCGGGCATAGGCGCGCAGCGCATGCGGCGTGGAAAAATCCGCCACCAGCATGTCGACCGGCCCGTCGGTGCGGGTCTGCAGGATGAACTTGCCTTCGAATTTGAGCGAAGTGCCGAGCAGCACCGTCAGCACGCAAGCTTCCGCCAGCAGGCGGGCGACCGGCTCGGGATAGTCATGCCGACCGAGGATCGCGTCGAGCATCGGCCCGAGCTGGACGGTACGGCCGCGCACGTCGAGCGGGCCGACCTCGAAAGGCACGACATGATCGTCGCCGGCGTAGCCGAATTCGCCGAGTTTGGGTTGATGTTCAGCCAATTGACGGGTTTCCAACATGACAAAGCTCCGGGGCGCGGCGATGCCGCCCTCCGGGGCGCATGCGTCGAAACGCGCTCGATTTGCGTGATGCGCCTGAGATAGGCATCACGCACTCCCGGATCAAGGCGGCCGGGATAACGGCGGCCCGGATCACGGTGACCCGGATCAAGCGCCGAGGCACCAGGCCAAAACCGCCTTCTGCGCGTGGAGCCGGTTCTCGGCCTCGTCGAACACCACCGAATGCGGGCCGTCGATGACTTCGTCGGTGACCTCCTCGCCGCGATGCGCCGGCAGGCAGTGCATGAACAAGGCGTCGGACTTTGCCTTCGCCATCAGTGCCGCATTGACCTGATAGGGTGAGAAGACATTGTGGCCGCGAGCACGGTGCTCCTGGCCCATCGACACCCAGCAATCGGTAACGACACAGTCGGCCTCCTGGACGGCCTCCTCGGGCGAGCGGGTGAAGTTCAACTTGCCGCCATGCGCCCTCGACCAGTCGACATGCTTCTGCGCCGGCTCGCTGCCTTCCGGCACGGCGACGTTGAGGTTGAAGCGGAACCGCGCCGAGGCCTCCAGCAGTGAATGCAGCACGTTGTTGCCGTCGCCGGTCCAGGCGATCGTCTTGCCGGCGACCGGGCCGCGATGCTCCTCGAAGGTCATGATGTCGGCCATCAGCTGGCAGGGATGGGTATCGTCGGTCAGCCCGTTGATGACGGGGACGGTGGCGTTCTCGGTCAGTTCCAGCAGCCGGTCATGCGATGTGGTGCGGATCATGATCGCGTCGACATAGCGCGACAGCACCTTGGCCGTGTCGGCGATGGTTTCGGAGCGGCCGAGTTGCATCTCGGCGCCGGTCAGCATGATGGTCTCGCCGCCGAGCTGACGCATGCCGACGTCGAAGGACACGCGCGTGCGCGTCGACGGCTTGTCGAAGATCATCGCCAGCACCTTGCCTTCAAGCGGTTTTGTCCGCTCGCCAGCCTTGAGCCTTGCCTTTCGCACGACGGCATCGTCCAGCATAAGGCGCAGATCGCCCTCGGAAACGGCGGAAAGATCGGTGAAATGGCGAAGGCTCATGTGGGTCTTCCGACTGTTATTTCGCCGCAGCCGCGGCGATGGCGTCCGACAGGCCCCGGGCGCCGGCGCGGATGCGGTCGAGCGCCTCATGGATCTCGGCGTCGGTGACGGTGAGCGGCGGCAGCAGGCGAAGAACGTTGTCGCCGGCAGGAACCGCCAGCAGATGCTGGTCGCGCAATGCCATATTCACCTTGGTGTTGGGCGCGGCGCATTTCAGGCCGAGCATCAGGCCGCTGCCTCTGATGTCTTCGATGACATCGGGAAATTCGTCGGCGACGCCCGCCAGCCCCTGCTTCAGCAGCAACGCCTTGCGCTGCACATCCTCCAGAAACCCGTCTTCCAGCACGACGTCGAGCACGGCGTTGCCGACCGCCATCGCCAGCGGATTGCCGCCGAAAGTGGTGCCGTGCACGCCGGCGGTCATGCCGACGGCGGCCTCGTCGGTGGCAAGGCAGGCGCCCACCGGGAAGCCGCCGCCGATGCCCTTGGCAACGGCCATGATGTCGGGCGTGACGCCAGCCCATTCATGCGCGAACAGTTTTCCAGTGCGGCCGATGCCGCACTGGACCTCGTCGAAGATCAGCAGCAGATCATGCTGTTCGCAGAGCTGCCTCAACCGCTTCAGCGACTGTGTCGGCACCGGGCGAATACCGCCCTCGCCCTGCACCGGCTCGATCAGGATCGCGGCGGTCTCTGATGTGATCGCCTTTTCGACGGCCTCGATGTCGTCGAAACCGACCTGGTCGAAACCTTCGACCTTGGGGCCGAAACCTTCCAGGTATTTGTACTGGCCGCCGGCGGCGATGGTCGCCAGCGTGCGGCCATGAAAAGCGCCTTCGAAGGTGACGATGCGAAAGCGCTCGGGATGGCCCTTGACGAAATGGTAGCGCCGCGCCGTCTTGATGGCGCATTCCAGCGCCTCGGCGCCGGAATTGGTGAAGAACACCTTGTCGGCGAAGGTTGCGTCGGCCAGCCGCTCGCCCAGACGGCTCTGCCCCGGAATCTCGTAGAGGTTGGAGACATGCCAGAGCTTGGCCGCCTGCTCGGTGAGTGCCGAGACCAGATGCGGATGGCTGTGGCCCAGCGAATTCACGGCAACGCCGCCGCCAAAATCGAGATATCGCTCGCCCTTGTCGGTGACCAGCCAGGTGCCTTCCCCATGGTCGAAGGCCAGGGGCGCGCGGGTAAAGGTCTCGAAAAGCGCCGAACCGCTCATTATATGCGTCTCCGGAACCGGAAAATCAAAAAGCCGCCAAAGCGGCGGCCTGTGCGGCTTATCGTGTTTTTCGGCCATGAAGTCAACGAAAACGTCGCGCAAGGACGCGCGGCAAGCTTTCCAGCGAGACGCCGGCTCATCAGCGACCGGGCAAGTTGGGGAAAACCGAAAAAACCGATTCGTGTTGGCCTTCGGACTCTTGTCACCGAGTCAGCGCATAAGGTACTTATAGGTCGAGAAATAACTAGATTTCGTGCGGCGGACCTAATCACCCGATATATGTGGTGTCTGCCCGGCGGAAGCCGGATCGTGGAAGGATTCCGATCGCCGCACATTTCAGCAGGAGCGCGGTCTCATGAATTGGACTGACGAGCGGGTCGAACTTCTTAGAAAATTGTGGTCGGAGGGGCTGAGCGCCAGCCAGATCGCCGCACAGCTTGGGGGTGTCAGCCGCAATGCCGTCATCGGCAAGGTGCATCGGCTGAAACTGTCGGGCCGCGGACGCGCGACTGCCACGCCGGCACGCCAGAAGAAGAGCGTGCAGGGATCGAGCGTGCAGAAATCGGTGTCGCGGGCCGCGAGCACTGCGCGGCATATCACCACGTCGATCGGCGCGACCGCGCTGCAGGCGCAATTCGACGCCGTACCGGTGACGCGTCATTATGTCCGTCCGGTCGAGAACGTCGTCGTGCCGATCTCGCGGCATCTGCAGCTCGTCGAATTGACCGAGCGGACATGCAAATGGCCGAATGGCGATCCGCTTTCGGAGGAGTTCCATTTCTGCGGCAACGACGCGGCCGAAACCGGACCCTATTGCAAGTATCACGCCCGCGTTGCGTTTCAGCCCGCTTCGGAGCGGCGGCGCAGTAGGTAGGGGAGTAAGGGAGTGAGGGAGTACGGCAGTACATATGGGGTGAACTGCAAAAGACTGCGCTCGTGAGGCGCCATCTTTCCCTACTGCCCTACTGCCCTACTGCCCTACTGCCCTACTGCCCTACTGCCCTACTGCCCTACTGCCCTACTGCTCTACTGCTCTACTGCTCTACTGCTCTACTGCTCTACTGCCCTACTCTTCACAGCCAGCCGCTCTTGCGGAAGCGCCAGTAGAGAACCGAGCAGACCAAAATAATCGCTCCCAGAACGACCGGGTAGCCATATTCCATCCTAAGTTCCGGCATGTCGTTGAAGTTCATGCCGTAGATGCCTGCGAGCGCCGTCGGCACCGCCAGGATTGCAGCCCATGAGGCGAGCTTCTTGGTGATCGCCGTTTCCTGGCTCTGGCCAACCAGGAGGCTCGCCTCGAAGGCAAATGCGAGCACCTCCCGCAAGCTGTCGATCTTCTCCTGGACGGTGCGGATGTGGTCGGTGACGTCGCGGAACAGCGGGTGCATGGCCGCATGGATCTGCGGCAGGTCGGCGCTGGTCAACCGGCGGCAGACTTCCACCAGCGGCAGCGCGGCGTTGCGCAGGCGCAAGAGATCGCGGCGCAGCATGTAGAGCCGCTCTATGTCGGAGCCGGTCATCGGCTTCAGCAGAACCCTGTCCTCGATCGCCTCGACCTCGTCCTCGATCTGCTCGAGCACCGGCATGTAGTTGTCGACGATGAAATCGAGAATGGCATAGAGGACGAAATCCTCGCCTTTGGCTAGCGAATGCGGGCAGCTTTCCCAATGCTGGCGAACGGCGGCATAAGAAGTCGACGGACCGTGCCTGACGCTGACGATGTAGCCGGCGCCGACGAACAGATGCGTCTCGCCGAAGGTGACGCGCCTGTCGATCAGTTGAGCCGTGCGGGCAACGATGAACAACGCATCGCCATATTGCTCGATCTTCGGCCGCTGATGCGGATGCTCGGCGTCCTCGATCGCCAGATCGTGCAGGTGGAATTGTGCCTGGACACGAAGCAACAGGTCGCGGTCCGGCTCCAGCAGGCCGATCCAGACGACATGACCTGGCTTCTTGGCCCATTCGCCGGCTTCCTCGATCGGAATGTCGGCGACACGCCGGCCGGCGGTATAGACGCTGGAAGCGACGATGGCCGATGTCGGCGGGGCCGGCGTCAGGTTCCGAACGGTTTCCATCGCTACCTCCTGGAGGCATGGCCTCGGGTCAGGATCAGGAACGTTCGGTAAAGCTTAGCCTAAATCAGCAATGGGTTCGAGAGGCAGCCGCTCACTTCGCCGGTAGCGTTGCGGGAAGCACAATCTTGTCTGTCTTGTCGCCCTTCGGCCGCTCGGCCGGCATCTGGTCGCCGGTGACGATGTAGTAGATCGTCTCGGCGATATTGGTGGCGTGGTCGCCGATCCGCTCGATGTTCTTGGCGCAGAACAGCAGGTGCGTGCAGGGCGTGATGTTGCGCGGATCTTCCATCATGTAGGTCAGCAACTCGCGAAACAGCGAGGTGTACACGGCGTCGATCTGATCGTCGCGGTCACGCACGAAGCCGATCTTTTCCACCGAGCGCGACGCGTAGACGTCGAGCACTTCCTTGAGCTGCGTCAACGCCAGGTCCGCCAAAGCCTCGATGCCGCGGAACAGGCTGGTCGGCTGGCGCCCTTCTATGACGGCAACCACGCGCTTGGCGACATTCTTGCCGAGGTCGCCGACCCGCTCGAGATCCGCCGAGATGCGGATCGCGCCGACGATCTCGCGCAAATCCGTCGCCATCGGCTGGCGCTTGGCGATGATGATGATCGCCTTGTCGTCGATCTCGCGCTGCCCCTGGTCCAGAACGGCATCGTCGCGGATGACCTTCTGGGCAAGGCCAGGGTCGGCGTTGACCAGGGCCGCAATCGCCTGTTCGACCATGCGTTCGGCATGCCCGCCCATCGCGGCAATGCGCTTCGACAGATATTTCAGCTCCTCGTCATAGGCGCTGACGATGTGCACGGACTGCATGGAGATGCCTTCCCGGGTCTTCTGGTCCGAGTCGTTCCTCGAATCCCCGCTGATACGCTAGCCGGATGACAGAAAAAAGAAAGCGATAGAGCGACGTGCGTCCACTAGGCCACAGAGTAGGCTCTAAAGTCCTGTATCCACGCATCCGGTGGTCCTAAAGTCTTCCGGTACTCGGGCCGGCGCGTGCTTAGATAGTGAGGTGTCAGTGCACCGGCAAATGCACCGTGAAAGCTGCGCCGTTGCCGACCTCCGACTTGATCGACAGCCTGGCGTTGTGGCGCGTCAGGATATGCTTGACGATGGACAGGCCAAGGCCGGTGCCCTTCTGGGTTCGGCTGTTTTCGACATCGACGCGGTAGAAACGTTCGGTGATGCGCGGGATGTGCTCCTCGGGAATGCCGGGGCCAAAGTCCCGGATGGTGATGTCGATGCCCGGTTCGGGACCGTCATCGCTGTGGGCAATCGTCACCACGACACGTCCACCCGACTGTCCATATTTGCAGGCGTTTTCCAGCAGATTTTCGAAAACCTGGAAAAGTTCATCGCGATCCCCCGCCACATTGAGTGGTCCTTTCGCGAAATCCCGCTCGATGGCAACGCCGTTTTCCCGCGCAAGCGGACCCAGCGAATCGATGACGCTGTCGAGGGTCTGGCGGAGATCGACCTCGGTTCCCGGCTGCAGATAGGGTTTCATCTCCAGCCGCGAAAGTGACAGCAGGTCGTCGATCAGGCGCGCCATGCGGCCGGTCTGGTTGTGCATGATCTGCAGGAACTGCTCGCGCGCCGCCGGGTCGTTGCGGGCCGGGCCGCGCAGCGTCTCGATGAAACCGGAGATCGAGGCGAGCGGAGTTCGCAGCTCATGGCTGGCATTGGCGATGAAGTCGGCCCGCATCCGGTCGATGCGGCGCGCCTCGCTCTGGTCCTTGAAGACCAGCACATAGAGGTCGGTGCCGTGGCCGACCGAAGATGCACTTACGCGATAGGCCCGTTCGACCGGCAGCTTTTCGGTATATTCGACGACGTCCGAAGCGGCGCCTGACAGGATACTGTCCAGCAGGGCCTGCATCTCGGGCGCGCGGAATTTCAGCGACAGCGACATGCCCGGTGCAATGCCGCCGAAGGCGGCGAAGGCGGCGGCGTTGGCATGGACAATCGTCGCGGCGCGATCGAAGATGATCAGCGGATCGGCAACGGCAGCCGCCAGATATTCTCCCGACAGCTGTTGCAGCCCGCCTGCCTCGATCGCCGCGGCATCCTCCGCGGATTGGCGCGCTACGCCGGCCGGCAGCATCGCGGCGGCGAGCAGCAGCACAGCACATGCCAGCAGCACAACATGGAAGGACATGTCTGCGAAACCATAGACCGTCAAGATCGCGACGATGCCGGTCGCAAGCAGCCAGCGGCTGTTCCACAACCGGGTGACGACGACTTGCGCCGTGGTTCGCTGTTCTGCGCCGCCCATATCAGCCATTGTCAGCCACTGTCAGCCATTCGCGCGCACTATGCCTCCGTCCCCACCCCGACCGGCAGGTTGGAAACTTCCCGCTGACCGGCGCTATCACTAATCTGCTGCATCGTTCCTTTCGAAAATCGATTCCGATTTTCGGGCCGATGCAGTAAGGCTCCCAATAGCATGAGTCCGGAAGCTGGAAAGGTTGGTCTCGATGAAAAACCCCAAGGAAGATGCCGCCGCGCCTGTTCCGGGTCCGCAAAAGATCCGGATCAACGGCAAGGAGTTCGAGTTCGACATCGAGGATCCCAAGCTTCCGGACTGGATCGAGGACAACAAGCTGACCGCCGGCGGCTACCCCTACGACAAGAAAATGAAAAGCGACGAGTATGACGAGACGCTCGAGCGGCTGCAGATCGAGTTGGTCAAGGCGCAGGCATGGCTGCAATCGACGGGCAAGCGGGTGATGTCGCTGTTCGAAGGACGCGATGCCGCCGGCAAGGGCGGCACAATCTTCGCGCTGCGCCAGTACATGAACCCCAGGACAGCGCGCAACGTGGCGCTGACCAAGCCTAGCCCAACCGAAATCGGGCAATGGTATTTCCAGCGCTATGTCGCGCACTTTCCGACATCCGGCGAGTTCGTCACCTTCGACCGCTCCTGGTACAATCGAGCCGGCGTCGAGCCGGTCATGGGCTTCTGCACGCCGGAGCAGCATCAGAGATTCCTGGACGAGACGCCGTATTTTGAACGGATGATCTGCAACGAGGGCATCCATTTCTTCAAATTCTGGCTGAACATCGGTCGGGAAACACAGCTTGAGCGGTTTCACGATCGCCGCTGGAGTCCTTTGAAGAACTGGAAATTCTCGCCGATCGATATTGCCGGCATCGCCAAATGGGACGATTACACCAAGGCGCGCGATCTCATGTTCGAACGCACGCATAAGGAATTCGCGCCCTGGATCATCATCCAGGCCAACGACAAGCGGCGCGCGCGACTTGCCATCATCCGGCGCATCCTGTTGTCGCTTCCCTATGACGGCCGCGATCTCGACGCCATCGGCAAGGAAGACAAGAAAATCATCGGGGAAGGGCCTTCGTTCCTGGGAAGACAGGCCTGAAGCGCTGCCGCGCGCCCCCAAGGACGCGCGGCACGATTCCGGATATTTTTGTCATTCTGCCGAATGACGTCTCATGCCGCCAGCCGGGCAATCCGCTGCAGCCGCCGCAGTGTGGTATCGTCCTGCAAAGCCTGCTGAAACAGCGAAATCTCCTGGTCGATGCGATCGCAGAGTGCGCCTGTGTCGCCCTTGAGCAGGTCGCGCGTCTGCAGCAGTGCGGCAACCGGCTTCTTGGCGAGTTGCCTGGCTCTGCCAAGTGCGGCTTCCTCGACGTCGCCGACCACGATCTCCGTGACCAGGCCCAGCATCCTGGCGTCCGCGGCACTGAGCGTGTCGCCCAGGCAGAAGAAGCGGAAAGCGCCGGCATAACCGAGTTTCTGCGGCGCCAGGATGCTGGTCGCCGCGTCCGGCACGAGGCCGAAATCGACGAACGGCACCCGGAACGTGCTTTCGTCAGATGCGATCACCATGTCGCAATGGAACAGGATGGTGCAGCCGACACCGACGGCGTCGCCGTCGACACAGGCAAGGACCGGTTTGGGGAACGTCGCCAACATGCGGAACATGTCGGTGACGGCAGCGATCAACCGTTGATGCTTGGTGGCGTCGAGGAACTCGGAGAAATCGCCGCCGAGGCAGAAGCAGCCGGCGAGGCCGCGCAGCACCACGACGCGCACATCATCGTCGATTGCAGCTTCGTGGAAGATCCTGGCCAGGCTTTCATAGGCTCGCCCGTCCAGCACCGGCCGGCCGTCATCCGACGACACCGTGACGATCAACGAATGATTGCGGAACTCTGTTTGCGGGTGGATGTTCATGGCTGTCTCCAATTCTCACGAGGCCTGCCTCATTCCGAGCCTGTCGGGATATCCCCTGGCCAGGACCGGCGCGAAATGACTGCGACGCGACCGCACCACCTCAAGCGTGTGCTCGTTGAAGGTGAGCAGTGTGGCGACGACCTGCTGGTTGCCATAGGTGCGCTGGTAGCCAAGCGGCTTCGCCAGGAAGTGCAACTGCAGCGCCCGCAGAACCCACATCGGCTCGAACTCGATGATCACCTGGTTGACATTCCGCTTCAGCCCCCACTCGACGAAGCCGGCAATGAGCTCGGTGCCGACCGTGGAGACGCCGCGCTTGCCGTCACGAAAGCCCGGCGCGACCGCATAGCGGGTCAGTTCCCACACGTTCGGCCCGGATGGCGGCGTCCCTTCAAAGAGGTCCGCCAGCACCTCGGTCAGAAGATGCGCACGCGTTGTCGGCAACATCCGCTGATAACCGGCGAGTTCGCCATTGCGGATGACGAGTTGGTGCACCGCCTCGTCATGGTCGAACTGATCGATCTCAAGGCCGTCGGGGCGCTGCAGATCGGACCACCCCATCTCCTCGACGAAAATCTTGTAGCGTAAACGATGAACGGCCTCCCAAAGGTCGGGACGTTCCATAAGTTCCTGTGTTGTAAGGGAAAAAAGCATCTGCCGTCTCCTAGGTTCAATAGGAAGATACGGCCGGGCTGTCCCGAGGAAATTACGCGATCACGTAGGCAAGAATTTCTAGGCCGGCACGGCCGAGCTAGCTAATATAGCCGCGCCTTATCGCTTCCGCGACCGCCTGCACCCGGTTGACGGCACCGAGTTTGCTTTTGGCGTTAAGAAGGTGTTTCTCTGATGTGTGTTCCGAAATGCCGAGAATCTGTGAAATCTCCCATTCGGACTTGCCGACGGCGGCCCATTGCATGCATTCGCGCTCACGCGGCGTCAGTTCGACGTGGTGGTCGAGGGTCTTGGCCGCCATCGTGTGGATCTGCATGGCGCGGCCAATCGCATAGGTCGCCACCAGCGACACCAGCCCAAAATCGGCGCCCGACAATTCGACGGCCTCGCCGCCCAGCGACACCATGACGATCTGGCCATCGAGCGTGATCAGCGGGAAGGCCAATCCGTCGCGCAGCTTGAATTCGCCGGCGTCGCCCATCACTTCGCCGCTGCTCTTGTCGATGCGGATGCTCTGGGACGCTTCCCGCCACTGGAACGGCGCCTGCAGCTGCTTCATGTGGCTGACGACGGGGTCATGGTCGACATAGTTGCGCGCCACATAGCGCTCCAGCCATTCTCCCGGCCACTCGCAAAGCAGCACATGGTCCTTTTGCTGGCCTCTTGGCGTGCCCGGCTGCGGAACCGTTCCGGCCATCAGCGCCGTCAGGCCGAACTCCGAGGTTATGCCAAGCAGTTTTTCGCAGACCGCGGCCGCCGTATCGGCGTGCTGCAGCTGATCTATGAATTCCAGTGTGCGATCGAAGTGGCCCATTGCAACATCTACCCCATGTTGCCTTCCCGCGTTGAGATCAACGGCGCAGTGCTTGACCCGCACTTTGCCCTCGACCCCGGATTACAAACCTGCTCCTCTCTGTCTGCAGCGCCTTGCGACTACCCCTCCAGCCGACGCAACACATGTTTGCAAGCTCGCTGAAGCATAACCCTAAATCGGCGTGATGAAATCAAAAACCGTTGTGCCTGTGCCTTTTTCGTACCAAAAGCCACATTGGACAAGACAGGGCGGAGTTCGATCGTGGCAATTCGATGGATATCCATCGTCTTAACGCTGGCAATGACGGGGGCACAGTGGCTCACGGCGGCGCGCGCCGCGGAGCCGCAAGTGCCGATGCTGTGGGATGCCAAGGAGCGGCTGCCGAAGCCTGACCTGTCCGCGCTGCCGCGTCTGAGATTCCTGACCACCACCGATTTCCCGCCGTTCAACTTCCTCGACGGGGCGGGCCGCTTGTCCGGCTTCCACGTCGATCTGGCGCGCGCGATCTGCGCCGAACTCGGCATCGCCGAAAAATGCCAGATCCAGGCGCTGCCTTGGGCCGAGCTCGAAGGGGCGCTGCAAAAGGGCGAAGGCGAAGCGATCATTGCCGGCATTGCCGCCACGCCAGAGTCGCGGTCGAAATATGCCTTCTCGCGTTCCTACCTGCAGTTTCCGGCGCGCTTCATCATGCCGAAGGCAAAGGCGCTCACGGAACCTATCTTCGACAGACTGCGCGGCAAGCGCGTCGGCGTGGTCGCAGGCTCCGCGCATGAGCGGATGCTGCGCGATTATTTCGGCACCGTTCAGGTCGTTCCCTTCGCGCAACTGAAAGAGCTCTACGATGGTCTCAAGGACGGCAAGGTCGACGCCGGCTTCGGCGACGGCATGCGCTTCGCCTTCTGGCTGGGCAGTTCGAATGCCGCAGCCTGCTGCCGCTTTGCCGGCGGTCCCTATCTGGCGCCCGAATATCTGGGGTCGGGTATGGCCATCGCCACCAGGGCCAACGATCCAGCGCTGGCCGCAGCGTTCGACTACGCACTGCAGGAGATTTCGGTGAAGGGCATCTTCGCCGAATTCTATCTGCGCTATTTCCCGGTCAGTTTTTTCTGATCCGGCCCGGTCAGCTTTTTCTGATCCGGCCCGGTCAGTTTTTTCTGATCCGGCCCGGTCAGCTTCTTCTGACCCGTTGGCGTCTGGATCAAGTCAGCGTGCGCAGGCGAGCCTTGGCAGCACGGGCGATGGCGGCGACGGTGAGCGTGTCGAGATCAAGCTGGCGACGGATAAGCTGCAGCACCCTCACCTCCTCCAAGCGCATTTCGAGGTCGACGGCCGCAACCTCGAAGGCCGCGGCATAGGCGGTGTCAAGCAGGCGATCGGGCAGTGCTTCAGCGACGCGCGCCAAAACGCCTTCCAGGCCGTCCTTTTCGTGCAGCAACTTTTGGCAGTCCTGGGCGACGCCGACCAGCCGGTCGTGGTCGAAGTCCTCGAACACCGGCCATGAGCGGACGACGTCGCCAATCCGCGCCAATTCGACATTGGTCATGTCGCGATCGGACGCGGAGGTGATGACCATAAGATAGATCAGGGCTTCTTGCGGCGGCAACGGCATTTAAAACTCCTCAAACGGGCTCCGAAGTTAGGAACGAGGCACCGACGTCGCAAGGAAAAAGAGCCGCGATCGTTGACGCCCACGGCAGGCACGCCTAGAGACCGGTTGAAAAAATCATCCCGGCGAATAATTTGGAAACGGTGACATGGCGGGATCAAACATCATCGATCTCAATCCCGAGGTGCTTGCGGCAGCGGCTGAAAGCAAGGCGTGGCCGTTCGAGGAAGCCAGGAAGATCGTCGAGCGCTACAAAGACACTGACTTTCCCGAGACCGTCCTGTTTGAGACCGGCTACGGTCCGTCGGGGCTGCCGCACATCGGTACTTTCGGCGAGGTCGCACGCACCTCGATGGTGCGCCACGCCTTCCGCGTCCTCACCCGGGACACCGTCAAGACCAAGATCTTGTGCTTTTCCGACGACATGGACGGCATGCGCAAGATTCCGGACAACGTCCCCGATCGCGCCGCATTCGAGCCGCACCTGCACAAGCCGCTCTCGTCCGTCCCCAATCCTTTCGGCGGCGACTATGCGAGCTTCGCAGACCACAACAACGCAATGCTTTGCCGTTTCCTGGACACGTTCGGCTTCGACTACGAGTTCGCCAGCGCGACGGAATACTACAAGGCTGGCCGTTTCGACGACGTTCTGCTGCGCGCTGCCGAACGTTTCGACAAAATCATGGACGTGATGCTGCCGACGCTCGGAGAGGAGCGTCAGGCGACCTACAGTCCGTTCCTGCCGATTTCCCCCAAAAGTGGCCGCGTGCTTTACGTCCCCATGAAGCATGTCGACGCCAAGGCCGGCACGATCACCTTCGACGATGACGGCACCGAAACCACGCTGCCCATAACCGGCGGCAGGGTGAAGCTGCAGTGGAAGCCGGATTTCGGCATGCGCTGGGCGGCGCTCGGCGTCGATTTCGAAATGTTCGGCAAAGACCACCAGACGAATGCGGTGATCTACGACCGTATCTGCAATATCCTGGGCGGGCGCGCTCCCGAGCATTTCGTCTATGAGCTGTTCCTGGACGAGAACGGCCAGAAGATTTCGAAGTCGAAGGGCAACGGACTGACCATAGACGAGTGGCTGACCTACGCGCCGACCGAAAGCCTCGAGCTCTACATGTACCAGCGGCCGCGGCAGGCCAAGAAGCTCTATTTCGACGTCATTCCGAAGGCGGTGGACGAGTATTACGCCTTTCTGTCCGCCTATCGCCGGCAGGAGTGGAAGGAGCGGCTGGGAAATCCCGTCTGGCACATGCATGACGGGAACCCGCCTGTCGTCGACCTGCCGGTGTCGTTCGCGCTGCTGCTCAATCTGGTCAGCGCCTCGAACGCCCAGAACAAGGACGTGCTGTGGGGGTTCATTTTGCGCCACACCTCAGGCGTGACGCCGAAGACCCATCCCGAGCTCGACCGGCTGGCCGAATATGCGATCCGCTATTTCGACGATTTCGTGAAGCCGGCCAAGGTGTACCGGGCCGC
The DNA here is from genome assembly GCF_000502375.1 of Mesorhizobium sp. L48C026A00. NCBI lineage: Bacteria > Pseudomonadati > Pseudomonadota > Alphaproteobacteria > Hyphomicrobiales > Phyllobacteriaceae > Mesorhizobium > Mesorhizobium sp. L48C026A00. Next base: position 125,369 of record NZ_AYWU01000023.1, on the reverse strand, counting down.
CGACCCGGTCGAGCGCGAGGCGCTGACGAAACTGTCCGAAGCGCTCGCCGCATTGCCGCCAGATGCCGATGGCGAGGCGATCCAGAATGCCGCGCTCAACGTCGCGCGCAAGATCGAACGCTATCAGGACCATTCGAAGCAAAGCCCGGAAGGCGGGCCGGGCGTCTCCGTCGCCTTCTTCCAGATGATCTACCAGATTTTGATCGGACAAGAGCGCGGCCCGCGCTTCGGTTCCTTCGCCGCGCTCTACGGCATCGCAGAAACCCGCGCGCTCATTCAGAAGGCGCTAGCCGGTCAGTTGGCGGCGTAGCAGTCGTCTCAGATGTCGGCGTAGCCGTCGCCGACGGATCGAGAATCGGCTGCGTCGGCTGGGCTGTGGCCGCAAAAGGGGCTGGCGCCGGAGGCAGGCCGGAGAGACTGGGCGCCGGCCCGAAAATGCCCTTCCTCGCCATACGGGCCTTCTCGCCGGTCTCGACATAAGGGCCACCCTTGGCGGCGCGCGCCCAGCCGTTTTCGATCAACCACTGGCCGACATCCCGGTTGCCGACGCGGCAATCGGCGGTGATCAGGTCGCGGCCGCCCTCGGGTGGCACCGTGCAGACCACCGCCCGACCGCGCAGGAAGGCACGGAACGCCGTTCGCGCCCGGGTGCCACACGTCCACGACTTGCCGCCGTCGGTGCAAGTTTCGTCCTGCCTGACGATGTCGACGCCGGAAATCGCGACGGAGTAGCCCTTGGCCTCGATCACACCGGCGGCCGATGCAACCGGCTGGAACAGTTTTGTCCCGTTCCAGTCGTCGGGCATTTTCGTTTTGGGCGGCTTGGGCGGTCCGGCCAGCGCCAACTCACTCAGCGGCGCGCGCGGCTCGACCCGTTCAAGCTCTTGCGGCTGAAGCTGCGGCGGGGCGACGACTTCGGGATCGATGGCCCTGGAATGCGCCTCTGGGCTCGCCGCCTTGGGTCGCGGATTTGCTGATGTAGCAGGCGCTCGGGATTGCGCCGCGATGCCGGCCTGCGCCCGAGCCGCGACGCGCCCATTTTCGTCCTGCAGAACGGCGCGGCCACCGGCGGCAATCGCAGCCCCCATTGCCAGGATCGTCAACACCGCGGCGGCGGCATGAAGCGGACGCACCGGCGGCCCCTACTGGCTTGCCCAGACAATCCGCGCCACCCATTCGACATCGCGCATCGGGATCTCGCGATCCGGGTGATCGGGATTGAGCGAGACCAGCATGATCGACTTCGCCGTCTGACGGTCCAGCACCTTGGCCATCACCTCGCCGGCATTGGTCTTGACGACGACGCGATCGCCCTTGCGGGTGGCGGCGCCCGGCTCGACGATCAGCACGTCGCCGTTGCGGTAGAGCGGCAGCATGGAATCGCCCTGGACCTGCAGCGCATAGGAGGTTTCAGTCGCCCGTGCCGGAAGCTCGATCAGATCCCAGCCCTGCCCCACGGGAAAGCCGGCATCGTCGAAGAAGCCGCCGGCGCCGGCCTGGGCGAAGCCGAGCAGCGGCACCGAAGACGTCTGTGCCGGCAGAGATCCGGGAACGGTCTTGCCCCGGCCTTCGACCAGTCCGGTGAATTCGTCGAGCGAAGCGCCGGTCGCCTCGATGATCTTGGCCAGCGACTCGGTCGACGGCCAGCGCGGCCGCCCGTCCGAGGACAGCCGCTTCGATTTGTTGAAGGCCGTCGAATCGAGGCCCGCGCGTTTCGCCAGCCCCGACGCCGAGAGCGAATAGCGCTCGGCGAGAGCATCGATGGCGGCCCACACGCGGTCATGCGAGAGCACTTTTGCTCTCCTTCAGAACAGGAAAAAATACCTTCTCCGTTCTAACCGGTGGCCGTGAGTTTGTCCACCATCGAAGGCGGCGTCACGCCGCCTTCTTGGCCTCGCTCCTGGCATAGGGATCGAAGCGTTCGTAGAAAGTCTCGCCCTTCTCTGCCATCTCGAGCAGGAGCTTCGGCGCTTTGAACTCGGCGCCATACTTCTTCTGAAGACCCTTGGCGATCTTGACGAATTTTTTTGCGCCGATGCCGTCGATGTAGGACAGCACGCCGCCGGTAAAGGGCGCGAAGCCGAAGGCGAGGATCGAGCCGACATCGGCCTCGCGCGGATCGGTGACGATGCCCTCCTCCATCACCCGGGCCGCCTCCAACGCGATGGTGACCAGGAGCCGCTGCTTCAGTTCCTCATAGTCGACCTCTTCAGGCGGCAACTGCCGATAGAGATCCTTCAGGCCCGGCCACAGCTTCTTCTTGGCAGGCTTTTGCGGATAGTCGTAAAAACCCTTGCCGTTCTTGCGGCCGAAGCGGCCATGCGTGTCGACCAGCGTGTTGATCAGCGTCATCTGCTTCGGGTCGACAGCCTTGTCGCCGAGATCGCGCATGGTCTGCTTCATGATCTTCTGCGCGAGGTCGATCGCCGTTTCGTCCGTCAGCGCCAAGGGGCCGACCGGCATGCCGGCGGCCTTCGCCGCGTTCTCGATCATCGGCGCCGGAACCCCCTCGATGAGCATCTTGTAGGCTTCCGACATGTAGCGCAGCACGCAACGGTTGACGTAGAAGCCGCGCGTGTCGTTGACGACGATCGGCGTCTTCTTGATGGCGCGGACGAAGTCGATCGCGGTGGCCAGCGCCTTGTCGCCCGTCTTCTTGCCCAAAATGATTTCGACCAGCATCATCTTGTCGACCGGCGAGAAGAAATGGATGCCGATGAAATTCTTCGGCCGCGCCGAATTCTTCGCCAGCGACGTGATCGGGATGGTGGACGTGTTCGACGCGAAGATCGCCGACGCCTTCAGCACGGCCTCCGCCTTTTCGGTGGCGTCTTTCTTGACGCCCGAATCCTCGAATACCGCCTCGACCACCAGGTCGCAGCCTGCGAGGTCGGCATAGTCCGCCGTCGGCGTGATCAGCGACAGCAGCCTGTCCTTGTCCTCCGGCTTGGCGCGGCCCTTCCTGACCTGATCCGAGATCAGGCTGTCCGAATGCGCCTTGCCCTTGGCGGCAGCGTCCATGTCGCGGTCGAGCAGCACCACCGGAATGCCGGCCTTGGCCGTGACATAGGCGATGCCGGCGCCCATGAAACCGGCGCCGAGCACGCCGATCTTCTTGAACTTGGTTTCCGGCACGCCGGCCGGACGACGCGCGCCCTTGTTCAGTTCCTGCAGCGACACGAACAGCGAGCGGATCATCGCCGCCGCTTCTCTGGTCTGCATGATTTCGGTGAAATAACGCTGCTCGATGCGCAAGCCGGTGTCGAACGGCACCAGCAAGCCTTCATAGACGCATTTCAGGATGGCCGCGGCGGCCGGATAGTTGCCATAGGTCTCGCGACGCAGGATGGCGATTGCAGGTGGCCACAGATTGGCGCCGGCCACCGAATAGACCGGGCCGCCGGGCAGCTTGAAGCCCTTCTCGTCCCACGGCGCCACTGGCTTCAAGCCATTTTTGATCATGGCTTTGGCGGATTCGACCAGCTTCGTCGGTTCGGCAATCTCATGGATCAGGCCCATCGACTTGGCCTTCTGCGGCGACAGCGTCTGACCGGACGTCAGCATCTGCAGGGCCTGCTGCTGGTCGGTCAGCCGCGGCACGCGCTGGGTGCCGCCGGCACCTGGGAAGATGCCGATCTTCACTTCGGGGAGCGCCATCTTGACCTTGTCGGAATCGGCCGCGACACGGCCATGGCAAGCGAGCGACAGCTCGAACGCACCGCCCATGCAGGTGCCGTTGATCGCCGAAACCCACGGCTTGCCTGAGGTCTCCAGCTTGCGGAACAAGCCGGTCATGTAGCCGGCATTGTCGAACAATGCCTTGGTCGCCTTGTCCAGGTCCTTGGCTTTATCGGCTGCGAACTTCGACAGCATCTTCTGCAGCATGGTGATGTCGGCACCGCCGGAGAACGTGTCCTTGCCGGAGGTGATCACCGCCCCCTTTATCGACGCGTCGCTCGCCACCTTATCGACGATGGCGTTCAGCTCCAGCATCGCCTCTTCGGTGAAGACGTTCATCGAGCGGTCGGGCATGTCCCAGGTGACCAGCGCGATGCCATCGGCGTCGATGTCGAGGGTGAAGTTGGTGTAGCTCATCGGTCTCTCTCCCGTCAGACGCGTTCGATGATCGTTGCGGTGCCCATGCCGGCGCCGATGCAGAGCGTCACCAGCGCGGTGTTCAGGTCGCGGCGCTCCAGTTCGTCCAGCACCGTTCCGAAGATCATCGCACCGGTTGCGCCGAGCGGATGGCCCATTGCGATGGCGCCGCCATTGACGTTGATCCTGTCGTGCGAAATGTCGAAAGCCTGCATGTAGCGCAGCACCACCGAGGCGAACGCCTCGTTGAGTTCGAACAGATCAATGTCCGACAGCTTCATCCTGGCACGCTTCAGCAGCTTCTCGGTCACGTCGACCGGACCGGTCAGCATCAGCACCGGCTCCGAACCGATATTGGCGAATGCACGGATGCGAGCGCGCGGCTTCAGGTCGAGCGACTTTCCAGCCTTCTTCGAGCCGAGCAGAACGGCCGCCGCGCCGTCGACGATGCCGGACGAATTGCCGGCGTGGTGGACGTGATTGACCTCCTCCACCTCGGGATGCTTCTGCACCGCGACGGCATCGAAGCCGCCCATTTCGCCGGGCATGACGAAAGACGGGTTGAGGGCCGCCAGCGATTGCATATCGGTCGAAGGCCGCATGTGCTCATCGTGGTCGAGGATGGTCAGGCCGTTCTGGTCCTTGATCGAGATCACCGAATTCTTGAAGCGGCCTTCGCCCCAGGCTTTGGCGGCGCGCTTCTGGCTTTCGACCGCATAGGCGTCAACGTCGTCGCGCGAAAAGCCGTACTTCGTGGCGATCAGATCGGCCGAGATGCCTTGCGGCACAAACCAGCCCGGCAGGCCGACCGAGGGGTCCATGAACCAGGCGCCGCCGGATGCGCCCATGCCGACACGCGACATCGATTCGACGCCGCCGGCGATGACGATCTCGTCGGCGCCCTGCGCGATCTTGGCGGCGCCGAAATTGATGGCGTCCAGGCCAGAGGCGCAGAAACGCGAGATCTGCATGCCGGGCGCTTTCGTGTCGTAACCGGCCTCGAAGGCGGCGGCGCGCGGAATGACAGAACCCGCCTCGCCGACCGGATCGACGCAGCCGAAGATGATGTCGTCGACGGCGCCGGTGTCCAGCCCATTGCGGTCACGGATCGCCTCGAGCACCTTGGCGCCGAGCCGCACCGCCGGCACCTCGTGCAGCGAGCCATCCTTCTTGCCCCTGCCGCGCGGCGTGCGCACGGCGTCATAGACATAAGCTTCGGCCATTTTCCTGCTCCTTGGTTTGCTGAAAGTCTCTCAGAGAGAGCGCCCGATCAGCAATTTCATGATCTCGTTGGTGCCGCCGTAGATGCGCTGGACGCGGGCGTCGCGGAACATGCGGGCGATCGGATACTCATTCATGTAGCCATAGCCGCCATGCAATTGAAGGCATTCATCGACGACTTTTCCCTGCAGGTCTGACAGCCAGTATTTGGCCATCGAGGCCGTCACCGGGTCGAGGCCTCCATTGATATGGCGGGCGACGCAGTCATTGTAGAAGACCCGGCCGATGGTCGCCTCGGTCTTCAATTCGGCCAGCTTGAACTGGGTGTTCTGGAAATCGATAATCGCCTTGCCGAAGGCCTTGCGCTCCTTGACGTAGTCGATGGTCAACGCCAGCGCCCGTTCGACCATGGCGATGGCGCCGGTGCCGATCTGCAGCCGCTCCTGCGGCAATTGCTGCATCAACTGGACGAAGCCCTGGCCTTCCTCGTGGCCGAGTAGATTGGAGGTCGGCACGCGCATATCGTTGAAGAACAGTTCCGACGTGTCGTTGGCCTTGAGCCCGATCTTGTCGAGGTTGCGGCCGCGCTCGAACCCTTCCACCTCGTCGGTCTCGACGACGATCAGCGAGGTGCCCTTGGCGCCCTTCTCCGGATCGGTCTTGGTGACGATTATGATGAAATTGGCGAGCTGGCCGTTGGTTATGAAGGTCTTCGAGCCGTTGACCTTGTATTGGTTGCCGTCCTTCTCGGCGCGCGTTTTGACGCCTTGCAGGTCGGAACCGGCGCCGGGCTCGGTCATGGCGATGGCGCCGATCAGCTCGCCGGTCGCCAGTTTCGGCAGCCACTTCTTCTTCTGCTCCTCCGAGCCGTAGTGGAGGATGTAAGGAACGACGATCGAATTGTGCAGGCCGATGCCGAAACCGTCGACGCCGACATGGCCGATCGCCTCGATGATGGCGCTCTCATGCGCGAACGTCCCGCCCGAACCGCCATATTCCTCCGGCATCGAGGCACAGAGCAGACCGGCCGCGCCCGCCTTCAGCCAGCACTCACGGTCGACCATCTCGTTCTTCTCGAACTCGTCATAGCGTGGCGCGATCTCTTCCGACATGAAGCGGTGCGCCATGTCGTAGAGCATGCCGACCTCGTCCGCCGCCCAGGCTGGTTTGGGAAGGCCAAGAATTTCGGCGGGGTTGGTCATGCTGTTTCTCCCTTGCGCCGACGTCCCCCCTCCCCTCGAGGGGGAGGGAAAATCGAGCTTAGAACGCTTCCGCCGGCAGTGCCATCAATGTATCGGCGCCGCTGGAGATGCGGGCGAGGTGCGCCGACGTTTCCGGCATGATCCGCTCCATGAAGAAGCGCGCCGTCACCAGCTTGCTATCGTAGAACGCCGAAGAACCATTGGCGCCGTTCGCCAATTTCGCCCCGGCCGCCTTGGCCATCTGCGCCCACATATAGCCCAGCGCCACCAGGCCGAAGAGATGCATGTAGTCGGTCGAGGCGGCACCGGCGTTATCGGGCTTGGCCATGCCGTTCTGCATCAGCCACATCGTCGCCGCCTGCAGATCGTTGAGGCCCTTCTTCAGCGCCTTGGTAAAGGGCGCCATCTTCTCGTCAGTGCGGTTCTCCTCGCAGAACTCGCCGACCTCCTTGAAGAAGGCCTGCACGGCACGGCCGCCATTCAAGGCCAGCTTGCGGCCGACGAGGTCGAGCGCCTGGATGCCGTTGGCACCCTCGTAGATCATCGCGATGCGGGCATCGCGCACGAACTGGCTCATGCCGTGCTCTTCGATATAGCCGTGCCCGCCGAACACTTGCTGCGCCATCACTGCGTGGTCGAAACCCTTGTCGGTGAGCACGCCCTTGACCACCGGCGTCATCAGCCCGGTGTAGTCGTCGGCGGCCTGGCGGTCCCTGTCGTCACTGGCACGGTGGGCGATATCGGACTTGATCGCCGTCCACAGTGCCAGTGCGCGACCGGCCTCGTTGAAGGCCTTCATGGTCATCAGGCTGCGGCGGATATCGGGGTGGACGATGATCGGGTCGGCCTTCTTGTCCGGCGCCTTCGGCCCAGACAGCGAGCGTCCCTGCAGGCGATCCTTGGCATAGGACACAGCGTTCTGGTAGGCGACCTCCGACAGAGAGAGCCCCTGCAGGCCGACGCCGAGCCTCGCTTCGTTCATCATCGTGAACATGGCTTTCAGCCCGCCATTCGTCTCGCCAAGCAGCGTGCCTTGTGCCTCGTCATAATTCATGACGCAGGTCGAATTGCCATGGATGCCCATCTTCTCCTCGATCGAGCCGCAGGAGACGGTGTTCTTCTCGCCCGGATTGCCTGATGCATCGAGCTTGAGTTTCGGCACGATGAACAGCGAAATGCCCTTCACGCCTTCCGGCGCGCCGTCGATGCGGGCCAGCACCAGGTGGACGATGTTGTCCGCCAGGTCGTGCTCACCGGCCGATATGAAGATCTTCTGGCCTGAGATCCTGTAGGTGCCGTCGCCATTGGGAACCGCCCTGGTGCGCAGCAGGCCGAGATCGGTGCCGCAATGCGGCTCGGTCAGGTTCATGGTGCCGGTCCAGACGCCTTCGACCAGCTTCGGCAACCAGAGCGCCTTCTGCTCGTCGGTGCCATGGGTAATGATCGCGGCGATCGCGCCCTGCGTCAGGCCGGGGTACATCATCAGCGACATGTTGGCCGAAATCATATATTCGGAAACAGCGGTATGCACCGCGTAAGGCAGACCCTGGCCGCCAAATTCGACGGGTGCGGCCAGCCCCAACCAGCCGCCCTCGCGGTATTGGTCGAAGGCCTCCTTGAAGCCCTTCGGCGTCGTCACCGAACCGTCGCCATGGCGCTCGCAGCCTTCCATGTCGCCGACGCGGTTCAGCGGCTGCATGACATTTTCAGCGAGCTTGGCGCCCTCGGCGAGGATGGCCTCGACGACGTCCGGCGTCGCGTCGGAAAATCCGGGAAGATTGGAATAGCGCTGGTAGCCCAGCACTTCTTTCAGCACAAACAGCGTGTCCTGGACCGGCGCCCTGTAGATCGGCATGCATTTCCTCCACCATGCGGCCTTGGCCCCGAATCCCCAATGTGAAGTCAGACGGGCATGCGGACCAATGTTCAGGTCGGAATAGCAAAAGTTGACGTTTGCGTAAACGTCAATTTTTTGATGCGACAAATTAATCCCCGCCGCTCGCTCATAGCGTAACGGCGCTGGCCGTAGCCAGTCCGAACAGATTGAAAGATATTCGTCCCGTCGCAGCCGCAAGACAAAGGGAAGAGCCGCGCAGCCAAGGCCCACGCGGCTCTCTCCCAGAAGGTTCACCGGAAACGGGCGAAGAATTACCCGGCGACGCTGGCCTGCGGCGCCGAGCGTTCGCTCAGCATCTGACGCACCGCCGCCATCGAGTTGCTCAACTCGTTGATGGCATCGTCGATCAGAGCCCGCTGCTTCTGCAGGCGGGCAAGCTGCTTCTCCGACTTGTCGAGCGTCAGTCGCAACTGCTTGGTGTTGGAACCGCTGGGGTCGTAGAGGTCCATCATTTGCTTGACGTCGCGCAGCGAGAACCCGACCTTGCGGCCGAGCAGGATCAGCTTCAGCCGCGCCTTGTCGCGGCGCGTGTAGAGACGGGTCGAGCCGTCGCGCTGCGGATTGAGAAGGCCCTTGTCCTCGTAGAAACGCAGCGTGCGCAGCGTTACTCCGTATTTCTTGGCCATCTCGCCGATGCGGACAAGATCCTCGCCGGCTTTATCGGACATGTCATTGGTATTGGCCGCGGCTTCGCCGGGCGAAACAAGTTTCATGGTCACTGGCTTTCCCCATCTGGTGGCGCCGCGGCCCTGGACCGTGCGTCGCCTGAGTCGAAGCGGGGGCGTGCTTCCACTCGTGGTTTCAACAAACAAAATCGCAAACGGCACAATCTGCACCCTTACGTTTACGTCAATTCTATACCGATAGCCGCCTCACGAAGCAAGGGCGTCGTGCGGGAGGACCTTTTTGCCGCATCCGCCACCGCATGGCCCGGCGGCGCTTCAGGCGCTCGTCAACATCGTTGCAACTTCTTAAGCTTGGTTAACGCGTTGTTTACCACGTTGGGCGAATTGTGCGCATGTCGGTCACCCGTGGTTATCCTGTAGCGAATTTTTCACGGTTTCGGAGTCCACCGCAGCAAAGCCGCGGCCGTCTTCGTTTCCGGCAGGACTTTGGGAACTGGTCATAAAGCCAGCAGTGAAACTGAACGGGCGCATCGATGAACAGCAAGCGGTCCTATCTCGATACACTCAACACCGGCCGGCAGCGCAGGCCATACACCACGCTTGAACAGCTCAACCGTTCCCTGGAAACGCTGGAGCAGCGGCTGGAGCGGACGCGCGAGGACTTGAGCGAACGTCCCGATCCGCGCCGGCTGAGCGCGGAGCCGCGCTATGCCAGCGCCCGGCCCTATGAGGATCCGCGCCCCGAGCAGCCGCCGAAAAGCCCGGCGCCGGCTGCCTTCGACCAGAATTACCAGGCGATCGCCCGCGACATCGACCGCGTGCGCGGCCAGGAGGACGGCGTCGCCGTGGTCGGCAAGATCGCCGGCGAATTGCGCGGCCTGCGCGAGGAACTGCGCCACCAGATGACCGCCGGCCTGCAGCGCGAATTCGAAGCGCTGCGCAACGACATCGAGCGGGCTTTCCAGGCAAGCACCGAGCCGGGTGGCCAATCGACGGGAGGCAAAGGCAGCGCCGAACTCGGCGTCGAGTTCGAGCGGCTTTCCGGCGCCATCCAGTCCCTGGCCGAAAAGAGCGACGACAGAAGCGTCAACATGCTCCGGCTCGATCTGGAGCAGGTCAAGGCCGCGCTCGACACATTGGCGCGCGAGGAGAGTGTGCAGGCGGTCGGCCGCCGCTGGGACGAGTTCGACCGCCGCTGGACGGCGTTCGAGGATCGTGTCGATGCCGATCAGCGACAGCGGTCGGACGCACCCGGTCTTTCGATGCTGACCGAACGGCTCGAACAGATCAGCAATGCCGTCAACAATCTGCCGGAATCGCTGTCGCTGCGTTCGCTCGAAGAGAAGGTCCGCACGCTTGCCGGCGCCGTCGAGCATTTCGCCCGCCAGCAGGACAACCTCGGCAGCAGCACATTCGCAATGATCGACGAGCGTCTGGACGAGATTTCCCGCGCCATCGTCGCCTCGACCGTCGCCGCGCAGGCCAATTCATTCGACCCCGAAGCATTCGAGCGTATCGAGAAGCGGATCGCCTCGCTTGCCGAACAGATCGAGGAAGTGACGCAAGTCCACCCCAGTGGCGAGGTCATCGACCGCCTCAACATGCTGTCGAGCCGGGTCGACGATCTTGCCAGCCGGGCCAATTTGCCTGAGCAGGCGATGGAGCGTCTCGACAAGCAGATCGCGCTTATTGCCGACAAGATCGACCGGGCGCCTACCATGCCGGACGCCGACTATATCTTCCAGGGGCTGGAACAGCGTTTCGACGTGCTGTCCGGCATGATGGAGCGTCGCCAGGGCGACGCGATCGAACAAGGCAACATGCTGTTTCGCGATCTCGAGCGCCGGCTGGACGAAGTTGGCGACAGGCTGGACCAGCGCATGCCGCAGATCGACGGGGCCGGCATCATGGACGCCCTCGACGCCCGCTTCAGCGCGCTGGCCAAGCGCTTGGAGACGCGCGTTCCCGATCACGCAGGTGAAGCCGCGATCCGTGGCCTGGAAAGCCGGCTCGAAGACATTTCAATCCGGCTGGATTCATCGGCGGCACAAGTCGCCGGTATCGACCCGGCCCTGATCCGCAGCCTGGAAGCGCAGGTCGCGGGCCTTTCGGCGCACCTTTCGAAACCCGGCGCGCCACTGCCGGAATTGGAGGATATCAGCCCTCGTCTCAACGAAATCGAGAAGTCGCTGGCTGGCACCCGCGATTCCATCTTCAGCGCGGCGCGCGAGGCAGCCGAGAGCGCCGTCCGTTCGTTGGCGGGCTCCAGTGCCAACACGGCGGCCGTCTCTGGCCTCGCCCAGGATCTGAAGACGCTCGAAGCACTGACGCGCCGTTCCGACGAGCGCAATTCGAGGACCTTCGAAGCCATCCACGACACGCTGCTCAAGATCGTCGACCGGCTGGGCTCGCTGGAGACCGGCGAGCCGACCGACGCTGTGAGCGAACTTCTGAATACGCAACCGGCAGAGCCGGACAGCTGGCGCGGCGTGCGATCGCCAAAGATGGCCGTACGTGACGCGCCGTCCATGGACATCGACCAGCCACTGCCGCTGACGGAAGACATGGCCGACCTCGACAGCCATGTCTCTGCCATGATCAGCGATGAACCAGGTTCCCATAGCGAACCGAGCACGCGCACGCCGGCCGAAGCCGCCGCGGCCGCGGCCATGGCGGCGCTTGGCTCGGACACGTCGGAAAAAAGCCAGCCGACCGGCGGCCGGAAGTCGATGCTCGGCGGACTGGCGCGCGCCTTCAAGGCCAAGAAGGAGACGATTGTTCCACCGCTTGCCGGCTCCGCGCCTGATGTTGAGATACCGGTTGCCGATCTCGACGAGCCGCTGGACCCGAAGGTTGCCAACCGGCCGCTGGAGCCCGGCTCCGGCCCACCTGACCTCAACGCCATCATGAAGCGCGTGCGCGACGAACGCGGCCCCCCCGGCAGGGCCGGCAATGCCGACGCATCGAAATCCGACTTCATCGCCGCAGCCAGGCGCGCGGCGCAAGCGGCCGCTGCCGAGGCCGACGCTCTCAAGCGGCAATCGACGATGAGGGGGCCGGTAAAGGCGCTCAGGATCGGCGACTTGCTCAAGGCGCGACGCAAGCCGATTCTGATGGCAGCCGCCGCGGTCATGCTGGCGCTCGCCGGCCTGCAATTAGGCAAGGCCTTTGTCTCCGACCCGATCGATATTGCCAGCAGCGACACGGCGCCGATGGCGGCCGCGCAGCCAGCGGAAAGCGCATCGATCGGTACCGTCAACGAGCCGAAGACGGACACAGAAACTGCAGGGGATAGCGCACCAGACCACGCTGTCCGGCAGGCAGAGCCATCCGAATCGGTAGCCGAGGACGACATGCCGGCGCAGGCCGCCATCGTCACGCCGTCATATGGCGGAAGATCGGCGGATGCCGAAACGCCGATCGACTCAGGGTCCGCGGCCGAGCCTGTTCCTGCGCCAATGGCTTCAACGACGTCGCCCGATCCGGCGGCGGCGAACGTGACAGCGTCGGCACCTGCGGGCCCGACGGCTGCGGACGCCGAACCAATGGCCACCGCGCCGGACGCCACGCCCGCGACCCAGGACATGACCGGCACGGTCACGTCAGCGGTTGCTTCGACGGCGGCGGCCACTGCCAAGATCGACATTCCAGCCGATGCCGGCCCGGCTGCCTTGCGTGACGCAGCGGCCGGCGGCGACGCCAAGGCACTGTTCGAGATCGGCTCGCGCTACGCCGAATCGCGCGGCGTCAAGCAAGACATGGCAGCGGCCGCCAAATGGTACGAGAAATCAGCCGAGCTCGGCTTCGCACCGGCGGAATACCGCATCGGCAACTTTTACGAGAAGGGCACCGGCGTCGCGCGCGACGTCAAGAAGGCGAAGACCTGGTACCAGCTCGCCGCCGCGCAGGGCAACGCCAGCGCCATGCACAACCTCGCCGTGCTCTTCGCCATGGCGGCGGACGGCGTGACCGACAATGAATCGGCCGCGCACTGGTTCCAGGCCGCCGCCGATCTCGGCGTCAAGGACAGCCAGTTCAATCTCGGCATCCTGGCGGCGAAGGGCGTCGGCATGAAGCAGAATCTCGAAGAGTCCTACAAATGGTTCGCGCTCGTCGCCAAGACCGGCGACAAGGATGCGGCGGCAAAGCGCGACGAGATCGCCAAGGCGCTCAGGCCCGAGCAGCTCGAACGCGCACGCGCCGCCACGGAGCTGTGGAAGGCAAAGCCGCTCGATCCTGCGGCCAATTCGGCCGATATTCCCGAATCGTGGCAGGATGGCACGCCGCAGACGACCGCCAGCGTCGACATGAAGAAGGTCGTTCAGAACATCCAGCGTATTCTCAACAAGAACGGCTACGAGGCCGGCAATGACGACGGCGTGATGGGCCAGAAAACCAAGGATGCCATCATGGCTTTCCAGACCGACAACGATCTGAAGCCTACCGGCACGGTCGACGAAAAGCTGGTCAAGGTGCTGCTTGCGCGCAAATAACGTCAGATGCGTCGTTTCCGCGACGCCTTTGCCACACATTTGCCTGTTAACTGATTGAGTTGTTTTTTGTTTCGGCGACGTGGCGAGGTTTGACTTCGCCGCCCGGCCGGCGCAAGAACGGACAGGCTTTTGGCGCGAATGCCCGCCACGGTTGCATTCGCCGACGGGCAAACTGATCGAGACTGACGGGTGGGCATCTATCTCCCGATCGCGGAAATTTCCGTCAACATCTTCGTGCTGCTGGCCATGGGCGCGGCGGTGGGTTTCCTCTCGGGCATGTTCGGAGTGGGCGGCGGCTTCCTGATCACGCCGCTGCTGATCTTCTACAACATACCGCCGGCGATCGCAGTCGCCACCGGCGCCAACCAGGTCATCGCCTCCTCCTTCTCCGGCGCATTGTCGCACGTGAAGCGCGGCACGCTCGACTTCAAGCTCGGCGGTGTGCTTTTGGCCGGCGGCATCGTCGGCTCGACCGGCGGCATCTTCGTCTTTGGCTTCTTGCGCCGGCTCGGCCAGCTCGACCTGTTCATCTCGCTGCTCTATGTCGTGCTGCTCGGCACCGTCGGCGGGCTGATGCTGGTCGAGAGCGTCAATGCGCTGCGCGCCACGCGCAGCGGCGCGGCACCGGTGCTGAAGAAATCCGGCCAGCACAACTGGATCCACCGCTTGCCGCTGAAAATGCGGTTCAGGGCCTCGAAGCTGTTCGTCAGCGTCATCCCGGTGCTCGGCCTCGGCGCCGGCATCGGTTTCCTGTCGTCGATCATGGGCGTCGGCGGCGGCTTCATCATGGTGCCGGCGCTGATCTATCTCTTGAAAGTGCCGACCAACGTCGTCGTCGGCACCTCGCTGTTCCAGATCATCTTCACCTCGGCCTACACCACGCTGGTCCATGCCACCACCAACCAGACGGTCGACGTCATGCTCGCCTTCTTGTTGATGGCGGGCGGCGTCGCCGGCGCGCAATACGGCGCCAAGGCCGGCCAAAGGCTGCGCGGCGAGCAGCTCAGGGCGCTGCTGGCACTGCTGGTCCTGGCGGTTGCCATCCGGCTCGCCATCGATCTGTTCGTGACGCCGCCCAGCCTCTATTCGCTGTCCGGCGCGGATCCGACCTGATGGCGGGTTTTAGGACGTTCCTGGCCGTTGCCTCGCTGTCGCTGTGCGCCGCCTCGTCACCGGCAAGAGCGCAGACGCCGGTTACCGAAAACATCCAGATCGGCCTATCCACCGACCATGTCTCAATCACCGCCGGCTTTTCCGGCGCCGACCTCACCATCTTCGGCTCATTGGAAAATGCCGACCCGCGTGTCGCGCGCCAGGGGCGCTACGACATCGTGGTCGTGCTTGAGGGTCCGGCCCGGAAGGTCGTCGTGCGCCGCAAGGACCGGGTGCTCGGCATCTGGATCAATCTGGAGTCCGAGACCTTCAAGAATGTGCCGGTGTCCTATTCGGTGGCGACGACGCGGCCGCTGCAGGACGTCACCGACCCCAACAGCTACAAGCAACTGTCGCTCGGCGCCGCCAACATCTATATGCAGCCGGCCGACGCTGGCGACAGTCCGGCTACCATCGAGGAGTTCACCGCGGCACTGCGCGAGCGCAAGACGGCGACCGGCCTCTACAGCGTGAATGTCGGCGGCGTGCAGTTCCTGTCGCAGAACCTGTTCCGCGCCACCGTCAGGCTCGCCCCCAATGTTCCGGTCGGCACCCACAAGGCACGCGCGTTCCTGTTCAAGAGCGGGCTGTTCATCAAGGAAAGCTCCGCCCAGCTCGAAATCCGCAAATCCGGTTTCGAACAGTCGATCTTCCGCGTCGCCCACGATTATTCTTTCCTGTATGGCGTCTTCGCGGTGTCGTTGGCCATGCTGACCGNTGCTGACCGGCTGGCTCGGAAGGCTGGTTTTCCGGAAGGATTAAACTCTCTTCAACAGGCGGTTCCCCTTTTTACGCTCGTGGGTTAGACCGCGACCCCGGCCCGGCCGAACACCGGCTGTCGCTCCCCAAATAAAAAATACAGGACTTTGCGATGCGACCAGCATTCGGCGGTATCGACTTCGGCACTTCGAACTCCACCGTCGGCGTGATCAGGAACGGGCAGCCGCATTTGGTCGCGCTGGAAGACGGCGAGGTGACCCTGCCCAGCGCGGTGTTCTTCAATTTCGAGGACAACCGCACCTACTTTGGGCGCCGCGCCATCGCCAACTATACCGACAGCATCGAGGGTCGCCTGATGCGCTCGCTGAAGAGCGTACTCGGCGGTACGCTAGTCCATGAAAAGACGCGCATCAAAACCCGATCGATCGCCTTCACCGAGATCATCGGCCTGTTCGTCGGCCATCTCAGGAAAAGGCTGGAAGAGGATGCGGACGATACGGTTGAAAGCGTGGTGCTCGGTCGTCCCGTGCAGTTCGTCGACGACGATGCCGAGGCCGATGCCAAGGCCGAAGGTGAACTCGAAAACGCGGCCCGCACCCAGGGCTTCAAGCATATCGCCTTCCAGTTCGAGCCGATCGCGGCGGCGCTCGACTACGAGCAGACGGTGACGGGCGAAGAGCTGGCGCTGATCGTCGACATGGGCGGCGGCACGTCCGACTTCTCGATCGTGCGGGTCTCGCCGCAGCGCGCCCGCTCCCTCGATCGCAAGGACGACATCCTGGCCAGCCGAGGCATCCACATCGGCGGCACCGACTTCGACCGGCTGTTGAGCATCGCCCATGTGATGCCGCAACTCGGCTACCTCTCGCCGACCAAGGACGGCAAGCGCAACTTGCCGGCCAGCTACTTCATCGACCTGGCGACATGGCAGCGCATCAATCTGGTCTACACCGCCCGCGCGATGACGCATCTGCGCCAGATCCGCTACGAGGCGGAACGCGCCGACCTGGTCGACCGCTTCATCGACATCGTCGAGCATCGTTACGGGCACGCGCTGGCCGCTTTGGTCGAGAGGGCCAAGATCGAGTTGACGGAGCAACCGTCCGCCGAGGTGATGGTCGCGCTGACGGGAGCGAGGTTTGCGACCGAAATTACGCGCGCCGGGATCGACGACACGATCGCCAGGGATATCGAACGGGTGGCCGCGACGGTTGGTGAGACGATCCGCGACGCGCAGGTGAAACCGTCCGACATCACCGCGGTGTTCCTGACCGGCGGATCGACCGCCATCCCGCTGGCAAGGCAGCAGATACTGGCCCTGGTGCCGCAGGCGTCGGTCATCGAAGGTGATATGTTCGGCTCGGTCGGGCTTGGGCTGGCGCTCGATGCGCAGCGGAAATTCGGCTGACCCGGCTTACCCGCGGACGGTCTCGCCGGCCCTCACGCCCAGATGCGCCTTGAGCGCCATCTGGGCCAGACTTGCCTGCCGGTCACGATGCGTGATCATGGCGAAATCGCGCTTTGGCAGATCGATCGGCACGGCTCGCAGGCTGCCCTCGGCGACCGCGCGTTCGACAACGAGCTCCGAAATGATGGTGGCGCCGGCGCCGGCCTCGACCGCCTGACGAACCGCCTCGTTGCTCGGCAGCACCAGGAATATCCGCAGCTCTGCGAACGATATCCCTTCGCGGCGGGCAAGATCTTCCAGCACCTCGCGCGTGCCCGATCCGCCTTCCCTGATGATCCAGCGGAGTTCCCTGATATCGGGATGCCCGCGCGAGACTTCGGCGATCTCGGGATGCGAATGCGCCACGACCAGCATCAGGCGATCCACATCGACCTTGGCGCGCCGCAATATGTCCGATTCAGTGCGCCCCTCGACCAGGCCAAAATCAGCCGTACCGTCGAGTACGGTGGTCTCAACCTGCCTGGTGTTGCCGATGGTCACGCTCAGCCTGACGGCGGGATAGGCCTCGTGGAAGGAGGCCAGCCGGCGCGGCAGCCAGTAGCTGGCGATGGTCTGGCTGGCGGCGATGGAAAGGCTGCCGGTGATCGTCTGCGAGACGTGCTCCAGCACGTCGTGGGCGGCAGCCGCCCGTTCGAGCACGGCCTTCGCCTCGGGCAGAAACCTGCGCCCGGTCTGCGCCAGTTCGATGTTGCGACCGACCCGGTTGAACAGCTGGACGCCATGCTGCTGTTCGAGCGAGCGGATGGCGGCCGAGGCGGCCGACTGGGAAATGCCCAGCAGCTCGGCCGCCTTGGTCATGTGCCCCCGTTCGGCGACAGCAACGAATATCCGCAGTTGGTCCAGGGTCATGCGGAGAATTAAGAAAGAATTTCGATTGGAATTACAAGAGCAACTTGTTAGACGGATCGATTGCTTTGTTCTAATTTTCCCGGCGGAGTTGGAAAAAAATCGCGGCCAACCTGGAACGGGTAGAAAAGTGATCGGGCGGTTCAAATCCTTGTTTGCCCATTGGACCCGCGGCCTGCGGCGTCGGCTTGCCGGCGACCGTTATCATCCGGAAGAACACTATATGCGCGGCCCCGGGCCGAAGACGAGAGCCAAATTCGCAGACCGCAAAAGCGCCCAATCATGAACCACGGACCGCTGCGCGGCGCCAATTCCGCACCGTCCCAACGGTCGCTTGCCGACACCCGCGCGCCCGACGAGGGTGATGGCGTCGATACCTCGCCTGATGTCTCCGACAGCATCGCCAAGACCACCTGCTACATGTGCGCCTGCCGCTGCGGTATCGACGTCCACATCAAGGACGGCAAGGTCCGCTACATCAACGGCAACAAGGACCATCCGGTCAATCGCGGCGTGCTGTGCGGCAAAGGCAGCGCCGGCATCATGCAGCACTACAGTCCGGCCAGGTTGAAGAAACCATTGCTGCGCAGCGGTCCGCGCGGCTCGGGAGAGTTTCGCGAGATCGAGTGGGAGGAGGCCTTCTCGATCGCGACGGAACGGCTTTCGAAAATCCGCCGCACCGACCCAAAGAAACTCGCCTTCTTCACCGGGCGCGACCAGTCGCAATCGTTGACCGGCTGGTGGGCGAGCCAGTTCGGCACGCCGAATTTCGCCGCCCATGGCGGCTTCTGCTCGGTCAACATGGCGGCCGGCGGGCTCTATACGATCGGCGGCTCGTTCTGGGAGTTCGGCGAACCCGACTGGGACAACACCAGGTACTTCATGCTGTTCGGCGTCGCCGAGGACCATGATTCCAACCCGATCAAGATCGGTCTCGGCAAGCTCAAGGCGCGCGGCGCCAAGGTGGTCTCGATCAATCCATGCCGCACCGGCTACAACGCCATTGCCGACGACTGGATCGGCATCCGGCCCGGCACCGACGGCCTGTTCGTGTTTGCTCTCATCCATGAACTGCTGAAGGCCGGCCGCGTCGATCTCGATTATTTGCTGCGCTACACCAACGCCCATGTCCTCGTCATCCAGGAGCCGGGTGCAGCAGATGACGGGCTGTTCGCACGCGACAGCGGCGGCAATCCGCTGGCCTGGGACAGGCTGGCCAAAGTCTCCGTCAGCGCCACCGATACCGACGCAAAGCCGGCGCTGACCGGCAACTTCCAGGTCGATGGCCGCCGCTGCGTACCGGTCTTCCAGCTTATCGCAGACCGGTACCTGCACGAGAGTTATTCTCCCGATGCGGTCGCCGAACGCTGCGGCGTTACCGCCGACACCATCCGCCGCATCGCCGCCGAACTGGCGCATGTCGCCTTCGAGCAGGCGATCGAACTGCCGGTGGCGTGGACCGACTGGGCCGGCCGCCGGCACGAGACGATCAAGGGCCGGCCGGTGTCGATGCACGCGATGCGCGGCATCTCGGCGCATTCGAACGGTTTTCACACCTGCCGCGCCATCCACCTGCTGCAAGTACTCCTGGGTACGGTGGACGTGCCCGGCGGGTTTCGCTTCAAGCCGCCTTATCCGCGGTCGGCGCCGCCGGGGCCGAGGCCGGCGGGCAAGGACGTCAGGCCGATGACGCCGCTCGAAGGCATGCCGCTCGGTTTCGTCTGCGGCCCGGACGATCTGCTGGTCGATGACGTCGGCACGCCGATCCGTATCGACAAGGCCTATTCCTGGGATGCGCCGCTGGCAGCACACGGGCTCATGCACACGGTCATCCGTAACGCCTGGGCCGGCGATCCCTACAGGATCGACACGCTGTTCATGTACATGTCCAACATGGCCTGGAACTCGTCGATGAATACCGTCGAGACGATGGCGATGCTGACCGACATGGATGCGTCAGGCGAGTACAGGATCCCGTTCATCATCTATTCCGACGCCTATTATTCCGAGACCGTGCCGTTCGCCGATCTCGTGCTTCNCCCGACACGACCTATCTCGAGCGTCATGACTGCATCAGCCTGCTCGACCGGCCGATCAGCCACGCCGATGGACCGGGTGACGCCATCCGCCATCCGGTTGTCGAGCTGGACCGCGACGTGCGGGCGTTCCAGACGGTGCTGATCGAGTTCGGCGCGCGGCTCGGCCTGCCCGGCTTCGTCGACGACGACGGCTCGGCCAAATACCGCGACTATGCCGATTACATCGTCAATCATGAGCGCAGGCCGGGCATCGGCCCGCTCGCCGGCTGGCGCGGCAAGGACGGTACTTCGATCGGCAAGGGCGAGGCCAATCCCGACCAGCTTCAGCGCTACATCGACAATGGCGGCTTCTGGCACCAGGATTTTGCCGACAACCAGCGCTACTATAAGATGGCCAACCGCTCCTATCTCGAGTTTGCCGAGACTATGGGTTTTATCCCGAAGGCCGAGCCGATCGTGTTCCAGCTCTATTCCGAGCCGATGCAGCGGTTTCGCCTCGCCGCGCGCGGCCATGGCAGGGTGCTGCCGCCGGAGGCGGAGCGCAGCCGCATCGAAACCTATATGGACCCGTTGCCGTTCTGGTACACGCCCTTCGAGGAGGCGGTTGTCAACGTTGAGAAATACCCTCTGCATGCGCTGACGCAGCGGCCGATGCACATGTATCATTCCTGGGGCTCGCAGAACGCCTGGCTCAGGCAGATCACCAGCCAGAACCGGCTGTTCGTGCACAGCCAAACCGCCGCCGGCCTCGGGCTTGCCGATGAGGACTGGGTTTGGATCGAGAGCATCAACGGCAGGGTCAAGGGACAGATCAAGCTGGTCGACGGGGTCAACGCCGACACGGTGTGGACCTGGAACGCGATCGGCAAGCGGCGTGGCAGCTGGGGCCTGAAGGACGACGCGGCCGAATCCAACCGCGGCTTCCTGCTCAACCACATCATCGGCGACCAGACTTCTGCCGATGCGAACGGCAAGCGCTACTCGAATTCCGATCCGATCACCGGCCAGGCGGCATGGTTCGACCTGCGCGTCCGCATCGTCAAATGCGCGGCTGAAGAAGCCGGCTTCACCGAGCCGCAGTTCGAGCGCTTCCGGCAGCCACCGCATTTCAAACCCTCGCCCGACAAGCTCAGTTTTGGCGCCGAGTTTCGCCGGGCAAGAGAAGCTTCCAGACCATGACCTGCCTTCCCGCCCATACCGACAAGAAGCTCGGCCTGGTCATC
The DNA here is from genome assembly GCF_000502375.1 of Mesorhizobium sp. L48C026A00. Classification (NCBI taxonomy): domain Bacteria; kingdom Pseudomonadati; phylum Pseudomonadota; class Alphaproteobacteria; order Hyphomicrobiales; family Phyllobacteriaceae; genus Mesorhizobium; species Mesorhizobium sp. L48C026A00. Next base: position 104,387 of record NZ_AYWU01000023.1, on the reverse strand, counting down.
GACCTCGACACCTGCGTCGGTTGCCAGGCCTGCGTTGCCGCCTGCAAGGAATGGAACACCGGCGGCCACATGGCGCCGCTGACCGACATCGATCCCTATGGCGGCGATGCCGATGGGGTCTGGTTCAACCGCGTGCACAGCTATGAGCACATGACGGAGATGGGTGGGCGCACGGTCAATTTCCCACGCTCCTGCCTGCATTGCGAGACACCGGCCTGCGTCACCGTCTGCCCGACCGGCGCCTCCTACAAACGGGCCTCGGACGGCATCGTACTGGTCGACGAGGACAAGTGCATCGGCTGCAAATTGTGCAGCTGGGCCTGCCCCTATGGCGCGCGTGAGTTCGACACCGATGTCGGCGTGATGAAGAAGTGCACGCTGTGCGTCGACCGCATCTACAACGACAATCTGGCGGAAGAAGACCGCGTGCCGGCCTGCGTCGCCGCCTGTCCAACCAGCGCGCGGCACTTTGGCGATCTCGGCGACCCGGCATCCGCGATCTCGCAACTGGTGGCCGAACGCGGCGGCGTCGACCTGATGCCCGAACTCGGCTATCACCCGACCAACAAATATTTGCCGCCGCGCGCCCACACGCCGCGCGCTGCATCGGTGCCGGCGCCGAGGCTCGAACCGGTGCGGGCTGAAGGCGGTTTCCTCGGCTGGGTCGACCGCATGCTTTCGCATTGATCAGCATCCATGCATCCAGCCTTCTCCGTCGTCTTCTTCACCACTGCCACGGGCACCGGTTACGGCCTGCTCGCGCTGCTCGGCGTGCTGGCCGGACAAGGAATTATCCCGCCTGACTTCTGGCTCGGCCTCGTCGGCATGGGGCTGGCGCTCGGCCTGATCTCGGCCGGCCTGCTGTCGTCGGCCGGCCATCTCGGCCGGCCAGAACGCGCCTGGAGAGCATTCTCGCAATGGCGCAGCTCATGGCTGTCGCGCGAAGGCGTTGCCTCGGTCGCGACCTTCGTGCCGGCGGGATTGTTCGCCGTCGGCTGGCTGTTCCTCGGCCGCACAAACGGCTGGGTGGCCGTCGCCGGGCTGCTGGCTGCGGTCGGCGCGGTCGCCACCGTCTGCACCACCGGCATGATCTATGCCTCGCTGAAGCCGATCGCCCAGTGGCACAGCCGCTTCACTTTGCCCGGCTACCTGATCTTTTCGGCGATGAGCGGCAGCGTGCTTCTCAACGCGCTGCTGCAGGGCTTCGCCCTCGGCTCGACTATCGTTCTGACAGGTTGCGTGCTGCTGACCTTGCTCGGCTGGGGCTGGAAGCTGGCAAATTGGCGCTACAATGACAGGCTGGAAATCCCGACCAACGCCAACACCGCGACCGGACTTGCCGGCGGTACGGTGCGGTCGCTGGAATGGCCGCACACCGAAGAAAACTACCTGCTCAAGGAGATGGGCTTTCGGATCGCCCGCAAGCACAAGGCGCGGCTGCGCCAGATCACGCAAGTGCTGGCCTTCGCTCTGCCCGTCTTGCTGCTGATTGCCGCATTCGCCTTGCCGTGGCTCTATGCGGCGGTGCTGTCGGCACTCGCCACATCAGCCCAATTCGCCGGCATGCTGGTCGAACGCTGGCTGTTCTTCGCCGAAGCGAAACACACCGTCACCCTCTACTACGGCCGGTAGAGCAGCTCAGCCCGGCCGCAGCATCGCGTGGGAAATCGCAAAAATGCGCTCGGTGCCGAGCATATAGGCCATCAGCGTCTCGCGGCGGAACAGCCCGGCATAGGCGCGGTCGAGCACATTGAGCGAGCCGGTATAGGCGCCGAAGGCCGGCATGATCATGCGGCCGCCGTCGCCGGCAAAGCAGCGCCGTCGCACCGAGCGGCCCTGCTGCACGATGCGGGCGCAAGGGTGCAGATGACCTGATACCTCGCCTTCCACTCTCACCGCCGAAGGCTCGTGCCGGAATAAGAGAGAGCCTATGGCCAGCTCGCGCACCGTCTCGCCGGGCAGGTCGGCCGGCGCATCCGGGTCATGATTGCCGGCAACCCAGAACCAGTCGCGGCCGGCCATCAGCGCTTCCAGGCGTTCGCGAAAGCTTGAATGCATGCGCGCGGCGCCGCCGCCGTCATGAAAGCTGTCGCCGAGGCTGATGACGATCGCCGGCTGATAATCGGCAATCACCGCCTGCAATCGCAGCAACGTCGCACCGGTATCATAAGGCGGGATCAATGTACCGCGCCGTGCCAGCGACGAGCCCTTTTCCAGATGCAGGTCGGACACGGTCAGAAGCCGAAGCTCGGGAAAATAAAGCACGCCGCGCCGATCGCAGATCGCACGCTCGCCGGCGACGCCGATAGGATCGGCATCCGCCAGGAGCGCCGTCATGGCGAGTGCGAATGTCATTTCGTCCCCATGGCCTCCTCGACCAGCGTTGCCGCATCCATCAGCAGCGTATCATCGGCCTCGCCATGCACCGGCATCTTGCCGATCTCGAGCATGATAGGCACGGCGAGCGGCGAAATCTGCTCGAGGTCTTTATGCACGATTCGTCCCTGGATACGCGAGAGCATCTCGGCAAGTCTGCTGACATCCAGCAGACCCGTAGCCGCGTCGGCACGCGTCGCCTGCAGCAGGATGTGGTCGGGCTCATGGCTGCGCAGAACGTCGTAGATAAGGTCGGTCGAGACGGTGACCTGACGGCCGCTCTTCTCCTGGCCCGGATGACGTTTTTCGATCAGTCCGGAGATGAGCGCGCAATTGCGAAAGGTGCGCTTCAAAAGCCAGCTGCCGGCCAGCCAGGCTTCGAGATCGTCGCCCAGCATGTCCTGGTCGCAAAGCGCGGCCAGCGACGGTTTCTTCGCCCGGAACATCCTGCCCATATCGGCCAGCGACCATATGGCAAGCGCATAGTCGGTGGCGACGAAGCCGAGCGGCCTGGCTCCCGCCCTGTCGAGCCGGCGGGTAAGCAGCATGCCAAGCGTCTGGTGCGCCAGCCTGCCCTCGAACGGGTAGGCCACCAGATAGTAGCGGTTGCCGCGCGGAAAGGTCTCGATCAGCAGGTCGTCGCGCTTCGGCAGCACCGATTTGTCGGCCTGGAAGCGCAGCCAGTCGGCGACCTGTTCCGGCAGCTTCTTCCATCGCTGCGGGTCATCCAGCATGATGCGGACCTGTTCGGCGAGGTAAGTCGAAAGCGGGAATTTGCCGCCACCATAATAGGGCACCTTGGCGTCACTGCCGGGCGCATTCGACACGAAACATTCATTGTCGCGGATGCCCTCGAAGCGCAGCACCTTGCCGGCGAACATGAAGGTGTCGCCATGCGTCAGCGTTTCGAGGAACGCCTCCTCGATCTTGCCGAGAACCCGACCGCCGCGCGAGGCAGAGCCTTTGCTGCCGGCCTTGACATAACGCACGTTGAGCGCCGGCACCTCGATGATGGTGCCGACATTCAGCCGGTACTGCTGGGCGATGCGAGGATTGGACACGCGCCACAACCCGTCCTTGTTCAGGCGGATGCGGGCGTAGCGCTCGTAGTTCTTCAGCGCATAGCCGCCGGTGGCGACGAAGTCAACGACCCGGTCGAACGTCGGCCGGTCGAGTTCGGCATAGGGCGCGGCGGTTCGCACCTCCTCGAACAGCGCATCGGCATGAAAAGGCGCGCCGCAGGCGCAACCCAGGACATGCTGCGCCAGCACGTCGAGCCCGCCATTGACCAGCGGCGGCGTGTCCTGGGCGCCGAGATAATTGGCGTCGAGCGCCGCCCGGCATTCCAGCACCTCGAAGCGGTTGGCCGGAATCAGGATCGCCTTCGACGGCTCATCCATGCGGTGGTTGGCGCGGCCGATGCGCTGCGCCAGCCGGCTCGCACCTTTGGGAGCGCCGACATGCACGACCAGGTCGACATCGCCCCAGTCGATGCCGAGGTCGAGCGTCGACGTGGCGACGATGGCACGCAAGGCATTCTCGCCCATGGCTTTTTCGACGCGCCGGCGCTGGGCGACATCGAGCGAGCCGTGATGCAGCGCGATCGGCAAAGTGTCCTCATTGACCCGCCACAATTCCTGGAACAGCAGTTCGGCCTGGCTGCGCGTGTTGACGAACAGCAGGGTCGTCTTGTGTCGCTTGATCTCGCTATAGATCTCCGGTGTCGCGTAGCGGGCCGAATGTCCGGCCCACGGCACGTGCTGTTCTGAGTCGAGGATGGAGATGTCGGGCTTGGCGCCTCCGGTGACGACGATCAATTCGGCCATGCCACCCGGTGGATTCTGGCTGACCAGCCAGCGCCGCAATTCGTCCGGCTCGGCGACCGTCGCCGACAGGCCGATCGTCTGCAAGCCGGGAACAAGGGATCGCAGCCGGGCCAGCCCGAGCGACAGGAGATGCCCGCGCTTCGACGTCACCAAGGAATGCAGTTCGTCGAGCACGACATAGCGCAGATCCTCGAAGAAGCGCCTGGCATCGGGCGCAGCAATCAGCAGCGCCAGTTGCTCGGGCGTCGTCAGAAGGATGTCGGGCGGGGCCAGCTTCTGCCGTTGGCGCTTGTGCGCTGGCGTGTCGCCGGTGCGCGTCTCGATGGTGAGAGATAGGCCGATCTCTTCCACCGGCTTGCCGAGATTGCGCTCGATGTCGACGGCCAGCGCTTTCAGCGGCGAGATGTACAGCGTATGGATGCCGCGACGCGCCTGCCCTGGCTTTCTCCCTGGCCGCCCGGCCAGCTCGGTTAGTGAAGGCAGAAATCCGGCCAGCGTCTTGCCGGCGCCGGTCGGCGCGATCAGCAGAACCGATTGCCCGGCCTGGGCAGTCGCCAGCAATTCTATCTGGTGGGCGCGCGGCGACCAGCCTCTTTGCGCAAACCATTTGAGGAATGGCTCGGGCAAGCGCACGGCGGCATTCTGTTCGGCGAGGCGCGGCTGCTCTGTCACCCGCCAGAGGTAGCGCGGCGCCGTGCAATCGCCAAGCAGAATCGGAACAAAAGGTGATCGTGCGCTTTTCCTTCTCCCCCTTTTGGGAAAGCGCTTGCGCTACGGCCGCCGGAACCCTGTCGGACCGCCATAGAGATAGCCGATGCGGGCGAGGGCTTGCCTGAACCCTTCACGCGAGACAAGCATGGTGTGGCCGTTGGCGTGGATCATCGTTTCCGGGTCGGTCATGACAGCGACATGGCCTTTCCAGAACACCAGGTCGCCGCGCCGCAACCCGGCAAGATCCCGACCCGGGTCGAGCGACTCGCCAATGGTCGCCGCCTGCATGTCGGAATCGCGCAGCACTTGCCTGCCGGTCATGTGCATCGCCAGTTGCACGAGGCCGGAGCAATCGATGCCGAAGCCGGAGGCGCCGCCCCACAGATAGGGGGTGCCGAGAAAAGTCTCCGCGACCGCGACATAGTCGGCAGCCGGCTCTCCCAGAGGCCTGAGATGGCCTGAGATTACTGCCTCGCCGGACGGCAGCAACGCATAATGCGTGCCGCGCGTTTCTGCCGCGCCGGTCACCGTCAGCGCCGATCCCATCGACAGTTGCCCGCTCATCGGAAGCCGCAAATCCGGTCCCGGATAGAGGAAGGTGCGCGGCACCGTGACGACATGGGTGGGCGCATGGTCCCGTCCGCCCAGCACGGTGTCGGCGACATAGCCGACATAGCCGTCGCGCTCCGACTGGATCCAGGCCCAGCCTTCGGCATCTTCGAAGACGAGGACGTCGTCGCCGAACAGGGCTTGCGTGTTGACGCCGGCATCCGGCCGCGGCGCCTTGCGGAGATCGGCCACTGTGGCTGAGATCCGCGCTGGCCGCCCGGCGACGAAGCGATCGGCGGCGACCTCGCCTTTCAGCCTGATATCGGCGAGATCGGAACGGAAGGCGTGAAGGCGGGCATCCCTGGCGATCAAATCGGCAACTCGGCTCTGGCTTGGTGTTGGAGCATGATCCCTTCCGAAACGGTGCTGCTTTGCTTCGCTGACCTGCGGTTCGGAATCCTGCTCTAGATCGGCAATTCCTGGGCTCTGGCAATGATAACATCGCCGAAGCGCTCGACAAAGAGAGCACCTTCTACGGTTCGCTTGACCAGCACGTTGCGCTTGTCGAGCTCATCGCGATGGCGCGAAACCAGCTTCATTGCGCCCATCGTGTCGAGCGCCCTGGTGATCACCGGCTTGGTGACATTGAGCCGGGCGGCGAGGCCGCGCACCGTATGCGGCGGTGGATCGAGATAGATCGTGAACAGGATCGCCGTCTGGCGCATGGTGAGGTCCGGCGCATCGTCGCGCACCTGGTACAGCATCACCTGCTGCCACAGTCGCAAGGCCTGGCTCGGGCGCATCGAAATCGACATCCGGCCACAATGACGGCAAATTGTTTCGGTTCCGTTTCAGTCACGAGAATGTCCTGCACCGCAGCGTCAGGCGTAGCGTTTTGAGATGACCCTTTCCAGCGCGCGGATGCCTTGCGCCTCGCCGCCGGCGAGACCGTGCGGACGATCGGAGGGGTTCCAGGCGAAGATGTCGAAATGCGCCCAGGCGGCGGTCTTCTCGACGAAGCGTTTGAGGAAAAGCGCCGCGGTGATCGAGCCGGCGAAACTGTCTGACGTGACATTGTTGATGTCGGCGATCTTCGACGACAGCTTTGCGGCATAGGATTTCCACAGCGGCATGCGCCACAGTGGATCCTCGACTGCGACGGAGGCCGCAGCCAGGTCGGAGGCCAGCGCTTCGTCGCCGGTGTAGAACGGTGGCAGATCGGGACCGAGCGCGACGCGGGCTGCCCCGGTCAAGGTCGCCATGTCGATCAGCAGTTGCGGCTCGTCGTCGTCTGCCAGTGCCAGGGCGTCCGCCAGCACCAGCCGTCCTTCGGCGTCGGTGTTGCCGATCTCGACGGTGATGCCCTTGCGGCTCACCAGCACGTCGCCGGGCCGGAAGGCGTTGCCGGCAATCGAATTTTCGACCGCCGGGATCAGCACACGCAGCCGGACCTTCAGCCCGGCGGCCATGATCATCGAGGCGAGGCCCAACACGTTGGCAGCGCCACCCATGTCCTTCTTCATCAAAAGCATGCCCGAGGACGGCTTGATGTCGAGACCACCGGTGTCGAAGCAGACGCCCTTGCCGACCAGCGTCACCTTCGGGGCGTTCTCCGGTCCCCAGATCAGGTCGATCAGCCGCGGTGCGCCGACCGAAGCGCGGCCGACCGCATGGATCATCGGGAAATTGTTCTTGAGCAGGTCGTCGCCCCTGGTCACCGACACTTCGGCCTTGTACGTCCCGGCAAGCGTCCGAACTGCCTTCTCCAGCTCGTCCGGTCCCATGTCGCTGGTCGGTGTGTTGACCAGATCGCGCGTCAGGAAAACGCCATCGGCGATGCGGCGAACATAAGCCGCTTCAGCGCCGGGCGGCAGCGAAAAACGCAGCGTCCTGCCAGGCTTTTTGCCGTAGCGGGTGAAGACATAGCCGCCGAGCGCCAACGCGATGGCCGCGATTTCCGGCTCGGCCAGCGTGGAGGCGAAATGCCAGTCGCCTGCGGGCAAGGCTCTCGCCAGCGCGCCAATGGCAAGCGCGCCTTCGCCGTCGCCCGTGCCGAACAGGGCGCCGGCAAGCCCGCCGTTTTCGCCGGGCAGGATCAGCGTCCTCCCGGCCTGACCGGAAAAGCCGTTGGCCCTGGCCCAGGCGAGCGAGGAGGAGGCAAGCCCTGCCGCATCCAGTCTATCCTTCGCCACCAGATGAACCGGCAGCGTGGTCTTCAGTTCTCTCTCGATGAGTTCGACTGGCATTCGACGGTCTCCGGCTTCCGAGTCGGCGCGTTTAACGATCCGTTAGGGTTAACAGAATATTTCTGCGGGAGGGAAGATGGCCACGTAAAGGCCAATTTGACGAATGGAGGCCCTGGTGCAGATGCCGACCAACCGCATGACGAACGCCACGGGGAAGCGGCTGACCACCACGGCGTTCATAATAGCGCTCGCGGCCAGCGTTGCAGGCTGCGGAACCAGCAAGTTGACGACCGGCTCGATCGGACGCCCCAGCGGCAAACCCTTGGAAACCATGTCGTCCGGCGAGTTGCACAACGCGACGATCGCGCTGGGTCAGTCCTACGCCAAGAACCCCAACGACAAGCGGATCGCGACGAATTATGCCGCGGCGCTGCAAATGGATGGCGACGCCGACCAGTCGCTCGCCGTGATGCGCAAACTGGCGATCGTGCTGCCGAAGGACCGCGACGTGCTCGCCGCCTATGGCAAGGCACTTGCCGCCAACGGGCAGTTCGAGCCGGCGCTCGACGCGGTGCGCCGCGCGCAGACACCGGAATATCCCGACTGGAAGCTGGTATCGGCGGAAGCCGCTATTCTCGACCAGCTTGGCCAGAGAGACGGGGCGCGCCAGAATTACCGCAAGGCGCTTGACCTCAAGCCGAACGAACCTTCGATCCTTTCCAATCTCGGCATGTCCTATGTGCTGGAAGGTGATCTGCGCACGGCTGAAACCTATATGCGCTCGGCCGCCCAGCAGCCGAATGCCGACAGCCGCGTCCGCCAGAACCTGGCGCTGGTCGTCGGCCTGCAGGGCCGCTTCGACGAGGCCGAGACAATCGCCTCGCAGGAGCTGTCGCCCGAACAGGCGCAGGCGAACGTGACTTACCTTCGCCAGATGCTCGCCCAGCAGAACGCCTGGAGCCAGCTCAAGGACCAGGACAAGACAAAGCCCGCCACCAACTGACCGCGCCTGCCATACATATCGATGTCGGCNGCCAGCTCAAGGACCAGGACAAGACAAAGCCCGCCACCAACTGACCGCGCCTGCCATACATATCGATGTCGGCGCTGCCCCTCATTGCCCTGCCGGGCATTTCTCCCCGTATAGTGTCGGGGAGAAAGCCCCGTCGTCGACGGCTTCGCCAACGACAAGCATTGCAGGAAGGGCGCCGAGGGGCATCCAGCTACTTTCTCCCCGTAAACGGGGAGAAATGCCCGGCAGGGCAATGAGGGGCAGCGCCGACCTGTCAAGAATGCATTACTGGCTGCTCGATGTCGGCTGGTCGCCGAAAATGCCGCGCTCGCTGACCTGGATGCCGGCGGGACCCAGGATGATGGCGAACNCCGCGCCTGCCATACATATCGATGTCGGCTGGTCGCCGAAAATGCCGCGCTCGCTGACCTGGATGCCGGCGGGACCCAGGATGATGGCGAACAGCACCGGCAGGAAGAACAGGATCATCGGCACGGTGAGCTTCGGCGGCAAGGCCGCGGCCTTCTTCTCGGCGGCGTTCATACGCATGTCGCGGCTTTCGCCGGCAAGCACGCGCAGTGCGTGCGCCACCGGCGTGCCGTAGCGCTCGGCCTGGACCAGCGCCTGCGACACCGACTTGACCGATTCCAGGCCGGTGCGGCTTGCAAGGTTCTCGTAGGCCTGCTTGCGTTCCTGCAAATAGGAAAGCTCGGCATTGGTCAGGATGAACTCTTCGGCAAGCGCCACCGACTGCGCGCCGATCTCGTCGGCGACCTTACGAAACGCGGCCTCCACCGACATGCCGGATTCGACGCAGATCAGCATCAGATCGAGCGCGTCCGGCCACGCCATCTGGATCGACTGCTTGCGCTTGCTGGCGCGGTTGTTGACATAGAGCACCGGCGCGTAAAAACCGGCATAGGCGACGACGATACAGACGAACAACTTGATGAGAGGCGGTTGCTCCGGCAACCCGCCGAGCACGAACAGATAGATCGCAGCCAGGGCAAAGCCGACAAAGGGCAGGATCAAACGGAAGAAAAGGAAACGCGTCAACGGATTCTGCCCGCGGAAGCCAGCCACCTTGAGTTTCTGCAAGGTGCCTTCATCGGCCAGGGCGCGCCTGAGGTCCAGCCGGTCGACAATATTGCGCATGCCGATCGACTGTTGCTCGCGCAGGCCCTTGCGGCGGCGATCGGCATCGAGGGCAAGCCGCGCACGCTGCTTGGCGCGCAGTTCGTCGCGCTCCAGCGCCACCGATTTCATGCGCGCCTTGAGCTGGTTTCCGCCAAAGGCAGGCAGCAGCGTGAACACGGTGGCAAACACCGCAATGCCGACCAGCAGGGCAATCAGAAATGCCGGATCGGTAAGGGTTTTGACGACGTTCTCGGTCATGCGCTCGAAATCCTAAACCTCGAAGTTCATCATCTTGCGCATCACCAGGATGCCGATCGACATCCAGACCGCGGAGCAGCCGAGGATCAGATTGCCGACGCTGGTGGTGAACAATGGCATGATGTAGTTCGGGCTTGTCAGGTAGACGAGACAGGCGACGACGAAAGGCAAGGCGCCGATGATCACCGCGGACGCCTTCGCTTCCATGGACAGCGCCTGGACCTTGGCCTTCATCTTCTTGCGGTCGCGAAGCACCCGCGAAAGATTGCCCAGAGCCTCGGAAAGATTGCCGCCGGCCTGGGACTGGATCTGGATGACGATGCCGAAGAAGCTCGCCTCGGTGCACGGCATCGTCTCGGCCATGCGCATGCTGGCGTCGGGGATCGACAGGCCCATCTGCTGCGAATCGATGATGCGGCGGAACTCGGTCTTGACCGGTTCGGGGGATTCATTGGCGATCAGGCGGACGGCGTCGTTCAGCGGCAGGCCGGATTTGACCGCACGCACGATGATGTCGAGCGCGTTCGGAAATTCGTTGAGGAACGCCTTGACCCGGCGGGCGCGGCTAAACGAGACGAACCAGCGTGGCAGGCCGAAGCCACCGACCAGGAGCGCACCCGGCAAGACAAACAACGGCGCACCGGCGAAAAAGGCAAGAAACGTCAGGACGACGCCGCAAACCGTCGAGTAGAGATAGAAGCGCTCGAGCGAGACCTTCATGCCCGCCTGACGGATCTGGGCCTTCAGAGGCGGCTTTTTGACGAGGCTCTGGCTGGTTTTGTGCTTCTGTTCGAGGTCCTTCAGTGAATCCTGAACCGATTTGCGCCGCTTGGCCGCTTCCGCCACGCGATCGCGCGAAGCCTTGACGACGGCACCATCCGTCTCTGCGGTCTTGATCGTTTCAAGCCGTCTGCCGACCTGCTTTTCGGTGCTGATCCGGTTGAATAGAAAAGCATAGGCGACCGCGCCGGCGCTGAAGCCGGCGAGCACGATAAATGCCAACACGGTGCCGTCAATTCCAAACATCGGCCCTGGCCCCCACGCCTCCAAATGGATCAGTCAGCGCGTTTCTCCATCGCCTCGAGCGCATTGGCGAGGCGCTGTTCCTCGCCATAGTAGCGGGCGCGCTCCCAGAAATGCGGACGACCGATGCCTGTCGAAACGTGCTCGCCCAGCAGCCTGCCGTTCGCGTCCTCGCCTTTGATGTTGTAGAGAACGATGTCCTGCGTGATGATGACGTCGCCCTCCATTCCGATCACCTCGGTGATGTGGGTGATGCGCCGCGATCCGTCGCGCAGGCGTGCGGCCTGGATGATCACGTCGACGGAACCGACCACGATTTCACGCACGGTTTTCTGCGGCAGCGTGTAACCGCCCATCGCGATCATCGATTCGATGCGGTTCAGGCATTCGCGCGGGCTGTTCGAGTGGATCGTGCCCATCGAGCCGTCATGGCCGGTGTTCATCGCCTGCAGAAGATCGAACACTTCAGGTCCGCGCACTTCGCCGACGATGATGCGCTCGGGCCGCATGCGCAGGCAGTTCTTGACAAGATCGCGCATGGTCACCTCGCCCTCGCCCTCGAGGTTGGGCGGGCGGGTTTCCAGACGCACGACATGCGGCTGCTGCAGTTGCAGCTCGGCCGAGTCCTCGCAGGTGATGACGCGCTCATCGCGGTCGATATAGTTGGTCAGGCAATTGAGCAGCGTCGTCTTGCCCGAACCGGTACCGCCTGAAATGACGATGTTGCAGCGGACGCGGCCAATGATCTTGAGAATCTCGGCGCCGGGCGGCGAAATGGCGCCGAACTTGACCAGCTGGTCGAGTGTCAGCTTGTCCTTCTTGAACTTGCGGATGGTGAGAGCGGCGCCGTCGATGGCGAGCGGCGGCGCGATGACGTTGACGCGGGAGCCGTCGGGAAGGCGCGCGTCGCAGATCGGGCTCGATTCATCGACGCGGCGGCCAACCTGGCTGACGATGCGCTGACAGATGTTGAGGAGCTGCTGATTGTCGCGGAAACGGATGCCGGTCTGCTCGACCTTGCCGTTGACCTCGATATAGACGTCCTTGGAGCCGTTGACCATGATGTCGGCGATGTCGTCGCGAGCGAGCAACGGCTCCAGTGGCCCGTAACCGAGCACGTCATTGCAGATGTCCTCGAGCAGTTCTTCCTGCTCGGCGATCGACATCGCGAAATTCTTGATCGCGATGATGTCGTTGACGATGTCGCGGATTTCCTCGCGCGCGCTTTCGGGATCGAGCTTGGCGAGCTGCGACAGGTCGATGGTGTCGATGAGCGCGGCAAAGACCTGGCTCTTGGTGTCGTAATAGGTTTCGCTCTTCTGGCGCTGGAGCTTTTTCGGCTCAGGGGTCAATGGCGGCGCCTCGACCGCACGGCGCACGGGCGGCGGCGCAGCAGACGCGCCAGGTGTGCCAGATGGCGGCGGTGCGGGCTTGGCAAGAACCGCCGTTTCCGCAGGTTTTGCCGCCGGCGCGGCAGGCGCAGGTGCCGGCTGACGGAATTCCGGGGTGAATCGGCTGCCGTCGTCGCTGCCTCTTTTACCAAACATGATCGATTACCAATTCCGCTCCGGAAGCATCACTTCTTGCCGCGCGAGAGCTTGCCAAGGAGATTGCCGAGGCCCGCTTTCTTTCTTGCCTTGATTTCGCTGCGCCCGGTCAGCACATGCGCAATCTCGTTGATAATGCCGACAACCGGGTTCCTGGCATCCATTTCGCCGAGCATGCGCCCGTTGTTGGCGGCGTTTCCGAACAGCAGCGGCTCGAAAGCAATGACCGACATCGGCGACAGGCCGAGCGAGTCGGCGAAGTCGGACGACGAAATCTCCGGGCGCTTCGGCACGCCGGCCTGATTGATGATCAGCTTCGGCGGCGGATCGTTCGGGCGAAGCCGCTTGAACATGTCGGCCAGATTCTTGGTGTTGCGCAAATTGGCCAGCTCCGGCGTCGCCGTGATCACGATCTCGTCGGCTTTGACCAGTATGTTCTTGGTCCAGCCCGTCCAGATGTGCGGAACATCGAGCACCAGCAGCGGCACGCTGCGCTGCGCCGTGTCGATAAGCTGGGTGAAAGCGTCTGGATCGAAATCGTAGACCCGATCGAGCGTTGAAGGCGCTGCAAGCAGCGACAGGTGCTCGGCGCACTGGGCAAGCAGCCGATCGAGATAGACCTCGTCGAGGCGCTCCGGTGAGAAAACGGCTTCGGCAATGCCTTGCGCCGGATCCTGATCGAAATTGATGTTGGCCGTTCCGAAAGCCAGGTCGAGATCGGCGACAACCACTTCGGACTTGAACAGCGACGACATCGCCCAGGCCACATTATGGGCAATGGTCGAGGAGCCGACGCCACCCTTGGCGCCGATGAAGGCGATCGAGCGGCCGATCGGCTCGGCTTCCGGATCAACGAAAATCGTCGATATCACGCTGACGATATCGGCCATCGATACCGGCGCGATGACATATTCGGAAATGCCGGAGCGGATGAGCTCGCGATAGAGCCCGACATCATTGTAGTGGCCGATGACCACGACCTTCGAGGTCGGATCGCAATATTCGGAGAGCTGCGTCAGCTGCTCGAGCAATTGTTTCGGCTCGCTGCGCGATTCCAGCAGGATCAGGTTCGGTGTCGGCGCCGATTGGTAGAATTCGATGGCGGTGGCGACGCCGCCCATATGGACCTTCAGATGGGCCTTCGCCATGCGGCGATCCTCGCCGGCGCGCTCGACCGGATTGGCAACGCCGTCGGTCTCGCAAAATGCCTGGATCGAGATGCGCGGAATCGGCCGCAACGCCTGCATGGCGGCGATGTCCTGCTGCGAGGTGTCGCCGCCATCTATCCCCGTGTCGTAGGCAAGGTTGCTCATCGTCATTTCTTTCCGTGACTTGTCTTCCCGTGACTTGGGCGGCTCGAGCTCAATAATCGACTTCCGAATTGCCGAGGAATTCGTCCGAAATGCCTCGCTGGCGGTAGACGTCGACTACCGCACCGCGATTTTCCGCGTCGATATCGGATTGCTTGCGCGGCCCGAGCAGATCGGTCGGATTTGCGATCTGGGCGGCAAGATTGTTCTGATACGAGCAGCCGAAATCGGCATAGTGCTTGTTTTCCGAGGTCTGCATCAAGTCTTCGGGCCAGCGTCCGCATCTGTCGGTCTGCGCCTTCACCAAGACATAGGCGACGCGGATCGGCGCGGATGCTTCGGCCGAAACCGACTGGTAGGTGGTGATGACGATCCGGTTGCGGCTGATGCCGCTGGCAATCGCAAGCCTGGCGAAATCGCGACCGGCCGCGGTCGCGGCGATCTCGTTGGCCGAACCGCTCGGGATCGAGATCGTCAGGGTCGGAGCGGCGCTCTTGTCATAGCCATCCAGGAAGCCGAGAAGCGTGTCGCGCTGCGACCCGGTCATGCCGCGATCGCCGGCGCCGACCGGAAGGTCGATCTTCTGGTTTTTCTCCGCAATGACGATCGGATGGTTGGTGCGATAGTCGTCCGGAACAGCGCCGACCGTGATGCTGTCCCGGTTGGCGCAGCCCGCCAGCAATGCGGCGACCGCAANGATAGTCGTCCGGAACAGCGCCGACCGTGATGCTGTCCCGGTTGGCGCAGCCCGCCAGCAATGCGGCGACCGCAACCGCCAGGACCGGCAGGCAGATCCGCGAACGGCCGGACCGCATCGCTGCGGTGATCGTCCTTGGCTTCAACGCTGACTGAGACATGTCCGCTTCCCCGCTTACTTGTAGATGAAGCCGACAACGCCGTGATAACGGCCGTTGGGCTTGTCGGTCTGCATGGTGCCGTAGACGCGATTGACACGGCCAAGGAACATGCCGGCGCCATCGCTGGCCGCGTTGAAATTGTCATCCGGCTTGGCAAGGGCGTTGCGCGTCACCGGCTTCACCAGATAGGGCGTGATGATGATGACGAGCTCGGTCTCGTTGCGGACGAAGTCCCGGCTGCGGAACAGCGTGCCGAGCACCGGAATTTTGGTCAGCCCAGGCAGGCCGTTGACGGCCTGCCTGATGTCATCCCGTACCAGGCCGGCGATCATCATCGAGCCGCCGGAAGGCAACTCCACCGTCGTGTCGGCCAAGCGTTTGCGGAGCGACAGGACGTTCGTGCCGGGGCTTGTCACACCCTCGGACAAGGATACCGATCCCTCCGTCGTCGGCTCGGAAACCGAAGTCCTGACCTTCAGGCTGATGCGGCCGGGAGACAGCACCACCGGCTGGAATTCCAGGCCAATGCCGTATTCGAGCTTCTCGACGTCATACGTCTTCACACCGGTCTGGTTATCGTCGGACACGGCTTGGGAAACGCCGGTCACCATATTGTACTCGCCACCGACTTTGAAGGTCGCTTTCTCGCCGGATACGGCCGTCAACGTCGGCTCGGCCAGGGTTTTCATGACGCCTGACTGCTCCATGGCGTTGATGTAGGCGTCCAGCGTCGAGGTGCCGATGGCGAGGCCAGAGTTCGACAGCGACTTGCCCAGGCCGGTGAAGTTGTCGCTTACCGCGGCCCAACTGATGCCGTTGCTGCTGCCGCTGCCGATCAGATTGACGCCGAGCTGCTTCATCACCGAGCGGCTGACCTCGGCCACCGTCACCTTCAGCGTCACCTGGTCGTCGCCGATGATCTGCAAGAGGTTGACGATCTGGCTGACGCGACGCTCGGAATCCGGATTGTCGATGTCGACACCGGCTTCGGCCGAGCCGCCGGAGGCGGTCTGCGAATACTGCCCCGTGGTCGCTTCACCGCCGGACACGAAGATGGTGGCCAGATCGACCGCGCGCTTGGCATCCAGCGGAGTGTCCACGGTTCCGGTCAGGACGACGTTGTCGTTCAGCAATTCGACCGTGATGCTCGAAGACGGTATGAAGCGCCTGATATAGTCTTCCAGTCCGGCGACGTCGCGTTCGACCGCCAGATCCAGGCTGACGATCTGTTCGCCATTAGGGCCGAAGACGAAGATGTTGGTGTCGCCGACCGCCTTTCCGAAGAGATAGATGCGCCTCGCGGTGCGGGTCACCGCATCGGCGACCGCCGGGTTGGCGACGAGAATATCGTAGGCATCGCTCGGCAGGTCGATGACCACCGACTTGTTGAGACCGAGCTTGACGCGCTGGGTGGCGGTCGAAGCCGACACCTCGGCGCCTGCCGCATTCGCCTCGAGGGGGCCATGCGCATTCGATGCAAGCAGGAACAGGCCGATTGCCGCAGCCAGTGTGACCGGAGCGTTTAACCTCATTGCCTTGCTCCCACTTCTGAAACTTCGCCCGACTTGATCAGGCGCACTGTCCCGCGCCGGCCATTGCCGGAAACGAGATAGTCGGCCTCGCCCAGGTTCTTCTCCTGGGTGTCGGTGATCGACCGCAGCGCCAACGTCAGCCGATCCGCCATCTGCTGGGCGACGGTGATGATTTCCGCCTGCTGCGGTGTCAGTTCCAGGGTGGCGGTCTGGCCGACCCTGGTCCGCTTGCCTTCCTCGTCCTCCTGGATGGTCTGGTCGATCGCCAGGACGCGAATGTTCTTGAGGATGGTCTCGGTGGTAAAACCGCTGCCGCCGGCCGCCGGATCGGCTCTGCGGGTCATGATGACGTCGACGAAATCGTTGGGAAGAATGAAGCCGCCGGCCGACGTGTCGGCCGATACGGCTGTGGCGACGGCCCGCATGCCGGAGGGCAGGATCGACGACATGAAGCTCTGTCCCTCGCCGATCAGCTTGGAGCGCCGCAACGGCTCACCGGCATACATCGCCACGCGGGCGACGCCGCCTTTCAGCTTCTCCAACGCATCGGGCTCCGCGGCGCGGGTTATGAAATTCGCGTTGATGCCGTCGGCCGGCCAGGACTGCCAACTGATGTTGTTCTCCAGCGGACTGCCCATCGGAACGTCGCCCGACAGGACAAGCACGTCCTGCAACGCGATTGCCGGCGCCTCGGGGCCGGAATCGACGATTTGAGGCGGCGGCGCCGCCACCATGTTTTTTGCGACATATCCTGCGCCACCCGCCGCGGCCACCGCCACGCCTAGAATGATCAGTCGGGATGCTGGCATCTGTCCGAACCTCGCCTTGGCAAACAACCTAGCCAAGCCGGACCTTGCAGCGGCAATCGTCAAAACAAGGTTAATTTAATACTTACGATCGTGATTAATTTAAGGTTTACATAAATTTGAGGCATCCGGTCCGGCCAGCAATAAAGGCGGCCAAGCCGCCTGCTCCAACGCCAAATCGAATGTGGTAGGCTGGCCTGACGCGGGAAGAATCAGCCTGCCAGGCTTGCGAGCGCCCATGCCATCAACGGCGAAGCCGGAAAGGTGAGCAGGCCGCCAATGCCAAGCGCGATGCCATAGGGAACGCCTGATGTCTCGTCGGCGAAATGGCGTAAAAACGGATTGTGGCTGGTGACGGCCGCAAGCGGTGATTTCCGATAGACGAGGATGGCGAGCGTCAGCAGGCCGCCGATGACGGTCGAGACCAGGAGGTATTCGACGAGGTGGATGTTCAGCCCCATCCAGACGGCGCTGGCGGCCAGCAGCTTGGCGTCGCCGCCGCCCATGCCGCCGAGCGCGAACAGCCCGAAGGTCACGGCGAGGACCAGGCCGCCGGCGGCAAAATGCCAGCCATAGCTTGCCCAGTCCATGCCGGTCAGCGGCGCGACCAGGGCGAAGACGGCGACAAGCAGAACCGGCACGCGATTGGCGATCGTCATCGACAGCATGTCGGAGATCGCGGCGAAAAGCATGCAGAACGGAAAGACAACGAAGATCAGGGCTTCAAGCATGGGCGTGGCGCCTGTGGTCGAACTGTGCTGGTCTCAGCCTAGGCATGTCCGATTAACGATTGATGAGGCCGAAAATTCAAATCGTGCGGCATGATTGGATAAGGGCCGCCAGTGCGGCGGCCCTATCTGGAAACAACTGAACGCCGTTATCAGGGGGTTGCGGCGGGCGGGGTGCCGGTGGGGGCGTTGGTCACCGCGGTTCCGATAGCCTGGAACTTGGTGTCCAGGGCAGTGCCGAGCTGGCCGGCGCCGACCATGATGGCGAGCGCGATGAGGGCGGCGATCAGACCGTATTCGATGGCGGTCGCGCCGGATTCGTCCTTCACAAAACGTGCAATGAGATTAGACATTCAAGAGCTCCTACTCCAGGTGTTACAGCAATTCCGTCAACTTCTCTGTTGGCTGATCGGATACTGCCAATCTATCGAGAAGCTCTTTCAATCGGCTTAATAAACAGCCTTACCGATTCCTTTCCGGCTTCGATGACATTGCGTGGTTAACCGTAGACTAAGTGACGCCTATGGACCCGACAGGCGCAGCAGGCTGCGAAAGGCGCAATTTAGCGACCTGAGAAAGGGCGGGCCGCTCCTGGCGATCCCAGCTCCAGGCGATCAAAGGGCCGAGCCCGACATCATCACGGCTCCCCTCCGCTTAACCCTTGCTTCACCAATCTCGTTCATGTTCCGTTGAGCAAATTGCCGCCGTGGAGCGCTTCAATGACCGGGCCGAGATCGTCCTTTCCGATTGCCGCGCTGCTTGCCGCCACGGCTCTTATCGTGCCGGCCAAGGCCGGCGCAGGCATCGAGGTCACCATGAACCAGGCGAAGATCGTCAAATTGTCGCGCGCTGCCGATACGATCGTCGTCGGCAATCCGGCGATCGCCGACGCCTCGGTGCAGGATGCTTCGACGATCGTGCTGACGGGCAAGGGCTTCGGCGTCACCAATCTCGTCGTCCTCGATCAGGAGGGCCGTCCGATCGTCGACGAGCAGATCACCGTCGTGCGACAGGACGCGTCCTCGGTGCGCATCTATCGACGCGCCGAAATACAGACCATGTCGTGCACGCCGTATTGCGAAAGCTCATATAAAAGCGAGGCGGAGAAGACCTCGGAAGCCGAGATGAGCGCCGGCCAGTAAGCGACCCGACCGTTTCGTCTCGCTGAAAAAGCCGCTTCGGTTACTCGGCCTGTTAAAACCTCCCCTTCGAATTTAACGATCATCAAAACCGCACTTCAATGGGTTTGCGCTAATGTTGCCCGACACCCCCTAAGGGATCGGCAGGCACGGGACATGAGCAAAGCAGGACGATCAAGCCTTTCAGCGCGCTTCCTTGGCGACCGGCGCGGCAGCACCGCTTTGGAGTTCGCGATGCTTGCGGTGCCATTTGCGCTCCTCGTCTTTGCCATACTGGAGAGCTGCATTTCATTTGCCGGGCAAGAGGTGATGGCCAATATCACCGACGATGTCGCGCGCCAGCTGCGGACTGGCCAGATAAGGCAGGCCAACGTGACCGAGGCGACGCTGAAGTCCATGATCTGCAGCCGGCTGGAGATCATGGTCGCCAAGGACTGCCCGGGATTGGAAGTGGATCTGCGCGCGTATCCGAGCTTCGCCGCTGCGGCCCAGGCGGGCTTCAATATCCAAGACGGCGAAATCGCGTTGACCGGTACGACCCCCTCGACTTTTACGGTATCCCCCGGCTTGGCTGAATCGATAAACATGCTGCGGGTTTTTTACAAATGGCCCGTCATGACCGATTTCATGGCCAAGTCGATGGCCAATCTGAAAGACGGCAACACGCTGCATTTCGCATCGATGACCTGGAAGAACGAGCCGTTCGACGACTGAAAATGCAAACCGCTGCGTGGGAAAAGGACGATAGCATGGGGCGTGCGGGGGCACATATGAGGACCGCTGGGATCTGCGCGAAAGCCATACGGTTCTGCCGTGATCGCCGCGGTGTCGCGGCGGTTGAGTTTGCCTTCATCGTGCCCGTCCTGCTGATGATGTACTTCTTGACCATGGAAGCCTCGCAAGCCATCGAGACCAACAAGAAGGTCAGTCGCATCGGCAGCATGGTGGCGGATCTCGTCACCCAGCAGCAGACCGTCACGCCGGCCGAACTCGATGCGATCATGCAGATCGGCAACTCCACCCTTCAGCCGTACAACCGATCGACCCCGGAAATCACCATCACCGCAATAGAGGTCACGAACGAGCCGACGCCGCGGGTGTTGGTCGCTTGGTCACGCAAGATGGTCGGCGATGCCTTCCGCGCTGGCGCCGCCAAAAACTCCGTCACCACGGTTGCACCGCAGCTCGAGGTCAAGGGCACGTTTCTCGTTCGCGTCGAAAGCAATCTGGCATACGAGCCGATCATCACCTGGTCGGCGGATAGTGAAAAGCGGCTTGGCTTCAGTTCGGCTTTCAACTCGATATCGATGGGCGAAACTTATTATCTCAGGCCCCGCAGGAGCCCGACGATTACCTGCGACACCTGCTGAACGACGGCGCCCGATCGCCATTGCTATCGGCCTGACACCAGGCGCACGATAGCCGCGGATGCCTTGCATGTCGCATGTGAGTTCCCTCTCGTTTCCGTCGATCCACGCCGATGCCGGCGACAATTCTACCATCGCGCCCGGATGTGCACACAGCCGTCTGGTTCCGAATTGCCAATGGCGGCGCGGCCGCCTATGTCTGGGCGGACAGACAAACGATAATAATGATCCCCTGCAATGGCGCGCGCCTTCCTTTTTGTTCTCGATTCCTTCGGCATCGGCGGCGCGGCCGACGCCGAGCGCTATGGCGACACCGGTTCCAACACGTTCGGACACATCGCTCGAGCCTGCGCGGAAGGCCGGGCGGATCGCGAGGGGCTGCGCAAAGGCCCGCTTTTCGTACCCAACATGCTCTCGCTCGGCCTGGCGCACGCGGCGAAAACCGCGACAGGATTCTGCTTCGACAGCGGCGGCCTGCTTGCCTCCGCCTTCCACGGCGCGGCGCAGGAGATTTCCAGCGGCAAGGACACGCCGTCAGGCCATTGGGAAATCGCCGCCTTGCCGGTCCGCTTCGACTGGGGCTATTTCCCGGACACGGTTCCCGCCTTTCCAGCCGACCTGACCGAAGCGATCATTCGCGAAGGAAAGGTGCCGGGCATTCTCGGCAATTGCCATGCTCCGGGCACCGAGATCATCGAGCGGTACGGCGAGGAGCATGTCCGCACCGGCAAGCCGATCTGCTACACTTCGGTCGACTCCGTCCTGCAGATCGCCGCGCATGAAGTTCACTTCGGCCTGGAGCGGCTCTACGAATTCTGCAAGGTGGTGCGCAGGCTGGTAGATCCCCTGAACATCGGACGGGTGATCGCGCGGCCTTTCATTGGCGAAACCGCCGCCAGCTTCGAACGGACGCACAACCGCCGGGACTATTCGGTGCCGCCGCCCGAACCGACCCTGCTCGACCGGCTGACGGCGCACGGCAGCCGGGTGATCGCGGTCGGCAAGATCGGCGACATCTTCGCCCATCGCGGCATTTCGGAAGTGCGCAAGGCCGCCGGCAACATGGCGATGTTCGACAAGGCGCTCGGCGCGATGGACGACGCGGGCGACGGCGATCTCGTCTTCGCCAATTTCGTCGATTTCGACACCGAGTTCGGCCATCGGCGCGACGTTGCCGGCTATGCCGCTGCGCTCGAGGCCTTCGACCGGCGGCTGCCGGAGGCGCTTGCACGGCTCAGGGAAGGCGACCTTCTCATCCTCACGGCCGACCATGGCAACGATCCGACCTGGCACGGCACCGATCATACGCGCGAACGCATTCCGGTGATCGGCACCGGACCGGGCTTTGGCGGCGACATCGGGCTGAGAGCGACGTTCGCCGACATCGGTGAAACCGTCGCCGAGCATCTTGGGTTGGCACGCGGCCGTCACGGCACCTCCTTCTACACAGCGATAGGCGGCCATGCCTGAGTTGCCTGAGGTCGAAATGGTGCGGCGGGGCCTGCAGCCGGTTCTGGAAGGCGCCCGCATCGCCCGCGTCGAGGCGCGCCGGCCCGACCTGCGCTTTCCATTTCCCGAGAATTTTTTGGAGAGGCTGACCGGCAAGACGATTACGGCGCTCGGCCGCCGGGCCAAATACCTGACGATGCACCTGGAAGGCGGTCCGGTGCTGATCTGCCATCTCGGCATGTCGGGCTCGTTCCGCATCGAGACCTCCGATGGCAGCGAACTACCCGACAGCAGCGACATGCTGGGCGCGTTTTATCATGAGCGCCCGAAGAGAGCAGTGCACGACCATGTCGTCTTCCATATCGTCTCCCCCCAAGGCGCCCGGTCCCGGGTGACCTTCAACGATCCGCGCCGTTTCGGCTTCATGCTGTTTTCCGAAGGAGCGCCTGACACGCATCCGATGCTGGCGGGGCTTGGCGTCGAGCCGACAGGCAATGCGTTGGACGGCGAACTGCTCGCCTCGCTGCTGAAAGGCCGGAAGTCGCCGCTAAAGGCAGCACTTCTCGATCAGCGGCTGATCGCCGGGCTCGGCAATATCTATGTGTCGGAGGCGCTGTGGCGCGCCGGCCTGTCGCCGTTGCGCGAGGCAGGCACCATCGCAAAGCCTGGAAAGAAGGCCAAACAGCAGCGCGACGCCCTGGCCGAAGCAATCCGCGCGGTGATCGCCGATGCGATCGCCGCCGGCGGATCGTCGCTGCGCGACTACGTGCAGACCGACGGGTCTCTGGGCTACTTCCAGCATTCGTTCGCCGTCTATGATCGCGAGGGCGAGGCCTGCCCCAAGCACGGCTGCGGCGGCCATATAGAGCGCATCGTGCAAAGCGGGCGTTCCACCTTCTATTGCCGGAGCTGTCAGTTGTGACTTAGGTGGGGGGTGTAAGCCAGGTGCCGGGTGTGAGTTGGACGCCTGATGCAAGGAGATGACCGAGTGAGGAGATACAGTCATGGCCTATGAAACGATTATCGTCGAAACCCGCGGCAAGGTCGGGCTGATCACGCTGAACCGGCCGAAGGCGCTCAATGCGCTGAACTCGCAGGTCCTGGCGGACGTGGTCGTGGCCGTGAACGGCTTCTGCGCGAATGCCGACATCGGCGCGATGGTCATCACCGGCTCCGAAAAAGCCTTCGCGGCAGGTGCCGACATCAAGGAAATGCAGGCGATCTCCTTTGTCGACGCCTATGTGCAGGATTTCTTTATCGGCTGGGAAGAGCTCACCCGGGTGCGCAAGCCTGTCATCGCGGCGGTGGCCGGCTATGCGCTCGGCGGCGGCTGCGAACTGGCGATGATGTGCGATTTCATCATCGCCGCCGACAACGCCAAGTTCGGCCAGCCCGAGATCACGCTCGGCGTGATGCCGGGCATGGGCGGATCGCAGCGCCTGACCCGTTTCGTCGGCAAGTCGAAGGCGATGGACATGTGCCTGACCGGACGGATGATGGATGCGGCGGAAGCCGAGCGTTGCGGCCTGGTGTCGCGTGTCGTGCCCGCCGGCGAATTGCTCGAGGAGGCGTTGAAGGCGGCGGCCAAGATAGCCGATTTTTCGCTGCCGTCGGTGATGATGGCGAAAGAGGCCGTCAACCGCGCCTATGAAACGACACTGACCGAGGGGCTGCGGTTCGAGCGCCGGCTGTTTCACTCACTGTTTGCGCTCGATGACCAGAAGGAAGGCATGGCGGCCTTTGTCGAGAAGCGGAAGCCAAATTTCTCGAACCGGTAGCCAAATTTCTCGAACTGGTAGATGGCGACGACATCAGCCGGGAGCGAGCGACAGCAGCGGCCCAAAAAGAAGGCGAAGCAGCGTTGACGCGCCGGAAAAGCTGAACTATAAGCCGCACCAACCGAGGCGGCCCTGTGGCTGCCCGTTTGTTTTTTGCGCCTTGCGGCATCCCGCATGCGCCCACCAGATCAGAAGAGAGGCATCATGGCCAATACCTCCTCGGCCAAAAAGGCAACGCGCAAGATCGCCCGCCGCACGGCGATCAACAAGAACCGCCGCTCGCGCGTGCGGACCTACATCCGCCAGGTCGAAGAGGCGCTCGCCTCGGGCGACAAGGCGGCCGCGCAGGCTGCTTTCAAGGTGGCTGAGCCGGAATTGATGCGCGCCGCGAGCAAGGGCGTGGTGCACAAGAATACGGCATCCCGCAAGGTGTCGCGCCTGGCCCAGCGCCTCAAGGTGTTGTCGGCCTAACCCGGATATCCGGGCTGATATACCTTTACTAAACTTGTCCTTTTCAGACCCGGCCGCTCGTGCCGGGTTTTTTCGTTTGCCGGCAAGTACTTAAAAAGAAAGCCCGCAAGCAACACCCCGCACGATTTCGAAGTTCGAATTGCTTTGCCGGCATATACATGCCGGCTGACAGGCGCAGCCGCTGAAAGCGTTCACGGCGAAAATATCAACTGTCGAAAATCACCTTTATTTTTCAAACGGTTGCGGACGGTCATCCACAGCTTGTTCACATCGGGTGCGAGGGATGGGGGACAATTGCCTGTCAAGAAAATTATTTGATAAAATTTCGCGCGACGCGGCCTTTTTCACATTCGCCGGAAAAGGGTTTGAATCACAATGGGTTTGTCAAAACAAGCCAGTGCAACGCAGGCTCCGAACCCGTTTGCGCTAACCACATTCCTTAAAAATCCGTTAGTCGTGGCCTTGCCCTATCCACAGCGATTTCGCTAAGGTCTGTCTATCGAGAGGGACGGGCCGTTGGCCCTTAACCCAGCCTGAATCGGCCAGCAAAAAAGTGGCAGAATTCATGACGCGGATCATCTCCGCGTACGGGTTTGGTTTGCCTTTTCGATACGGTAGGGGAATGGCGTAATTGTACATGGCAGATCAATGACGCGCCGGCGTTTCGCCGGGCGGAATTGTATTGCCCTGACATGACCAAAGCGGGCTGGCTCCGAGGAGCCGGCGCCGGTTCCCCGACAATGAGGCGACATCAGCTGCCGGCGGCGGCGATGGTGTCGCTGTGAGGACACGGTCGCCGGAAACATGGATGCAGGAGGCGCATTCCCGGCGGAAAAAGGTACAAAAGGACAAGGAACTCGATCATGCAGAGCGGCATCGAAAGGGAGCTTACGGGCGACCTCCCATTCCCTGGGACCTTAACCGGAGGGGACGCTATGTCGGCTTCCATCGACGCGGAACAAAAGTTCGACCGGGTCAAGGCCCAGTTGAAGGCGCGTCTGGGAACTGAAGTCTATTCGAGCTGGTTCGGGCGCATGAAGGTCGCCGAGGCGTCCCGGGGCATTGTCCGCATCTCGGTGCCCACCGCCTTCCTGCGCTCGTGGATCAACGGCCACTACCTCGACCTCATCGCCGAGCTGTGGAAACACGAGGACCCTGAAATCCTCAAGATCGAGATCGTCGTGCGCACCGCTACCCGCCCGGGGCGCAACGGCGTCGAGCCCGAAGTGGCCCCGGCGCGCAAGATGACCAGGCAAGCGCAAACGGCGCTGGCCGCGGGAACGGCAGCCCCCGGCAGGGTGGAGCGGGTACCGGCACCTCGCCCGGGAATGCCTGCCGAGACCGAGTTCAGGCACAATGTGCTCGGTTCGCCGCTTGACCCGCGCTACACGTTCGGCTCCTTCATCGAAGGACCGTCAAACCGGGTGGCCTTCGCCGCCGCCAAGGCGGTGGCGGAATCGCAGTCGAGCGCGGTGCGCTTCAATCCGCTGTTTCTGCACGCGACGGTGGGGCTGGGCAAGACGCACCTGCTGCAGGCGATCGCGGCGGAATCGCTGAAGCAGAATCCGAAGTCGCGCGTCGTCTATCTCACGGCCGAATATTTCATGTGGCGGTTTGCCACCGCGATCCGCGACAACAACGCGCTGACGCTGAAGGAACAGTTGCGCGACATCGACCTCCTCATCATCGACGACATGCAGTTCCTGCAGGGCAAGTCGATCCAGCATGAATTCTGCCATCTGATCAACATGCTGCTCGACAGCGCCAAGCAGGTGGTGGTCGCCGCCGACCGGCCGCCGTCGGAACTGGAATCACTGGAGCCCCGCGTCCGCTCGCGCCTCAACGGCGGCGTCGCGCTCGAAATGTCGGCGCCGGATTTCGCCATGCGGATCGGCATGCTCAAGCTGCGCCTTGCCACCGCCAAGGCCGACGATCAATCGCTCGACATCTCGGAGGAGATCCTCAACCATGTCGCCCGCACGGTGACCGGCAGCGGGCGTGAACTCGAAGGTGCGTTCAACCAGCTTCTGTTCCGCCAGTCGTTCGAACCGCAGATCACCATCGACCGCATCGATGAGATCCTCGGCCACATCTATCGTTCGGGCGAGCCGAAGCGGGTGCGCATCGAGGACATCCAGCGCATCGTCGCGCGCCACTACAATGTGTCGAAGACGGAACTTCTGTCCAACCGGCGCACCCGCACCATCGTCAAGCCGCGGCAAGTCGCGATGTACCTGTCGAAGGTGATGACACCGCGCTCCTTGCCGGAGATCGGGCGGCGTTTCGGTGGCCGCGACCATACGACGGTGCTGCACGCCGTGCGCAAGATCGAGGATCTTTCAGGCGTCGACAACACGCTGGCGCAGGAGCTCGAATTGCTGAGAAGACTGATCAACGACCAGGCCTGACCGGCCCGAAAAAACAAAAGCGTGTCGCGTCTGGATGGCTGCAACGCGCTTGAAATCTCTGTCTTTATGCACGTCGTTGCCGCAAAGCCCATGCACACTCTCGGGCCTGACCCGAGGGCATGCTTTTGGGCGACAGGCATGGCTTGCGGGCTTCGCCGGTTTTATCCCAAGAAAGCCCGCGTAACCGGCCCGAACCGTCAGCACGGGCTTGCGTTCACGGGTTTTTTCCTGTCAGTTTGTGCAGATTCTGAGCCTGTTCAGACCTTTCGCGGGTTGCCGCTTGCCGGAGACCCGCTCATTCATTCAAGCGAGCCTGTTTCGTCATGCGTGTTATCCTGGAACGGTCAAATCTCCTGAAGTCGCTCAACCACGTTCATCGCGTGGTCGAACGGCGCAACACTATACCGATCCTGTCGAACGTGCTGCTGAGCGCCGAAGGCGCCACCCTTGAAATGAAGGCGACCGACCTCGACCTGGAGGTGACCGAAGCCACGCCCGCCAAGGTCGAGCGCGGCGGCGCGACGACGGTCCCGGCGCACCTGCTCTACGACATCGTGCGCAAGCTCGCCGACGGCGCGGAGGTCATGCTGAAGACCGACGAGGACGGCAACGCCATGACGGTGACCTCGGGCCGCTCGAGCTTCCGCCTGCAGTGCCTGCCGCAATCCGATTTCCCGGAGCTTTCGGCCGGATCGTTCTCGCATATCTTCCGGCTTGATTCGGTCGCGCTCAAGGGCCTGATCGAGAAGACCCAATTCGCCATCTCCACCGAAGAGACGCGCTACTACCTGAACGGCATCTACCTGCACACGCATGACGCCGACGGCAAGCTGAAGCTGCGCTCGGTAGCGACCGACGGCCATCGGCTGGCGCGCGCCGAGATCGACGCGCCGGCAGGATCGGAAGGCATGCCGGGCATCATCATTCCGCGCAAGACGGTGAGCGAATTGCAAAAGCTCGTCGACGACCCTGATATCGCGGTGACCACCGAATTGTCCGACACCAAGATCCGTTTCACCATCGGCAGCGTCGTTTTGACCTCGAAGCTGATCGACGGCACCTTCCCGGACTATCAGCGGGTGATCCCGACCGGCAACGACAAGAAGCTGATCATCGACCGCCAGAGTTTCGCCGCCGCCGTCGACCGCGTCTCGACCATTTCGTCCGAACGGGGCCGGGCGGTGAAGCTTTCGATTGGAGAAGGCCAGGTCACGCTTGCAGTCAATAATCCGGATTCGGGCAGCGCCACCGAAGAACTGGCCGCGGATTATTCGTCCGACGCGATCGAAATCGGCTTCAACGCCAAATATCTGCTCGACGTCGCCGCCCAGTTGACCGGCACCGAGGCAAAATTCATGCTGGCGGATGCCGGCTCGCCAACGCTGATCCACGACATGGCCGACGAAACCACCCTCTACGTGCTGATGCCGATGCGGGTCTGATGCATGTCGCGCAAAAGTGTGCCGCGGTTTTGCGATAACGACATGGATAAAAACAACAAACCTAAAGCGCGTCGCATGAGGCCGGTCAAACGCGGCGCGCTTTAGGCCGGAACGAGGCCATCTTGCTGTCATGACCGGAGTTGCGAAGCAGCCTGAGCGCGATCAGCAGACTCATATAAGTAAGCTTTCGCTTACCAATTTCCGCAATTACACAACACTTTCGATCGATCTCGATCCCGGCCCGGTGGTTTTTTCCGGTGACAATGGTGCCGGCAAAACCAATCTGCTGGAGGCGATCTCCCTGTTGACGCCGGGGCGCGGCCTGCGCCGTGCGCCTTATGCCGACGTGGCGCGCGAAGGCGGCGACGGCGGCTTTGCCATTCATGCCCGGCTCGATGGGCCGGTCGGCCCGGTCGAGATCGGCACCGGCATCGCGGGCGGCGACGCCGCCGAAGGCGGCCGGCGGGTGCGGATCAACGGCGCGGCGGCGCGCTCGGCGGAGGACATGCTGGAATGGTTGCGCGTCGTCTGGCTGACACCGGCGATGGATGCATTGTTCACCGGGCCGGCCGCAGATCGGCGGCGCTTTCTCGACCGGCAGGTGCTGGCGATCGATCCGGGCCACGGCCAGCGCGCGCTCGACTACGAAAAAGCGATGCGCGGCCGCAATCGACTGCTCGCCGAAGGCTCGCGCGATGGCGCCTGGTTCGATGCGATCGAGACGCAAATGGCCGAAACCGGTGTGGCGATTGCCGCGGCGCGTGCCGAACTGGTGCGCCTGCTCACCGCCATGATCGACAGGCTGCCAAGCTCCGGTCCGTTTCCGCAAGCCGACATCGGCCTGTCCGGCGCGCTGGAAAGCGAGGTCGCAACCAGCGCGGCTGTCGATGTCGAGGAGCGGTTCCGCCGCACTCTTGCCGAAGCGCGCGATCGCGACCGCGCCGCCGGGCGCACGCTCGACGGGCCGCACCGGTCGGATCTCGTGGTGCGGCACCGGCCAAAGGCGATGCCGGCCGAACTCTGTTCGACTGGCGAGCAGAAGGCGCTGCTGGTCGGCATGGTCCTGTCGCACGCCCGGCTGACCGGCGAGATGTCTGGCATGACGCCGATCCTGCTGCTCGACGAAATCGCCGCCCATCTCGACGCGGGCCGACGCGCCGCGCTGTTCTCGATCCTCGAAGAGCTGAACTGCCAGGCCTTCATGACCGGAACCGATGCGGCGCTGTTTTCCAGCCTCAACGGACGCGCGCAGTTCCTGACCGTCGATCATGGCACGGTCGGGCCAACCGTTTGAGTTCTGGATATTGTGCCAAAAGTAGTAGTGAATGGTGAATGGTGAATGGTGAATGGTGAATGGTGAATGGTGAATGGTGAATGGTGAATGGTGAATGGTAGTGAGAGCACCATTATTCATTATTCACTAATCACTAATCACTAATCACTAATCACTAATCACTAATCACTAATCACTAAACCATCAGGGTTCACTATTCACTATTCACCATTCACCATTCACACTATTCAACTGCTGCGCACCCCGATGGGCAAGCCGATGGCAGGCTTTGGCAACGTGCATTACCGCCTGACAAGATTTTTCTCCCGCTATATGGTCCGGCGATGATCACCACCGCGCTCACCAACGAAGAACTCGAACGCTACGCCCGCCACATCGTGCTGCCCGAGATTGGCGGCGCCGGCCAGCAGCGACTGAAGCGGGCTCGGGTCCTGGTCATCGGCGCCGGCGGGCTGGGAGCGCCGGTGCTTGAATATCTTGCCGCAGCCGGCGTTGGCACACTCGGCATCGTCGACGACGACAGCGTCTCGCTGTCGAACCTGCAACGGCAGGTGATCCACGGCACCGGCGCTGTCGGCATGGCGAAGACCGACAGCGCCAAGGCGGCGATCGCCCGCATCAACCCCAACGTCGCCGTGGAACTGCACAATCTCAGGCTGACGGCGGACAACGCCCCTGCCCTTGTCGCCGGTTATGACATCGTTGTCGACGGCTCCGACAATTTCGAAACCCGCTATGCGGTGGCCGACGCCTGCGCCGTGGAAAAGCGGCCGCTGGTCCATGCCGCCGTCGGCCGCTTCGACGGCTCGGTGACCGTGCTGAAACCGTTCGAGACGGGAACGGACGGCAGGCCGAATCCGAGCTATCGCGATCTGTTTCCGGAACCACCGCCGGCCGGCCTGGTGCCATCCTGTGCCGTGGCCGGCGTGCTTGGGGTGCTGACCGGCGTCGTCGGCACGCTGCAGGCCATGGAGGCGATCAAGCTGATCGCCGGGATCGGCGAACCGCTGGTCGGCCGGCTGCTGCTTTACGATGCATTGGCAGCCCGCTTCGACACGATCCGTTACAAGAGCAGCTAGAACAAGAGTAGCTAGATTTTGGACAGCCTGGTTTCCGTCGCGCAGCTTCCGGCCGATTTCGACCGTTGGGACGAGGTGCTGGCGCTGATCATGCGCGCCTTCGCTGCCATGGACGGCGTCATCGATCCGCCATCCTCGGCGCATCGGCTCACGGTCGAAAATCTCCGCGACAAGGCCCGGCAGGAGACGGGCTTTGCGGCGCTGAACGACGGCAGGATTGTCGGCTGCGTTTTTGTCCTTGAGCGGGCCAGAGATTTCTATGTCGGAAAGCTCGCGGTCGAACCGGATTTTCGGGGACAAGGCATCGCCAGGCGGCTGATGCAAGCTGTCGAGGATCTTGCCCGCAACCGCGGCAAGCCTGCGATCGAGCTTCAGACGCGGATCGAACTGACCGGGAACCACGCGGCCTTTGCCCGCCTCGGCTTTCACGAAACGGCACGGACAGCGCACAGTGGCTATGACCGTCCGACCTCGATCACCATGCGCAAGGTTATTTCGTAAGCCTGCACTAACTTAATATGGCAGCCGGTCACGTCCGTAGCGGCAGCACGCGATCCGGCGGCCGATGGCCATCGAAGAAGGCGCGGATGTTGATGATTACCTTCTCGCCCATGTCGATCCGGCCTTCGAGCGTCGCCGACCCCATATGCGGCAACAGCACGACCTTGCCCTTGGCGGCGAGCTTCAGCAATTTGCTGTTCAGCGCCGGCTCATGCTCGTAGACGTCGAGCCCGGCGCCGGCGATCTTGCCGTCCTGGATCAGCTTGACCAGGGAGTCCTCGTCGATGATGTCGCCGCGCGCCGTGTTGACGATGTAAGCGGACGGTTGCAGAAGCGCCAGCCGCCGCGCAGAAAGCAGATGGAAGGTCGCCGGCGTCGACGGACAATTGACCGAAATGATGTCCATGCGGGCAAGCATCTGGTCGAGGCTTTCCCAATAGGTCGCCTCCAGCTCATCCTCGACCGCGGCAAGGACGCGATGGCGGTTGTGATAGTGGATCGACAGGCCAAAGGCCTTGGCCCGCCGGGCGACGGCGGTGCCGATGCGGCCCATGCCGACAATGCCGAGGCGTTTGCCCCAGATACGCCGGCCGAGCATCCAGGTCGGCGACCAGCCGGCCCATTTCTTGTCGCCGGTCAGCACATTGGCGCCTTCCGCAAGCCGCCGCGGCACCGCCAGCATCAGCGCCATGGTCATGTCGGCGGTATCTTCGGTCAGCACGTTCGGCGTGTTGGTGACGGTAATGCCCTTCTTCGCAGCTGCTGACACGTCGATCTTGTCGACGCCGTTGCCGAAATTGGCGATCAGCTTGAGGTTGTCGCCGGCCTGGGCGATCAGCGCCGCGTCGATTTGATCGGTTATGGTCGGCACCAGCACGTCGGCTTCCTTGACCGCCGCGACCAGTTCCGGCTGCGTCATCGGCCGGTCTTCGACATTCAGCCGGGCGTCGAACAACTCACGCATGCGGGTCTCGACCGGGTCGGGCAGCTTGCGCGTGATGACGACGAGGGGCCTTTTTCTGCCTACCATTGTTTCCTCGAACCCGACCTCGTTGAGACCTCTTTAACCAAGACAGGCGAAACTGCAGGCCGGTCGCGGTGCCAGTTCTCCATGTAACAAGAGGTTCCGCCGAAGACAAAGAAAAAGGGGCGCCAAGGCCGATGAGCCGGCGCCGAAAGGGAACGAAAGTGTCTGGTTTCGCGTCGCTCCGCCTGGCCCTCAGCGCAGCATTTCTCGGCGCTCTGCTTTATTCCCCGGATGTGGCGGCACAGAATGCGGCAGCACCGACCCAGAGCGTCACGCTCGGGCCGAGCGGCCTGCCGCTGCCACGCTTCGTCAGCCTGAAAGCCGGCCGCGTCAACTCCCGCGTCGGGCCAGGCGTCAACTATTCCGTCGACTGGATGTATATGAAGCCCGGCCTGCCGATGGAGATCATCCAGGAATTCGACACCTGGCGTCGTGTGCGCGATGCCGATGGCTCGGAAGGCTGGATCAACCAGTCGCTGCTTTCCGGTCGCCGCACGGCGATCGTGGCACCCTGGCAGCGCGGCAAGGATGCCCGAATCAACCTGCTCGACGACCCGCAAAAGGACGCCGGCATCGTCGCAATCGTCGAGCCGGGCGCCATGGGCACGATCAAGTCCTGTGACGGCGAATGGTGCGAAATGACCTTCAATGGCCACACCGGCTGGCTCGCCCAGTCGCTGGTCTGGGGCGCCTATCCGGGCGAACGGGTCAAGGACTGACCTCTTCCTGTCGGTTCGGGATGATGGGCATGTCGCGCAAAAGTGCGCAGCGGTTTTGCGATAACGACATGCGTAAAAGCGCCGATCACTCGCAGCGTTTCGGGCGCAGCCTCACGACGATATCGACATTGGCGATCTCCATCCCCTCCGGTGGCTCCGGCAGGTTGGAAACCGTGACAGGACCGCTGGCGATGTCGAAAATCCTGTTTTCGCCCTCAATGTAGAAATGATGGTGATCGGAGGTGTTGGTGTCGAAGTAGGTCTTCGACCCCTCGACGGCCAGGATGCGCAGAAGGCCCGCCTGGGTGAATTGATGAAGGGCGTTGTAGACGGTGGCGAGCGATACCGGCACGCCAGCGGCGATCGCCTCCTCGTGCAGTTCCTCGGCCGACAGATGGCGGTCGCCTTTGGCAAAAAGCAGATCGGCCAGCGCAATGCGCTGACGCGTCGGCCTCAGGCCAGCTTCGCGAACCCGCTTGTCCACAGCGACATTTTCCTTCCGGCAGCCCAGATCCATCTATCCGTCCAAGCTCAAGTTTCGCCTCAAGACCTGCCCAGAACGGCAAAAAACGAACATTGACCGAACCTGGACATCCCCCGACATATATTCTGTCGGCCGAATACGATCAATAGCGCGCATTGACCCCGGCAGGCGGGCAGGTTAAGCGCAAACGCCGGTTTCCGGCCGGAAATAGATTGTGTTAGGAACCAACGACAAGGGCGCGCTACCGCCTGGACGATTATTGGGGACGGAGACTGATGGCGGTTTCGAAATCCAGCTACGATTACGAGGAACTGCTTGCCTGCGCCCGCGGCGAGCTGTTTGGACCTGGAAACGCCCAGCTCCCCTATCCGCCGATGCTGATGTTCGACCGCATCACCGAAATCAGCGAGACTGGCGGCGCCTTCGACAAGGGCTTCATCCGCGCCGAGTTCGACATCAAGCCGGACCTGTGGTTTTTCGCCTGCCACTTCATCGGCAACCCGATCATGCCGGGATGCCTGGGCCTCGACGCCATGTGGCAATTGACGGGATTCTACCTCGGCTGGCTCGGCGAGCCGGGCAAGGGCATGGCGCTGTCGACCGGCGAAGTGAAATTCAAAGGCATGGTGACGCCGTCGGTCAAGAAGGTAGAATATGGCGTGGATTTCAAGCGCGTGATGCGCGGCCGGCTGGTGCTGGGTATCGCTGACGGCTGGCTGAAGGCGGATGGCGAACCCATATACGCAGCAACGGATCTCAAGGTGGGTCTGTCCAAGCAATCGGCCGCCGCCTGACCGGCGCCTGCGCAGCGCGGCGAGCCCGCGGGAGGCGCAAAGGAAGCTGTAGAACTTAATTTGCGCATCCTTGTCCGGCAGGTTTCGGGTTCATGCGCTGGAAGGAGTTGCGAATGAGACGGGTCGTAGTGACAGGCCTCGGCATCGTGTCGTCGATCGGCAACAATGCCAACGAGGTGCAGGCCTCGCTGCATGATGCCAGATCCGGCATCAGCTTCTCCGATTCCTTCGCCGAACACGGCTTCCGCTGCCAGGTCTGGGGAGCGCCGACGCTCGACCCCTCGGCGCTGATCGATCGCCGCGCCATGCGCTTCCTGTCGCAAGGTGCGGCCTGGAACCATGTCGCCATGGACCAGGCTATCGTGGACGCTGGACTTGGCGAGAGCGACATCACCAATGAGCGCACAGGTATCGTCATGGGATCGGGCGGACCATCGACCAGAACCATCGTCGAAGCCGCTGAAACCACGCTCAAGAACGGCAGCCCCAAGCGAATCGGCCCGTTCGCGGTGCCGAAGGCGATGTCGTCGACCGCTTCGGCGACGCTCGCCACCTGGTTCAAGATCCACGGCGTCAATTATTCGATCTCTTCGGCCTGCTCGACCTCGGCGCATTGCATCGGCAATGGCTACGAACTGATCCAGTGGGGCAAGCAGGACATGATCTTCGCCGGCGGCCATGAGGATCTCGACTGGACGATGTCGGACCTGTTCGACGCGATGGGCGCCATGTCCTCCAAGTTCAACGACCGGGCATCGGCTGCCTCGCGCGCCTATGACGTCGATCGCGACGGCTTCGTCATTGCCGGCGGCGCCGGCGTGCTGGTCCTGGAAGAGCTCGAGCACGCCAAGGCGCGCGGCGCCAAGATCTACGCCGAGGTCGTCGGCTATGGCGCGACCTCGGACGGCTTCGACATGGTGGCGCCCTCGGGCGAAGGCGCGGTGCGCTGCATGCGGCAGGCGCTGGCGACCGTCTCTTCGCCGGTCGACTACATCAACACGCACGGCACCTCGACGCCGGTCGGCGATTCCAGGGAAATGGGCGCGATCCGCGAGGTGTTCGGCGAAAACATGCCGTTCATCACCTCGACGAAATCACTGACCGGCCACTCGCTGGGTGCGGCCGGCGTGCAGGAATCGATCTACTCGATCCTGATGATGCAAGGCGGCTTCATCGGCGAGAGCGCCCATATCGAGCAGCTCGATCCGGAATTCGAGGGTATGCCGATCGTGCGAGAGCGCATCGACGATGCCAGGATCGACACCGTCTTGTCCAACTCGTTCGGTTTCGGCGGCACCAACGCAACGCTGATTTTCCAGCGCTATTCCGCATAAGGACTGCCGCCATGGACGGATTGATGAAGGGCAAGCGCGGGCTTGTCATGGGTGTCGCCAACGACCATTCGATCGCCTGGGGCATCGCCCGGAAACTGTCCGAACATGGGGCGGAACTCGCCTTCACCTATCAGGGCGAAGCCTTCGGGCGCCGGGTCAAGCCGCTCGCCGACAAGCTCGGCTCCTCGCTGGTCGTGCCTTGCGACGTCGAGGACAGCGCATCGGTTGCCGCTACCTTCGAGACCTTGGGCGAGGCCTGGGGCGGCCTGGACTTCGTCGTCCACGCCATCGGCTTTTCCGACAAGAACGAGCTGAAAGGCCTTTACGCCGACACCAGCCGCGACAATTTCGTCCGCACCATGGTCATCTCCTGCTATTCCTTCACCGAGGTCGCCCGTCATGCGGCCGCGCTGATGAAGGACGGCGGCTCGATGATCACACTGACCTATGCCGGTTCGGTCCGCGTCATGCCGAACTACAACGTCATGGGCGTCGCCAAGGCCGGGCTTGAAGCCAGCGTCCGCTATCTCGCCAACGACTACGGCCCGCGCGGCATCAGGGTGAACGGCATATCCGCCGGACCGGTGCGGACACTGGCCGGCGCCGGGATTTCCGACGCACGCCACATGTTTTCCTACCAGCAGCGCAATTCGCCGCTGCGCCGCACAGTGACCATCGACGAAGTCGGTGGTTCCGCGCTCTATCTGCTGTCCGACCTGTCGTCGGGCGTCACCGGCGAAATCCACTATGTCGATTCCGGCTACCACATCGTGTCGATGCCGGCGCTCGACGAGCTGAAGCGGACCGACAGCGGACGAGAGTAATTTCGGCCGCAGAAGATGCCTTAAAGCGCGTCGCGTTTGAATGGATTCATGCGACGCGCTTTAAGTTCTTGTTTATGCATGTCGTTATCGCAAAACCGCTGCGCACTTTTGCGCGACATGCATTGGTCCCGTGAACCAGCCTTCAGCGGCGCGCCGCGAAAACCTTGAACATGCCGTCGCGGGCGATCTCGGCATGGCTGGAGAAGGCGGCCGCCAGCACCGGCTCGTAGGGAAGCTGGCGGTTCGCCACCATGAACAGCCGCCCGCCCGGCTTCAGCGCCTTTGCCGCGGCGCGGATCATGCCGGCGCCGATCTCGGGCTCGGCCGCCCGGCTGCGATGGAAGGGCGGGTTCATGGCGATGGCGTCATAGCGCCGCTCGACCGGCTCGCTCAAAAGATCGATCCAGAAGAAATTGGGTTCCGTCGCTGTGTTGCCGATATTGCCTTTCGCCGCCTCCAGCGCATCGAACTCGGCCTCGTAGAGATCGAGCGCCGATATGCCAGGTGAGCGGGCGGCGATTTCGGCCGCCACATAGCCCCAGCCGGCGCAGAAATCGGCAACGCTGCCACGCAGATCGCCGGGCAGATTGTCGACCAGCAATCTCGAACCTGCATCGATCTTGTCGAAAGAGAACATGCCTGGCGCGGTGCGGAACCGATCCTCGACCAGAAGGGCTGGATTGGCGGCGCGAAGTGCCGTTGCGAGCGCAGCATCGGCAGGTTGATGAAACCAGAAGGCGATGCCGTGATGTTTCGGCAAATGGCCGTCGAGCGGCACAAGCTCGTCGATGCGCTTGCGCAGGCTGGCAATGCCATCGTCCTTGGCGCCGGCAACGACAATCGATCCGCCCGGCCTCACACACTCGATAGCCTCGGCGATGCGCAATTCGTTCTGCCCGCGATGGCGGCCGGCAAGCACCAATGCCGCATCGAAGCCTTCGCCCTCCAGGCGCGGCGTGACGGAGGAACCGGCCGCCTGCAGCGCGCGATAGTGCGGCCGGAAGCCTTGCACCAGATGCAGTGCTGCATCAAAACCTTCGGGCAGGCGGAAGCCCGGCTCAGCGCCCAGAAAGAGGACACGCTCGCCCTTACGCGGCAAGGAAACAGCCTCCGCCTCGAACGGATGGAACAGTGTCTTCAGCGGCTCAGCGGACATTTTTCGATCTCGAAGTGCAGCTGGCTTGACCAGAAAATGAAAGCGGGCGCGACCTGTCGGCGCGCCCGTTTCGATTGTTCGGTCAGATCGCTCAGGCGGCGTCTTCTTCGCCGTCGGCCTTCTTGTCGCGGGCGATTTCCTTGCCGGTGGCCTGGTCGACGACCTTCATCGACAGGCGTACCTTGCCGCGTTCGTCGAAGCCCATCAGCTTGACCCAGACCTTGTCGCCTTCCTTGACGACGTCCGAAGTCTTGGCGACGCGATCATTGGCGAGCTGCGAGATGTGGACGAGGCCGTCACGCGGACCGAAGAAGTTGACGAAAGCGCCGAAGTCGGCGGTCTTGACGACCGTGCCCTCGTAGATTTCGCCGACTTCCGGCTCGGCGACGATGGTGTGGATCCACTTCTTCGCCGCCTCGATCTCCTTGGCGTTGGACGAAGCGATCTTGACCGTGCCGTCGTCCTCGATGTTGATCTTGGCGCCGGTCTTTTCGACGATCTCGCGGATGACCTTGCCGCCCGAGCCGATCACGTCGCGGATCTTGTCGGTCGGGATGTGCATGACCTCGATGCGCGGCGCGAATTCGCCGAGTTCGGAGCGCGCGCCGGACAGCGCATGGCCCATTTCGCCGAGGATATGCTGGCGGCCGTCCTTGGCCTGATCCAGTGCGATCTTCATGATCTCCTCGGTGATGCCCTCGATCTTGATGTCCATCTGCAGCGAGGTGATGCCGTTGGCGGTGCCGGCAACCTTGAAGTCCATGTCGCCGAGATGGTCCTCGTCGCCGAGGATGTCGGAGAGCACCGCGAAGCGCTCGCCTTCCTTGATCAGACCCATGGCGATGCCGGCGACCGGCTTGGCCAGCGGCACACCGGCATCCATCAGCGCCAGCGAGGTGCCGCAGACGGTAGCCATCGACGACGAGCCGTTGGACTCGGTGATCTCCGAGACGACGCGCAGCGTGTAGGGGAACTGGTCCGATGTCGGCAGCATCGGGCGGATCGCGCGCCAGGCGAGCTTGCCGTGGCCGATTTCGCGGCGGCCGGGCGAACCCATGCGACCGGTTTCACCGACCGAATAGGGAGGGAAGTTGTAGTGAAGGAGGAACTTCTCCTTGTACATGCCGGTCAGCGAATCGACATACTGCTCGTCCTCGCCGGTGCCGAGCGTGGCGACGACCAGCGCCTGGGTCTCGCCGCGGGTGAACAGCGCCGAGCCGTGGGTGCGCGGCAGGACGCCGACTTCGGAGACGATCTTGCGAACCGTCTTCAGATCGCGGCCGTCGATGCGCGAACCGGTGTCGAGGATGTTCCAGCGCACGACCTTGGCCTGGAGCTCCTTGAACACGGTGCCGATCTGCTCGGACGTATACTTGGCTTCTTCGCCTTCGGCGGGTGCGAACGCAGCCTTGACCTTCGCCTTGACGGCGTCGACGGCGGCATAGCGCTTCTGCTTGTCGGTGATCTTGTAGGCATCGCGAAGCTCGCCTTCGACGATCTTCAGCATCTCGGCTTCAAGCGCCGAATAATCCGGCGCGGTGAAGTCACGCGGATCCTTGGCGGCGACTTCTGCCAGCTTGATGATGGCGTCGATCACCGGCTGGAAGCCGCGATGGCCGAACATGACGGCGCCGAGCATCAGATCCTCGCCGAGTTCCTTGGCTTCGGACTCGACCATCAGCACGGCGTCGGAGGTGCCGGCGACGATCAGGTCAAGCTTGGATTCCTGCATCTCGTCGACATGCGGATTGAGCACATATTCGCCGTTGATGTAGCCGACGCGGGCGCCGCCGATCGGACCCATGAAAGGGACGCCGGACAGCGTCAAAGCCGCCGAGGTGGCGACGATCGACAGGATGTCCGGGTCGTTTTCGAGATCATGCTGGACGACGGTGACAACGATCTGCGTGTCGTTCTTGTAACCGTCAGCGAAGAGTGGGCGGATCGGACGGTCGATGAGACGGGAAACCAGCGTTTCCTTTTCGCTCGGACGGCCTTCGCGCTTGAAATAGCCGCCCGGGATCTTGCCGGCGGCATAGGTCTTTTCCTGGTAGTTGACGGTCAGCGGGAAGAAATCGAGGCCCGGTTTTGGTTCCTTCATCGAAACGACGGTGGCGAGAACCTTGGTTTCGCCGTAGGTGGCGAGCACCGCGCCGTCAGCCTGGCGCGCAATCTTGCCGGTTTCGAGGATGAGCGGACGGCCGCCCCATTCGATTTCCACTTTGTGGTGATTGAACATGTCTTGTCCTTCATATGCGGAAAGGGCCGCGCCATTTCACCGTGCGCGAGTGCCCCTTTCCCTTGGCTTCGTTTCTCGGGCAGCCACGGGCAAGACAACGGGAAGCTCGGGTAAATCCGGCGCGGGTGCCGCGCGAGCGTCCTGCAATCCTGCCCCATGACCGTCCATGGGCGGTTTCGAATGGCCCTGTGCTATATCGAAACCGGGTCTGGCCAATCGATCCGACTGGCCTTGCGCATGACCCGAAAACCGCGGCTCTCGGAAATGCCTTGCGCAAATTCAAAGTTCAGAGCGTCCCATGTGCGCGTCCAAATCGAAGCGCGGCGCTCTACTTCCTTCATTGGAGCAACGGACTGCTCCAATGCGCGAGCGGCGGGCTCTCGAAAGAACCCGCCGGTCAATTCGTCAACGGCGCAGACCGAGCTTCTCGATCAGCGTCTGATAGCGCGCGTCGTCCTTGCGCTTGAGATAATCAAGCAGGCTGCGGCGCTGGGAGACGAGAGCGAGCAGACCACGGCGGGAATGGTTATCCTTCTTGTGGTCCTTGAAATGGTCGGTCAGGTTCTTGATGCGCTCGGAAAGGATGGCCACCTGGACTTCCGGAGACCCGGTATCGCCCTTAGCGGTTGCGAATTCACCCATCAATTCCTTCTTGCGCTCGGCAGTAATCGACATCGTGTTTTTCCTTATCTGTTTGAGGAAACGGGACGCCCTCGGCCGGGATGTCGTCCAGCAGGGGCCGGTACAAGCAACGTGGCATTGCACGATGCTGCGGCGCATATAGGGCAATTCAGGCAAAAACACCAGCCCAATTCACAAGCCGGCTTTTTGCTGCACAAACGAAGATTTCGCCTCGGCTAAAGCCACTTCTTCCATCTGAAGAAGGCGACAAGCCCGAGCGCGACAACGGCCATGAACACCAGCGCTGCCGGATAGCCGTATTGGGCCTTCAGCTCCGGCATGTTCCATGGCGAGGCTTCGGGATCGAAGTTCATGCCCCACACGCCAGCGAGAAAGGTGAGCGGGATGAAGATCACCGAGACGATCGTCAGATAGCTGATGACGTCGCTGGTGCGTGCCTGGCTCAACGACAGATGCATCTCGATCAGACTGGTCAGCATGTCGCGCTGGGTTTCGACCAGTTCGATGAGCCGAAGCGAGTGATCGAGCGTGTCGTTCAGGAAGATCTTGGTCTCGGGCTTGACATAGGGCACGTCGTTGCGGATCAGCGTCGCCAGCGCGTCGCGCATCGGCCAAAGCACCCCCTTCAGCACGTTGGCGTCGCGCCGCAACTCGTAAAGCCGCCGCATCTGGTGCTTGTCCGCCGCGCGCAGCATCTGGTCCTCGATGCTGTCGACCAAGTCGCCGGCGGTCTCGATCGGCGGGAAATAACTGTCGACAATGGCGTCGATCAGCGCATAGGCGAGATAGTCGGCGCCGCGTGAGCGCAGCCGGTTGGGCATCGAGCTTTCGATGCGCTTGCGCACGGGATCGAACGGATCGCCTTCGCGCTCCTGGAAGGTGAC
This sequence comes from Mesorhizobium sp. L48C026A00, assembly GCF_000502375.1. Classification (NCBI taxonomy): domain Bacteria; kingdom Pseudomonadati; phylum Pseudomonadota; class Alphaproteobacteria; order Hyphomicrobiales; family Phyllobacteriaceae; genus Mesorhizobium; species Mesorhizobium sp. L48C026A00. The sequence continues at coordinate 63,498 of NZ_AYWU01000023.1, read as the reverse complement.
GACGAAGTTCCTGCCGAAGAAGACCGCGATCTGCTCGTAGCGGTGCGCGGTGACGTCGTCGATCATCCTGACGACGACGAAGGCATGGTCTTCGAAGAAATCCACCTTCGGCCGCTGGCCGGTGTTGACGACGTCTTCCAGCGCCAGCGGATGCAGGCTGAAAATCCGGCCGATCTCCTCGATCAGCGGGATGTTGGCGAGGCCGGTGCAGTCGAGCCAGATGACCGGCCATGCGTTGCAATGAGCATTCAGGTCGTCGATGCTGGCATCTTCGATTGTCTCGAATTTGTCGGGCGACATCAGTGTCAGTCGCAGTTCGCTGCGCCGCGCCGTAGGGTCGGCGATCAGTGTGCCCGGTGATGCGCCGATCGGCGGCCGCCGTGCTGTCACCGGCGCCCGCTTCCTGATCGTCTCGGCCTTTGCCATGTGCCCCTCGAATGTACCTCTGATCAAGATTAGACGAGGGGGCTCAGCCGGCAAAGACTCGCTTCGGCTTGAACATGCCTTGCTCGATGGCGCCGATGGCGACCAGCTTGCCGCGCGCCGTGGCGCAGGCTTCCTCGGCTTCCACCGGCGCGTCGCGACCACGGATGATGACCGGATTGCCGAGGCGGATTTTTGTTGCCGCGTCGTCGCTGATCGCGATCTGCGGCAGGCAGTCGAGCGCGGCTGACGTGTCGACCAGAAACGCGTCGATGGCGTCGAAGTCGACCGGCACCGTGTCCGCTGAATCCGAACCCTCGTCGCCCTGTTCGCCGAAGCGGGCGGCTTCCAGCTCGGCGATGGTGACGAAGTCTTCCTGCGTGAACGGCTCTACCTCGATCCGGCGCAGTTCGGCGATGTGACCGAAACAGCCGAGATCGCGGCCCATGTCGCGGGCCAGCGAGCGGACATAGGTGCCCTTGCCGCATTCGACCTCGAAAATGGTGCTGTCAGCACTGTGCTCGATCAGGTCGAGGCGGCCGATCTCGACTTCCCGCGCCGGAATGTCGACCGTCGCGCCGTCGCGGGCAAGATCATAGGCGCGCTCGCCTGCGATCTTGATGGCCGAAAATTGCGGCGGCGTCTGCATGATGACGCCGGTGTATTTTGGCATCAGCAAAAGCACATCGGCTTCAGCCGGACGCTGGTCGGAGCTTTTCGTCACCGGCCCTTCGAGGTCATCGGTCGAACGCTCCTCACCCCAGGCAACCGTGAAGCGGTAGACCTTGGCGCCATCCTGGACATAGGGGACGGTCTTGGTCGCTTCGCCGAGCGCGATCGGCAGCATGCCGGAAGCGAGCGGGTCGAGCGTGCCGGCATGGCCGGCCTTTTCCGCCTGGAACAGCCATTTGATCTTGGAGACGGCTTCGGTCGAACCCATGCCGACGGGTTTGTCCAGCACCAGCCAGCCGGAGATCGGCCGACCCTTCTTCTTGCCGCGACGCGCCACTATTTTTCGTCCTTGTCGTTGTCTTTGTTATGGTCGCCGATCTGGGCGTCTGGGCTGAGATCGCGCGCCACTTCGGGCGAGTGCAACAATTCGTTGATCTTCTGGAAATTGTCGTAGCTGGTGTCGAGCCGGAAGCGGAATTCCGGCATGTACTTCATCTGCCGGAGCGCGCCGGAAACGCGGCCGCGCACGAATTTCGCATGCTTGTTGAGCGCCTCGACCACCGCATCGGCATCACTGGCGCCAAGCGGCGAGACGAAAGCGGTGGCGATCTTCAGATCGGGCGACATGCGCACCTCCGAGACCGAAACCACCGAATTCTCGATCAGCGGATCGAGGATCTCGCCACGTTGCAAGGTTTCCGACAGCGCATGCCGCACCTGCTCGCCGACGCGAAGCATGCGCTGGGATGGACCTGACGTGGTTGAACGGGGCATTTTTCTCTATCCTGAAATCGTGAGGCACGGGATGGGACCGCGCCGCATGTCTCATATGCTTTAAAGCCTGATCCATCCCGATAGAAATCGGAATGGATCAGGCTCTATTTTTTGTTGACCATGATCCTCTCCGAACCCGGATACCACTTTTCGGGATCATGGTTTAGGCGGCAGCCTTTCGACCACCGCCCGGTCTGTAAATGCTCGAACTCAAGTTGCTCGAACTCAGAGCGTCCTGGTCACCATCTCGACGCGGAAGCACTCGATGACGTCGCCGACGCGCATGTCTTCGTAGTTCTGGAAGGCCATGCCGCATTCCTGGCCACCCGGAACCTCCGCAACTTCGTCCTTGAAGCGCTTCAGCGTCTTCAGCGTGCCTTCGTGGATGACGACGTTGTCGCGGATCAGGCGAACGCCCGCACCGCGCTCGACCTTGCCTTCGGTGACACGGCAGCCGGCGATCTTGCCGACCTTGGTGATGTCGAAGATCTCGAGGATCTCGGCATTGCCGATGAAGGTCTCGCGACGCTCCGGCGACAGCAGGCCGGACAGCGCCGCCTTCACGTCATCCACGAGGTTGTAGATGATCGAGTAATAGCGGATCTCGATGCCTGCGGCCGCAGCCGCCGCACGCGCCTGCACATTGGCGCGAACGTTGAAGCCGATGATTGCGGCGCCCGAGGTTTCCGCCAGCGAGACATCGCTTTCGGTGATGCCGCCGGCGCCCGCATGAACGATGCGCGCACGCACCTCGTCGGTGCCGAGCTTGTCCAGCGCTGCGCTGATCGCCTCGATCGAGCCCTGCACGTCGCCCTTGATGACCAGCGGGAATTCCTTTAGCCCGCTCGTCTGCAGTTGCGACATCATCTGTTCGAGCGAACCACGCTGGCCGGCATGCTTGGCCACCGCCTTCTCACGCGCCAGACGCTGGCGATATTCGGTGATCTCGCGGGCGCGGGCCTCGTTGTTGACGACGGCGAAGCGGTCGCCGGCCTGCGGGGTTCCCTGCAGACCGAGCACTTCCACGGGCATCGCCGGCGGCGCTTCCTTGATCTGCCCGCCACGGTCGTTGACCAGCGCGCGCACCCGGCCCCATTCGTTACCGGCAACGAGGATGTCGCCAGGCATCAGCGTGCCGGTCTGGACCAGCACCGTGGCGACGGGGCCGCGGCCCTTGTCGAGCTGAGCTTCGATGACGACGCCCTCGGCGGTGCGGTCCGGATTGGCCTTCAGGTCGAGGATTTCGGCCTGCAGCAGGATCGCTTCGAGCAGCTTGTCGAGATTGGTGCCCTTGGTCGCCGACACTTCGACGTCCAGCACCTCGCCGCCCATCGATTCGACGAAGACTTCGTGGCGCAGTAGTTCCGAGCGCACCTTCTGCGGGTCGGCGTCATGCTTGTCGATCTTGTTGATCGCCACAATGATCGGAACGCCGGCCGCCTTGGCATGGCTGATCGATTCGATCGTCTGCGGCATCACGCTGTCGTCGGCCGCCACTACCAGGATGGCGATGTCGGTCGCCTGAGCGCCACGGGCGCGCATTGCCGTGAAGGCGGCGTGGCCGGGCGTATCGATGAAGGTGATCTTGTTACCGTTCTTCTCGACCTGATAGGCGCCGATATGCTGGGTGATGCCGCCGGCCTCGCCGGACACGACATTGGCATTGCGGATGGCATCGAGCAGCGACGTCTTGCCGTGATCGACATGGCCCATGATGGTCACCACCGGCGGGCGCGGCTCGAGGTCTTCGGGACGATCGGCGATGTTGAAGAGGCCTTCCTCGATGTCGGACTCGGCGACGCGGCGAACCGTGTGGCCGAATTCGGTAGCGACCAGTTCGGCCGTGTCGGCGTCGATGACGTCGCCCGGCTTCAGGATCTGGCCCTGTTTCATGAAGAACTTGACCACATCGACGGCGCGCTCGGACATGCGCTGCGCCAGTTCCTGGATGGTGATGGTTTCGGGAAGTATCACTTCGCGCATGACTTTCTCGCGCGGTTCGTTATGCAGCGCGCGCTTAAATTTCTCCTGGCGCCGACGCATCGACGACAGCGAACGCGCCCGCGCATCCTCATCGGAAAGTGCGGCATTCAGCGTCAGCTTGCCGCGGCGGCGATCTTCCTCGCCCTTAGTCGGCTTGGCCGGACGCGCCACTTCGGGCGTGACCGGACGGCGCACCGGGGCACCGGCGCCGGTCCGCTTCGGCTTGATGTCCTCGTCGTCGACTGTCGCCAGTTCGGCGGTCAGCGGCGCGCGGCGGCGCGCCTCTTCCTCGGCACGCCGGCGGGACTCGGCCTCGGCCTGCAGCCGGGCTTCTTCCTCGGCCTGGCGGCGCGCGGATTCCTCGCGCTCGCGACGGCGGCGCTCTTCATCCTCGGCGCGGCGCTTGGCCTCGTCGATGGCGCGCTGGCGATCCTCGACGTCGCGCACCTTCGAACCCTCAAGAGCCCGGCGGCGCGCCTCCATTTCATCGCGCGACAATTGGTTCAGCACCATGCCGCCGCGTTCGACCGGCGGCGGAGGCGGCGGCGCCTTGGGCGCTTCCTGCACAACCGGCGCTGCCGCGACCGGTGGCTTCGGCGTGAAGACGGACACAGGGGCAGCAGCCGGCTCCGGCTTGTCACCGGGCAGCGAGAACTTGCGCTTCTTGGTCTCGACCACGACCGCCTTGGTGCGGCCATGCGAGAAGCTCTGGCGCACGGTGCCCTGTTCCGTACCGGGGCGCTTCAGCGTCAAAGTCTTCTTCGGCGTAACACTCAACGTCTTGTCGTCGCCCGATTTCGTATCGCTCATTCCATATCCTCTGCGGCATCATCTTCGTCAGCAACGGCCGCAAGCATTGCCAGATCGTCCGGGGAACCGCCCCGATACCGGTCGAGCGCAACCATGCGCTTCTGGACCGCCCTGCCCGCGTCTCCCGCGAGAACGGCAGCATGTATCACATTTGTACCCCCCAATGCCAAGCTCAACTCGGCCTCGGAGAAAAGTTTGTAGGCAAGGATGGCGGGGCCACCGAGGTGGACGATTGCCCGTCGCGCCTGGCTGATCTTGCGGACGCCGTCATCTGACGCCTCGGTCGCATGCAACACGAAAAGCGCCAGCCCACCACGCACCGCGCTCTCAACCTTGGTGGCGCCGAGCGCGATCGCGCCTGCCTTGCGGGCAAGACCGAGCATGCCCAGAGCGTATCTGGAAAGCAGCCCGTCGACCATGCCGCCGAGATCGGTCGGCACGGTCACCTGCGCCTTGAAGGCGCGAGCGAACAGGTTTTTCGCTGCCGCCTTGTCGATATGTAGGCGGTCGGCAGTCACCCAGCAACCGCGTCCGGGCAGGTTTTTCTTGATATCCGGAACGACGGCCGAATCCGGGCCGACGACGAAACGGATCAGTTCATCCGGTTCGGCCTGTCTGCGCGTGACGATGCAAGTGCGATCGTTCATCTCGTCCAAGGGCGGCTTGTGTGCGATGCGGTTTCACCTCACGCACCAACGGCTTCGTCAGCCGGCACGTCTTCGGCTGCAAGCTCGTCTTCGGTGATCCAGCCGGCCTTGAGGCGAGCAGCCAGAACCATCTGTTCAGCATCGGCCCGCGACACGCCGTGATTGGCGAGCACGCCCGGGAATACCTTCGTCTCGCCGTCCTTGCGTTCCTTCCAGCCGGTCAGATCATCGGCTGCATAGCCGGCGAAATCCTCGATCGTCTTCACGCCATCCTCGCCGAGCGTCACCATCATGGCGGTGGTCACGCCTGGAATCTCACGCAATTCGTCCTTGACGCCGAGCGCCTTACGCTTCTCGTCATGCTCGGCTTCGATCTTCTCCAGATATTCGCGGGCGCGAGCCTGGATTTCCGAGGCGGTGTCCTCGTCGAAGCCATCGATCGACGCGATCTCGTCGGCATCGACATAGGCGACTTCCTCGACGCTGGTGAAGCCTTCGGAGGCGAGCACCTGGCCGACCATCTCGTCGACGTTGAGCGCATCCATGAACAGAGCCGAGCGTTCGACGAACTCCTTCTGGCGTCGCTCGCTCTCTTCCTGCTCGGTCAGGATGTCGATATCCCAGCCGGTGAGCTGCGAGGCGAGCCGGACGTTCTGGCCGCGGCGGCCGATGGCCAGCGACAGCTGGTCGTCCGGCACCACGACCTCGATGCGTTCGGCATCCTCGTCGAGCACGACCTTGGCGACTTCCGCCGGCTGCAGCGCGTTGACGATGAAGGAAGCGGCCGAAGGCGACCACGGAATGATGTCGATCTTTTCGCCCTGTAATTCGCCGACCACCGCCTGAACGCGGCTGCCGCGCATGCCGACACAGGCGCCGACCGGATCGATGGAACTGTCACGCGAGATGACGGCGATCTTGGCGCGCGAACCCGGATCGCGGGCGACCGACTTGATCTCGATAATGCCGTCGTAGATTTCCGGCACTTCCATGGTGAACAGCTTCGCCATGAACTGCGGATGGGTGCGAGACAGGAATATCTGCGGACCGCGCTGCTCGCGGCGCACGTCATAGACATAGGCGCGGACGCGATCGCCATATTTGTAATTTTCGCGCGGGATCAGCTCGTCGCGACGGATTATCGCCTCACCGCGGCCGAGATCGACGATGACGTTGCCGTATTCGACGCGTTTGACAGTACCGTTGACGATCTCGCCGATACGGTCCTTGTACTCGTCGTACTGGCGGTCACGCTCGGCCTCGCGCACCTTCTGCACGATGACCTGCTTGGCCGACTGGGCGGCGATGCGGCCGAAATCCATCGGCGGCAGCTGTTCGGCAATGAAGTCGCCGAGCTGGGCGTCGGGATTGCGCTCACGCGCCGAGGATATGGCGATCTGCGTCGCATAGTCGTCGACCTTCTCCACCACTTCCATCAGCCGCTGCAGCTTCATCTCGCCGGTATTCGGATTGATGTCGGCACGGATGTTGGTTTCCTGGCCATAGCGCGAGCGCGCCGCCTTCTGGATCGCATCGGCCATGGCGGCGATGACGATCGACTTGTCGATCGACTTCTCACGCGCGACCGCATCGGCGATCTGCAGCAGTTCAAGCCTGTTTGCGCTTACAACCATCTTTTTTCTCCCGAGCTTGTTGCCGAGCCTTTGCGCCCGGCAGCCCAATCACATTTCCTGTTCGGTTTCATCTTCCGCGCCCGCTTCTACGTCCGCTTCCACGCCCTCTGGCGCGTCTTCGGGCTCGCCGCGGCGCTTCTTGGCTTCCTTGCGCGCCCTGTTGTCCTTCGACAGTGCGTCGCGGATAAGGTCGTCGGTCAGGATCAGCCGTGCTTCGGCAATCGAATCGTAGGGCACACGCACCGTCGGCTGTTCGCCATAGGCCGCCTTGTCGCGCTCGATCAGCACGCCGTCCGCGTCGCTCTCGGCGATCTTGCCCTTGAAGCGCTTGCGGTCGGCGACGAGGACCGAGGTTTCCATCTTCACCAGATGGCCCGTCCAGGTCGCGAAATCCGACTTGCGGACCAGCGGCCGGTCGATTCCCGGCGACGACACTTCGAGATGATACGCCTTTTCGATCGGATCATCGACATCGAGCGCCGGCGACACTGCCCGGCTGACCTCTTCGCAATCCTCGACGGTCATGGTGCCGTCCTCGCGTTCGGCCATGATCTGCAGCGTCAGCCCGTTCTGGCCCGTCAGATGCACCCTGACAAGGCGGAAGCCAATGGCACGCAGAACCGGCTGCACGATCAGCGCGATGCGCGCATCGATGCCGCTTTCGCGGATGATGCGGTCGTCGCTGTCGGGTACCGTTGCCGTCATTCTATTCCTGTCGCTTCGTCGGCGGCCGGAAGGTAACAAAAAAGAGCGGGACCGGGTGGACCCACTCTTCGCCATACCGACCAAGAATTTGAGCCTGATATAGACGATCGCAGCCGTCGTTTCAAGTCCGCATGCAGTCCGTGTCGGTAAGCAGATGAATTGTCCGCATGCAGGGTGGGCGAAACTGTTGGGGGCGGCAGCGTTGCACAGGGCGCATGGCGGCCATGCGCCAACGTCCCTGTGATATCAGGCAGTACGCGCCTATCTATGCTGCGTTGCACAAAATCAATCACGCATTGCAGCAGGCGAAAGGGCATAATCATGACCAACCACAAGGTTTTCTCGGCCATCGGCGATTTCTTCACCGTCTTCGGCAGCGCCGTCGCCGCTTCGCACGCCGTCGAAGCCGGCCGCAAGCCGCGCGCACGCGATCTGCGCAATCTCGGCATGGATCCGGCCGCCTTCAACAAGATCGGCCGCTTCTAAGTCTAAGTCCGGCGACGCATGGACGAGGACATCTCTGGTCCTCATCGACGTCAAAGCGCACCTAGGCGCGCTTTGAACAGGACTATCTTCGGACGAAGGTGAGGTAGGCTGGCCGCCGGCCTTCGCGAACGGCCTTCGCCTCGTAGCGTGTACCCGGCCAACCCTTATAAGGCCGCTGCCAGTCGGCTGCCTCTTCAGCCTGCCACGCAAACGCTTCATGTGCCCGGCAGTGCAGCAGCGTCCAGTTCACATAGCTATCGATATCGGACGCAAAGCGGAATGTTCCGCCTGACGTCAGCACGCGCGCGAAACGGTCGAGATTGACCGGACTGACGAAGCGGCGCTTCCAGTGTTTCTTCTTCGGCCAGGGATCGGGATAGAGAAGGTCGATGCCGCCGAGCGAGGCTTGCGGGAGCCAGTCGAGCAGGCGCGTGGCGTCGTCGTCATAGACCCGAAGATTGGCAAGCGGCCGTTCCCTGACCGCCATCATCATCTTGGCCATGCCGTTGACGAAAGGCTCGACGCCGACAAAACCGGTCTCAGGAGCCGCCGTCGCCCGATGCAGCAGGTGCTCGCCGCCACCAAAACCAATTTCGAGATGAATGGCGCGGACATCGGCTTCGAACAGGCTGTGCAAGTCGGCCGGCGGTCCGGCCGTCAGATCAAGCCGGTAGGTGCTGAAACCGCTTTCCAGTGCCGCTGCCTGCTGCGGACGGATGGCCTTGCCGCGCCGGCGACCGAAAAATGCTTCGGTCGCACGGCTTGGCCGGTCTTTCGGATCCATGTCTTCCGGATCTATGGACGCCGCGGCTAGGCCGCGACTGCTTCGGCAGGCGCTTCGGCGAGTGCGTCCTTGAGAGCCTTGGCGAGGTCGGTCTTTTCCCAGGAGAAGGACCCGTCGCGGCCGGCCTTGCGGCCGAAATGACCATAAGACGACGTCTTGGCATAAATCGGCTTGTTGAGATCGAGATGGCGGCGGATGCCGGACGGCGACAGATCCATCACGGTGCGCAGCGCCTGCTCGAGCTTTGCCTCATCGACCCTGCCGGTGCCGTGCAGGTCGACATAGACCGACAGCGGCTGGGCCACGCCTATGGCGTAGGAAAGCTGGATGGTGCAGCGATCGGCGAGCTTCGCCGCCACCACGTTCTTGGCGAGGTAGCGGGCCGCATAGGCCGCGGAACGGTCGACCTTGGTGGTGTCCTTGCCGGAAAAAGCCCCGCCGCCATGAGGCGCAGCACCGCCGTAAGTGTCGACGATGATCTTGCGCCCGGTCAGGCCGGCGTCGCCGTCGGGCCCGCCGATGACGAACTTGCCTGTCGGGTTGATGTACCAGTTGCAGCTGTCGGCGATCTTCAGGTCGCCCAGCGCCTCGCGAATATAGGGTTCGACGACGTTGCGAACCTTCTTCGAATCCCAGCTGGCGTCGAGGTGCTGGGTGGACAACACGATTTGCGTCACTTCCGCCGCCTTGCCGTCGATATAGCGGACGGTGACCTGGCTCTTGGCGTCCGGCCCGAGCCGGCCGGCATCGCCGTTGCCTTCATGGCGCGCGGCGGCCAGCAGTTCGAGGATCTTGTGGCTGTAGTAGATCGGCGCCGGCATCAGATCCGGGGTCTCGCGGCAGGCATAGCCGAACATGATGCCCTGGTCGCCGGCCCCTTCCTCGCCTTGCCGGTCGGAGGCATTGTCGACGCCCTGGCCGATATCCGGCGACTGGCCATGCAGCAGAACCTCGATCTTTGCCGTCTTCCAGTGGAAACCAGCCTGTTCATAGCCGATTTCGCGGATCGCCTTGCGGGCGGCCGACTTGAACTTGGCCGGATTGACGAGCGGATGACCGGCGGCATCCATCAGGATGTTGCCGGCCTTGTCCTTCTTGAGCAGGGTCTCGGGGACGCGCACCTCGCCGGCGATGACGACGCGATTCGTGGTCGCCAGCGTTTCGCAGGCGACGCGGACCTTCCAGGGGTCCATGCCGGTCTTTCTGGCCTCGCGATAGACCAGATCGACGATCTCGTCGGAGATACGGTCGCAGACCTTGTCGGGATGACCCTCGGCAACGGATTCCGAGGTGAATAGATAGTTTTGCCGCGTCACGGGTGTCCCCTCTTGAAAAATCATCGGCACGCTGCCGATTGGCGCGCCACGTGTTAGCTGTGCCGGGCAGCGCTCGTCAAGCGGTGGGCACCATTATCTTGTACCACTTTGACCGCCGGCAGGATGCCGCCAGCCTGCTTGGCTCCAGCACGTGCTTTAGCTTCAACACGTTGATGGAGAAAGACTTTGAGCATGGCTGTCGAGCAAAATCGATCCGCCCTCCTGCACGCCTGCGGGATGTAAATTCCACGATGCGCGAGAATCGCAAGAAATTGCCTGCCCGCAATGACGGCTTCGCTATCTTCGACTTTTCAACGGCTACCCAATCAATCGACCCAGACCAATCTGCGTAATCAATCGACTGCGTCGGAGGAAAGGGCCTTCACAAGCTCGATAACCTTGCGGCGTATCTTCACGTCGGTGATCTTGACGAAGGCCCGGTTCAGTTGAAGACCTTCAGGACTGCCGCAGAATTCGACGGCAGAAGCCATTGATGCATCCTCGGCAAATCCGCGGTTGCCCACGGCCTCCTGGCCCGGCGCGTCCTCGAAAAAGAAAGCGACAGGCACACCCAGTATCGAGGCGATTGCCTGCAAACGGCTGGCGCCAACGCGATTGGTACCCTTTTCGTATTTCTGTATCTGCTGAAACGTTATACCGAGGTTCTCGCCCAGCTTTTCCTGGCTCATTCCCAACATATTGCGACGAAGCCTGATGCGACTTCCGACATGGATGTCGATAGGATTCGGCTTCTTCTTGTTTTCTTCTGCCATTTTTTCCTCGCCGAATTTTTCCGGCCTTTTGTGTTTTTTCTGCCCAAAACGAAGCCGGCGGCCAGTGCCCCAACAGAACCGACGTGCTGACTTCGAGAAATTTCAGGCGGTTACAGTATGAGTTTCTAATGTGTCGACTGTCAATTCGCCCGTAGCCGTTGCCTTACATTCATTGTGAAAGCGGCGAGAGCGAACAGCAACATGATCATCAGTCCATTAATGCGTCTTTGGCTGGAAGAAACGATGGCTCGATTGGAAATCGGCACGTGGACATCGATGGCTCCGCGGGCGTCGATCGCCAGCGCGTCGAGGATGTGTCCGCGCGGATCGACGACAGCGGAAATGCCGTTATTGGCTGCACGCAACAATGGCACCCCGTTCTCCACCGCACGAATCTGCGCCTGCCTGAAATGCTGGTACGGACCCGGCGTGTCACCGAACCACGCGTCGTTCGTGACATTCACAATAAGCTCAGCTGACGTTGCGTCAACCGCCACCAGATCGGGAAAGATGACTTCGTAGCAAATGAACGGAAGCACGCGGATGCCGCCGGGCAACGCGATCGGGTGCCGCTCATTGCCCGCCGCGTAGGTTGTCGGCCCGGCGACGAGTTGTTTGAGCCCCAAGCGGCCAAGCAGGTCGGCAAAAGGCAGATATTCGCCAAAGGGCACCAGATGAACCTTGTCGACTGCATCGGCGATTTGACCGTTGTCGTCGATCGCCACCACCGAATTGTAGTACCGCCTGTCGGCATCATCCGCCGACCCGCCTTCCTCCCGGACGACGCCGGCGATCAGCGTCTGGCCGTCGCCAAGCATCTCTCCCAGCGCGGTCAGCGCATCGGGACGTTCGGCGAAAAAAAACGGCACGGAAGTTTCCGGCCACAGGATCAATTGCGGCTTGGCATGACCAGTCTCTGGCGCCTTGGCCGAAAGCCCCATCAGTGTAGCGAAAATCCGGTCGGGCACTGAAGGGTCCCACTTTTCGCTGAGGTCGACGGCCGGCTGCACGATGCGGACGTCGATTGCGCGGGTTGCGGGTTCGACCTTGGCAGCAAGCCTGACATAGCCGAAGCCGACATGGGCCGCGACGAGAACGGCAGCCAGTGCACCCCCAAGGCGGATATGCCGGCGCGCCGCAAGCAGGGCCGGCAAGGCAAAGACGAAGACCGCCAGCGCGTTGATGCCGACCATGCCGGTCACCGACACGCTCTGCATAAGCAAGGGCACCGGCATCGCCGCGTAGCCGACGGCATTCCAGGGAAAGCCGGTGAACAGAAAGTCGCGCAGCCATTCCGCCAAGCCGAAGCCGAAGGCAAGGGCGGCGATGCGGCCGATGTCGTTGCTCCACAGCAGCCGGGCAACCGCTGTCGCGAAGCCATAGAAAAAGGCGAGCGCCAGCGGAATTCCGACCACTGCGAAGGGAAGCGCCCAGGCGAAACTGTCGGCCTCGACTAGGAGTGCTGAGCCGATCCACCACAATCCGGCGAGAAAATAGCCGAAGCCGAACCACCAGCCGACGGCGAAGGCCGGCCGCAAATGCCGGAACCAGCCATCGGAGGCTTCGCCAGTTGCGCCGTCGAGGAGCCAGACCAGCAGCGGAAACGAAACGAAACAGACGGCGAAGAAATCATAAGGCGCCTGGGCAAGAACCGCCAGCGCACCGGCAAGAAACGCCACAAGCGCGCGGCGCCAGCCCCACAGCAGAATTATCCGGCCGGCCAGGCGCTTCATCGATGCTTCCGAGTCGTGCGAATCACGGCAGAAGATTTATCAGGCCGCAGTCCACGCTCCAAACGGCCATGCTTCAGCCAGACTGCCGGATTAGGTCTGCTGGATAGGTGGGGCGACTGACGCCGGCAAGATAAGTGTCGCATGTGAATTGTCGCGCAGACCGCACGTGCCGGTGTATCACTATAATGCGCGTGATAGAAATGCGTTCAGCCGCTCCAGCACGAGATCCGGGGCTTCGAGCTGAGGCAAGTGACCGACGCCAGGTAATGTTTCGAACGATGCCTGCGGGATCAGCGTATGAAGCGCTTTGCCTCGCTCCAGCGGGATCCATGGATCGTCCTTGCCCCAAATTATCTTTACCGGACACCTGATATCACCGAACGCCGGCTCGACTTCGGCGGTATATTTTTCGTCGGCTTGCGCGAATTGCCGATAGAAGCTTCCCCGTCCCTCCTCGGCAAGCCACGGCTCGACAAGTTTCTCGAAATCTCCGGGCGCGATGTCATTTACGATCGCCCCCTTGATATATGCTTCCACGAGCGCTCTGTGGATATGCGGCGGCAGGCCCAGAAAGGCATCCACATGGCGACCGACATGATCGAAGAACTCCGATCCCCAAGGGCGCATGGCGACGACATTCATCAGGACATACCGCTCGAAGTCGCAGCCATGCAGCAAATGCGCCCGTAGCGTCGTCGCTCCGCCGAAATCATGGGCAACAACGGTGGGCTGCTCAAGGTCCCAATGCGCGAGCATCTCGGCGAATACTTCTCCTTGCACATCGAGTGAGGTGCGCTGCTCCGCGCGTTTGTCGGATCGCCCATATCCGGGCATATCGTACCAGTGGACACGATACCGCCTTGCAAGATCTGGAATAATCCGATGCCATGAGAACGAAGACCACGGCCAGCCGTGAGCCAGCACAAGCGCGGGTCCACTACCAAATTGACCCGCTGCCACAGCGCCCGCGGATGTTTCCACGGTCTCATCGAGTTTCCACGACATCAGACATTCTCCTAGTACTCAGGACAGCGTCCGAATTGGTTCGCAAACCATGTAGTTCGAGACCGCTTCCCACCCATTGCTGAAATTCAGCCCGAGGATTCTAGTCGGTGCCAGCCTTCAATCTGCAGATCGCCCAGCCGTTCAGCCTCCTCGCATGGAACAACGCGTACGGTCTGGGAAAATGTCCAGACGTGACCTTCAGGATCGCACGCCCTGCACTGCCGTTCACCGTAAAACTGGTCAGCCGGCTCCTGGACGATCTCGGCTCCCGCCGTAGGCCGTCCTTGAGGCGCACATAGACCGACTGCGTGTTCTTGCCGGCGACCGACGCGGGACTGGCTACATGGTCGGCCCATTCGGAATCGACGATCATATAGCCGTCACCGAACCGCATCTCGGAATGAACGAGCCTGTCATCAGCGTCGCTGACCACCATGCTCGGCTCGAAGCCAAAAGCCTTTTCAAGCCAGATCAAGGCGGCGCGCGGATTCCTGTAGAATATGCCGGAGCCCAAGGTTGAGCGCTTGAACGGATCGTCGACCATCATCGGGCGAGCGGCGTCTTTCAAGCCTGCTCGGCGCGGACGGCGCGCCGCCGGCGCTCGCTTTTCTGGGTCTCCACGATGCGCACACGCTTGACGCGGCGTGGATCGGCGTCGAGCACATGGAATTCGAAGCCGGGGATGGCCTGCACCACTTCGCCGCGTGCAGGGACCCGGCCAAGCGTGTTGAAGATCATGCCGCCGATCGTGTCGACATATTCGCCATGCTCGCCGGCGGCAAAATCCTCGCCGATCATCTTGGCGACATCGTCGATCTCGGCCTTGCCGTCGACGACGAACACGCCCTCGCCGGTCTGGGTGATCATCGGCTCGTCCTCGTCGTGCTCGTCCTCGATGTCGCCGACCACCATCTCGACGATATCCTCGAGCGAGACCAGACCATCGGTGCCGCCATATTCGTCGATGACCAGCGCCATCTGGGTGCGCATCGCCTGCATGCGCCCCATCAGGTCGGAGGCGAGCATCGACGGCGGCACGAAAAGCACCGGGCGGATCAGGGTCAGATCGCCGATGGTGCGCGTGAGATCGACCTTGGCGAGATCGAGAAGCGTGGCAGGGGCGGCTTTCCTGGTCGTCCTGCTCTTTCTGACGCGGGCCAGCTTGGTGATGTGAGCGAGCACGTCGCGGATGTGGACCATGCCACGCGGGTCGTCGAGCGTCTCCGAATAGACCGGCATGCGGGAATGGCCGGACTGCTCGAACAGTCCCAGAAGATCGCCCAGGTTCGTCGTGATCTCGACCGCCTCGATGTCGGCGCGCGGCACCATGACATCCTCGACGCGAACCTCGCGCAGGCGCAGAATGTTGTTAAGCATGGCCCGTTCGCCGGGCGAAAAGGCGCCGGCATCGCTCGCCGTTTCGGCAAGCGCGTCGGCGATCTCCTCGCGCAGGCTGGTGCCGTTGCGCTGCCTGAACAGGCCGAGCACGCGATCGAACAGGGAAGGACCGGCAGGCGATGGCTCGCTGGCGAAGCTGCCGGTCGTGGTACTCGGACTAGAGTCCTCTTCCGTCTGTTCGGATGGCTTGGTCGCACTGCCGGCGTCTGGGTGGGCGGCAGTCTCTGGTTTGTCGTTCATCGTCGTCCGGTCATTTGATCTTTTTAGTTACGCGTAGGGATCGGGAATGGCAAGCCTTGCAAGTGCTGCGCGTTCGATGGCTTCCATTTCTTCGGCCTCGGCGTCGGTCTCGTGATCGTAGCCCAGCAAATGCAGCAGGCCATGGATGACGAGATGGGTGATATGGTTGTCGACAGGCTTGTCTTCCAGTGCGGCTTCCCGCGCGACCGTCTCGGCGGCCAGCACAATGTCGCCGAGCATGGGCGGCAGCGGACGGCCCTTGGCGAGCGGAAAAGCCGGGAAAGACAGGACGTTGGTCGGTTTGTCCTTGCCGCGCCATCCCGCATTGAGACTGCGGATGTGGGCATCGTCAGAAAAAACGATGCTGAGCTCGGAACGGCCGGCCGCGCCGGTTTCGGCAAACGCGGCGGCAACGGCGCGACCGACCAGCCGCGTCAGCGCGGCCTCATCGGGCCAGTCGCCCGCTTCGACTGCTATATCGATGTCGACGGGGACCGGAAGATCCCCGCCTACAGATTTTTTGTCCTCAGCCATAAGGCTGCATCTTCAGCCTTCGGCGCCCAGGCCCCGGGCCAGCTTGCCGTCGCGGTCGTAGGCCTTGACGATCTCGGCGACCAGCGGATGCCTGACGACGTCGCCTTCGTTGAAGCGCACCGTCACCATGCCGGTGACGCCGTCGAGGATCCTGAGCGCCTCGACCAGACCGGATTTGGTGTTTTGCGGCAGGTCGATCTGGGTCGGATCGCCGGTGACGATCATGCGCGAATTCTCGCCGAGACGGGTCAGGAACATCTTCATCTGCATCGGCGTGGTGTTCTGCGCCTCGTCGAGGATGACGGCGGAGTGCGCCAGCGTGCGGCCGCGCATGAAGGCCAGCGGCGCGATCTCGATCACCTCGGCGGCAATCGCCCGCTCGACCTTGTCGGCCGGCATCATCTCGTAAAGCGCGTCATAGAGCGGCCGCAGATAGGGATCGACCTTCTCCTTCATGTCGCCGGGCAGGAAGCCGAGCCGCTCGCCGGCCTCGACGGCAGGCCGCGACAGCACGATGCGCTCGACCATGCCACGTTCGAGCAGCATCGCCGCATGCGCCACCGCCAGGAAGGTTTTTCCAGTGCCAGCCGGGCCGATGCCGAAGACGAGCTCGGACCGCTCCAGCGCGCGCATATAGGCGTCCTGGTTGAGCGAGCGGGCATAGATCGTCTTCTTGCGCGTCGATATCTGGGCGGCTGACACCTTGCCCTTGCGCTCCAGCGTCGGCAGCGTCAGCTGGTCGTCGGCGGCGATCGCCATGCGCACGGCGCCGTCGACGTCCGACTGGCCGATGTCAGCGCCTTTCTGGAGAATGCCGTAGAGATTATCCAGGGCGCGGCGCGCCTGCTCGGCGGCCGAGGCGGAGCCCTTGATGGCCAACTGGTTGCCGCGCGAGCGGATATCGACGCCAAGCTTCTGCTCGAGCCTGGCCAGATTCTCGTCGAACTGGCCATAAAGGGCGCTGGCAAGCTTGTTGTTGTCGAAAGTCAGAACGATGTGCGCCATATCCGAAGCCCCCGATGGTAGGTTCTGGGGCAGGTTCTTCACTTCCGCAGCGCTCAACCGTCTCT
This sequence comes from Mesorhizobium sp. L48C026A00, assembly GCF_000502375.1. Lineage (NCBI taxonomy): Bacteria > Pseudomonadati > Pseudomonadota > Alphaproteobacteria > Hyphomicrobiales > Phyllobacteriaceae > Mesorhizobium > Mesorhizobium sp. L48C026A00. Next base: position 46,511 of record NZ_AYWU01000023.1, on the reverse strand, counting down.
CCTCATCTGCCGAGACCTTCAGGCCAATTCGGCGAACAGGCTGTTGTAACCCGTCTTCGTGATTCGTACCTGGATAATCTCACCGATTTCGCCGGACTTTTCATCAACAATAACCGGCTGCAGCCACGGTGAGCGGCCGACCTTCTGGCCAGCCTGGCGGCCCGGCTTCTCGATCAGCGTGTCGATGGTGCTGCCGACCAGGCTGGCGCCGAACTCCTGCTGCTGGGTCAGCAACAGCGCCTGCAGTCGCTGCAGGCGCTCGTCCTTGACAGCTTCCGGCACATGATCGGCCATTTCCGCGCCCGGCGTGCCGGGGCGCGGCGAATATTTGAACGAGAAGGCCGAGGCATAGTTCACCTGGTGGACAAGGTCCATCGTCGCCTCGAAATCCGCATCCGTCTCGCCGGGAAAGCCGACAATGAAGTCGCCCGAAAGAGCGATATCGCTCCGTGCGGCGCGGATCCGGTCGAGCAGCGTCAAATAATCTTTTGCCGTATGCCTGCGGTTCATCGCCTTGAGGATGCGGTCGGAGCCGGATTGCACAGGCAAATGCAGATAGGGCATCAGCGCCGGCAAGTCACGGTGAGCGGCGATCAATTCGTCGTCCATGTCGCGCGGGTGGCTGGTGGTGTAGCGCAACCGCGCCAGCCCGGGAATCTCGGCCAGCCGGAACAGCAGGCGGCCAAGACCCCATTCCACGGTCTTGCCCCCTTTGGCTTCGCCTTCGCCGTGCCAGGCATTGACGTTCTGTCCAAGCAGCGTCACCTCGCGCACGCCGGCTTGCGCCAGCCGCTCGGCCTCGGCGACGATCTGCGCCACCGGCCGCGACACTTCCGAGCCTCTGGTATAGGGCACCACGCAGAAGGTGCAGAACTTGTCGCAGCCTTCCTGCACCGTCAGGAACGCGGTGACGCCGCGCCTGATGATCTCGGCGCGCTTCGGCTGCGGCAGATGCTCGAACTTGTCTTCGATGGCGTAGTCCGTCTCGACGATCTTTTCGCCGCCGCGCACCCGTGCCAGCACGTCGGGCAGCCGATGATAGGTCTGCGGGCCGATGACCAGATCGACAGAAGGCGAGCGGCGGATGATCTCGGAGCCCTCGGCCTGCGCCACGCAGCCGGCGACGCCGACCAGCATCTCGCGGCCGGCCCGAGCCCGTTCGGCCTTCATCTCACGAATGCGGCCGAGTTCGGAATAGACCTTTTCGGCGGCTTTCTCGCGGATATGGCAGGTGTTGAGCAGCACCAGATCGGCCTCGCCGATCGCATCCGTCGCAGTATAGCCGTCGGCGGCCAGCGCGTCGGTCATGCGCTGCGAATCGTAGACGTTCATCTGGCAGCCATAGGTCTTGACGAAGACCTTCCGGCTCGCGGCAGGCGGCGCGACCGCAGTTTCGGTCGCAGTATCGATGTCGTCCCGTTCGATCGTGTTCAATTCCATCTGGCGGCTTCTAACGCCTTTCCCCGACAAAAAACAGACGATTCTGCCTTACAGCGCCGCGCCTCCTTTGGACGCGCAAAGCGCTGGAGCTTTTCCGGCTTACCGGCTCGGGCGCGGATCGGCGAGCGCCGCCTGCACCATATCACGCACCTGACTTTCCATCAGCCTGGCCGTTTCCTTGCGCCTGGAGCCCTTGGAGAAGGCGACCGGCTCGCCGAAATGCACTTCGACATCGAGCCCGCCCTCCGCCATCAGCACCTTGAGATGCGGCATCAAATCCTCGTCGCCGATCCAGGCGGCAATCGGCCGGTGCCTGCGGCCGAGCGGCACGCCGTGCAGGCGCGTATAGACGATCGCCACCGGCTGGATGAAGACCGTTTCGGCCGCCCCTTCCGAAATCGCCATCGAGGCGGCGCCGAACAGCGTGCTCTTGAACGGCAAGATCATGTTGCCGTCGCTGGTCGAACCTTCGGCAAACAGCACCATGGCGTCGCCCTTGGCCATGCGGCTGGCGATCTCGCTCGCCTGGTCGCCCGACGAACGTTTGCGCTCGCGCTCGATGAAAACGGTGCGCTGCAGCTTCGACAACATGCCGATCAACGGCCAGCCGGCCATGTCGGCCCTGGCGATGAACGTCACGTCGGCCATCGACCCCAGCACCATGATGTCGGTCCATGAAACGTGGTTCGACGCAACCAGTAACGGGCGCTGATTGGACAAGGTCCCCTTGACGTGGATGCGCATGCCGAGCGCCCGGATGATGAGCCGGTGCCAGATCTTCAGGATGAACGTCTCGCGCCACAGGCCGGTCTTCATCGACAGGATCTGCAACGGCACGAGGATCAACGAGCCTGCGACAACGAGGCCCAGCGCCAGGAAAATCCTGATTTTTCCGATCATTCGCTCTTGGCCCTGTCCCGAGTTCTGGCTAGAGCGACGCGTCCAACTGGACGTCCAAGCACGCTCTAGCGCTTTTTAATCTGCGCATCTCAACCTGCGCATCGTGCTTTCCGAGAATCGGTTCCGATTTGCGGGCCGATGCGCTAGCGAAGATCGCGGCGCATGACAAGCGCTCCGGTCGGGCCGTGCTCGGGCGATCTGTAGTAGTTGGCACGTTTGCCGACCTCGCGGAATCCCAGTCGCCGATAGAGCGCGATCGCGGCGACGTTGGTCTCGTCGACCTCGAGGAAAAGCGCCTCGGCGCGTTGCGCATGCAGTTCGCGCAGCACCGCATCCATCAGTTGCCAGCCAAGGCCCTGGCGGCGATGGGAGCGCGCCACCGCGACAGTCAGGACCTCGCCTTCGCCGGCCGCCAGGCGCGCCAGCACGAAACCGACCGGCGGCTTGGCACCCTGGCCGGTCTCGCGCGCGGCATAGCCGAACACCGTGTCCTGCTCGATCAGCGCGGCGAATTCGTCATCACTCCACGGCCGAACGAAATCCTCGCGATGCAGCACCGACAGGGCCGCACTGTCGGCGACCGTCAGCGGCTCGAGCGCAAAGTCCCTGCGGCGCGGCTGGAGGAAAGGAATGCGCATCAGTTTTTCTTCCCGGCTTTCTTCCTGGACAGGATAAACCCGGCCTGCGGCTTGGCGTCAGCTCCGCGCAGATAAAGCGGTTTCGGCTTTTCGCCTTCACTCTTGGTAGCGGCCAGCCGGGCATAGATTGCGATATCCGTAGTGGCGCTTGTCGGGCCGACGTCGAAGGCGCGCCCGGCCGATGCAGCAATTTGCGTGGCCGCGGTGCCGGCCAGAACCGGAAACCCGTCAACCGCCATGGCGGCGGCTTGCGAAAGCGTGGCCACCGCGGGACCATAAATCAAAACGGATGCTTCGTCGTAAAGCGCTGCATGGATCTCCTCGCGGCCGGCGTCGAGCGCGGCCAGCACGGCGCGGCCGGGAAATGTCTCTTTCGCCTGCGCCGCCAGCGCTTCCAGCGTCGTCACCCCGATTGCCGGGATTTTCAGCGCCAGCGCCAGGCCCCGCGCCGCCGAGACGCCGACGCGCAGGCCGGTGAAGGAGCCCGGGCCGGTGGAGACAGCGATGGCGCCAAGACCGGCATAGTCGGTGCCGCCGGTCGTCAACGCCTCTTCGATCACAGCCATCAGATGTTCGGCATGGCCCTTGCCGAGATCGAGCACCGAGCGGCCGAGTTCCTTCCCGGCCGCCGCGTCGTAGACACAGGCGGCGCAGAGATTGGCGGCACAATCGATGGCAAGCAACTTCATGAGACGGCCGGTTGGCAGCGCCCGCTTGGGGCACAGGGGGTTCGAAAGACAATTTCCCTGTGCCTGCCATGGCTCGTCCCTGCAAGGGGATAATGCATAAATCGTTTGGCGGCTTCGCTTCGACCTCGCCCAAAAAGAGGTAACTCTCGGCGACCACAACCGTCAATGAACCAGTGCCGCACTATGCGGCCTGGTCGATGCGCAGCATGTGATTGTCCCAGACATAGTCCGGCTCGGACCGTGTCGCGCCGCCGGCTTGGGCTATCTGCCCCGTGCCGGTCGTCGCCATGAAGCTCGCCCCGTCGGGCGCCACGCCGCAGACCTCGGCCAGTGCGCTGGTGGCGACGATCCGGCCGCTGGCCGCATCGATGATGGCAAGCGAGTTGCCTTCCGGCGAGGACACCGCGACGGTACCGGCAGCAGGGTTGGCGGCGACCGAGCCGATGTAATTCCTGAAGCCGGACAGCACGTCCTGCGGCATGTCGAGCAGTTGCAGAGCCTTGCCGCGCGCGGCGCGGCCGACCAGCAACGGACGATCGCCGCCCGGCCCCCTGTACTGGCAGCCGAACCAGACCGCGCCGGATTTGTCGGTATCCATATGCCGGATCGAAAGCTGGTGCAGCGCCGGCGGCAATTCGTGCTTTTCGACAAGGTCGCCGGTAAGGCGGTCGACCAGCACATAAGATGGCTTCATCGTCGCGATGTTGAGCTCGGCGCGGCCATAATCGGGATGCGTCTCGATGCCGCCATTGGCGACGGCAATCGTCCTGCCATCGCCGAGCAGCAGCAGCTCGTGCGGACCCATGCCATAGGTCGGGAACTCGCCAACGCGCTTGAATTTCGCACGCGTGTCATAGACGCCGACCACGCCGGCGGCATTGTCGAAATCGTTCTCGGTGGCGTAGAGCAGCGCACCGTCGGTCGAAAACACGCCGTGGCCGAAGAAATGCCGGCCACTGATGCTGGCAATGGTCAGCGGCTCGTCGCGGCCGGTATGGTCGAACACAACCGCGAAAGTGCCGGGCTGCCTGGCAAAGACCACCGAGCGTTTCGACAGCGGATCGAAGGTGACGTCGTGACCGCGGGCGGGCAGGTCGATGGCATGCAGCACCTTGCCGGCCTCGGACATGATCGCCGCGCCATAGCTGCCGTCGCGCTTGACGAAAGCGGTGGCGAAGACGGCGTCGGCGGCAAGCGTCTTCGCCCATGCCGACGGCGACATCGCGGCAACAAAGCCTGCCCCGGCAGCCCTCAGGAAGTCGCGGCGGTCGATCAGCGACGTTTTCAGAATCAGTCTCCGTCGAGCGACGAGAACCCGGCGGTCAGGCCGAATTCGGCGGTTAGCCTGGTGCCGATGAGGGTCGACAGGCTGGATGTCACAAGCGAGAAGTGGTCGAGCTTCTGGCGCAGCGCCGGATCGGCAAGCGCCTTGTCGATCGGGCCTCTGATGGCGGTGGCGTCGGCGGCGCCGTTGACGAGCTGGATGTGGATCGATTCCGCCATCCAGCGCGCATCGGGCGACAGCGCGTCGCCAAGCTGCGAAGCCTGGAACAGAGCGTCCATGCCCGAAAGATTTCCGGTCAGCGAACGCGCGGTGTTTTGTGAACGCCAGTAGATCGCCTGTTTCGGCTTGTCGGCCTGCGGGCTACTGCCCAGAAAACCTTTCAGGCGCACGTCACGGACCATCTCCAGTTCGTTGATGAAGACGCCGACCAATTCGGTCACCGCTTCCGTGCCGTCGCGGTAGAGTGCGTTTTGCGGCCCCGGATTGGCCCAAAGTGCTGCAAAGCCGTCGGGCTTGTTCCAGGCGTCGCTGACCTCGGCGACAATCGTTTCGATGTTGCCGGCGACGGCCGCGCCGTAAGCGCAGCGATAGGGATCGTCCTTGCCGGCGAGCCGCTCGGCGCCATCGCCGTAAAGCACGAATTCCAGCGCGCCGAGCCCTTGCATGGCGACGCTCTTTGTCGCCAGGTGGGCCGGATCGGCGGCGGTCCGGTCTTTACTGGCCAACGCCGCCTGCACCTGCCTCAGGCCGATGCTCTTGCGGTCCGGCCAAAACAGCATGCGTTCCAGCCGGTTGTTCTGCGTGATCGGTCCGATGCGGATGATCTCGACGACCGACCAGGCATCCACGGTGCCGGAGAATTCGGCGCGCGCCGCATCGAGATGGTCCTGCGAAGGCGCGTCGCACAGCGTGCGCACTGCCTTGCTCAGGCTGTCGGCATGGTCTTGCAGGCGTGCATAGGCCGGGCGGACAAAGCCGTCGATCGCTCGCTGGATCACGTCGGAAGCCTTCACCGCTGCGGACGCCGGCAATGCGCCGGCGAGGACCAGCGGGAGAACCAGGACAAACGCCAGACGCTTCGACATCACAACGACTCCAGGAATTTGACCAATGCGGCGCGATCGGGCGCGGCGGCGGCGGCAAAGCGGTCGCGCGCCTTCTGCCCCTCGCCGCCATGCCACAGGATCGCCTCGGTCAGCGTGCGCGCCCGCCCGTCGTGCAGGAAGAAGTTGTTGCCGTTGACGGTCTGGGTAAGACCGATGCCCCACAGCGGCGGCGTGCGCCATTCGCTCCCGCTGGCATCGCCCACCGCTTGCCCGTCGGCGAGGCCCGGCCCCAAGTCGTGCAGCAGAAAATCGGAATAGGGCCAGATCAGCTGGAAGGCCTGTGCCTTGTTGGGCGTGCCGCGGCGGGTGACGAATTTCGGCGTATGGCAGGAAATGCAGCCCATGTCGTAGAACAGCTTCTTGCCGGCCAGCACATCGGGCTTGTCGAGATCGCGCCGCGCCGGCACGGCGAGGTTTTGCGAATAGAAGGTGACCAGGTCCATGACCGGCGGCGGCGCCTCGACCGGGCCGAGGCGCTTCTGGACGCCGTTGGCCATGGCAAGGCAGTTCTTTTCGGCCGCGGTGCAATCGCCCCAGTGGTTCGGCACTTCCGGCGTCGAAATGCCGATGTCGCCGGCAAATGCGTCCGCCGCTTGCTGGCGGATCGAAGGGGTCTGCGCCTTCCAGCCAAAGCGGCCGAGCGTCGGCTCGCCGCTGTGGCTGTCGCGCACGATGTTGGGCTTGCCGGAGATGCCGTCACTGTTGCGATCGTCCGGATCGGCACTGGCGAGAATGTCGGCCGGCGCGATTTGCTCGACCAGGCCGAGGCCGATCATCGGCGGCGTCAAGCGCGGCGAAAGCGTGGTGTGCTGATCGAGCGGCCCGTTGGCAAGATCATCGACCGAATAGCTCGGCTTGCGCAGCCAAACCACGGTGCCGTCCGGCAGGGTGACTTTTTGCTCTTGATAGACGACACGCATCCTGCCTTCGCCGCGAAGGCCCGGAACGGCCAGTTCCTGCAATTGCGAGCCGTAGACCGGATCAGGGAAGTTGAGCACCTTGCCGGCGGCGAGCGCTGCTTTCTCCTCCTCGGTGCTCGCCTGCCGCGCCAGCCGCAGGAACATCGAGGTGGTGCCGCTGTCGGCTTGCGGCGGATGACCGCGACCGTCCTTCAGATGGCAATTCTGGCACGCCCGCTCGTTGAACAGCGGACCAAGCCCGTCCGATGCCTGCGTCGACGAGGGCGACGACACCCAGTTCTTGCGGAAAAGAGCATTGCCGAGCTTGAAGGTGCCTTGTTCCTCGAAAGTGATATTGGCGGAAGATTGCGAGAAAGCGTCCTTGTTGGCGCCTTTCCGCGACGTGCCGGCGCCGCCCTGCATCGGCTCGAACTGCTCGGGCTTGGAGAAATCCCTGGTCGGCCTGGCGATGGCAATGACGCGCGCCAGATCCTTCGGCGTCAGATCGGCACGGCTGGTGGCGAGACCCGCCGGTTCGGGCGCGCCGGCCAGCGCCGAGGCGGTCAGCGCGACCACTACGGCAGGCGAAAGCCGGCGAAGCCAGCCGTATCGCGGGTTGTGCTGGGACGGCAGGCCGCAATCCTCGGCCCGCCGCAAGCGGCGCAAGTAGTCTAAGCGGCGCCGCATTCCCGCATGTCCCTAATCCGCCTCGTCGGCCGATGCGGCGTTGAGCTGGCCGTATTTTTCCTCGCCGATCGAGGCGAGCAGGTCGAGTTGCGTCTCGAGGAAGTCGATGTGACCTTCCTCGTCGGACAACAAATCCTCGAACAGCTTCATCGTCACATAGTCACCTGCTTCGTCACAAATCTCGCGCGACCGTTTGTAGGCAGTGCGCGCGTCATACTCGCCGGCAAGATCCGATTCGAGCACTTCCTTGACATTCTGGCCGATGCGCAGCGGCGCTACCGACTGCAGGTTCGGATGGCCTTCAAGGAAGATGATGCGGGCCACGAGCCGGTCGGCATGGTGCATCTCCTCGATCGATTCCGCGCGTTCCTTCTTTGCCAGCTTGGCGTATCCCCAGTCCTCCAGCAGCCGGAAATGCACCCAGTACTGATTGACTGCTCCAAGTTCCAGAAACAGAGCTTCGTTAAGCCGCTCTATGATCTGTTGTTCGCCTTTCATGGGTTCTGCTCCCGTATTGGACGCGCAGGCCTCTGACGCGATCCAGGTGTGAAACGACGTCCACGCCGCTCGCCTCCGAGCGGGCGTGGTAATTTTCGGTTACCCGAATGATCGTTTCGACCACATTTGGGAAGCAGCCGCAACAGCGACCACGCTTCTGCATGGCATGATAGATCTTCGCCGGCACGATAAGCTGCCAGGGATCCTGATCCAGCAGCCCGACGATCGTCTGCTCAATCTCCTTCTCGGTGATGATGTTGCAATGGCAGATCAGCATTATTTGCTCTGTGTGGCTGACGGCGCGTGCTCGGCGCCATGTGGCTTATTTTCTTAGTGGAGCCTGGACTTTCGGTTCGGGCTCCGGGCATCGACGCCTTACTGAAACACCTTGTCCGGCGCATCGAGGCTGTCCGAGCCCTCGAAGGCTATGGCATTGAGTTTCAGGGTGCCGACGGCGCGTTCGATCGACTTGGTCTGGTCGACCAGCGCGTCGATCGCCGCCTGCACGGTGGCGTTGCCTTGCGTATTGCCTTCGCCGATCTGCTGGTCATAGGCCTCGCCGCCAAGCGCTCGCGCCTTGATGGCTTCCATCTTGGCGACGGTGACATCAAGCTTGTCCGACAGTTCCTTGTCGACCGCCGGATCGGCCTCCTTGACCATGTCGGATACCGACGGTCCTTCGACGACGGTGCCGTCGAGGCGGGTGTAGTTGCCCTTATAGGCGGCGTGAATGCCGACGGCATCGTAGAGATGGGAATCGTAGGTGTTGTCGGAGAAGCAGTCATGCTCCTCTTCCGGGTCGTGCAGCAGCAGGCCGAGCTTCATGCGCTCGCCGGCGAGTTCGCCGTAGGACAGCGAGCCCATGCCGGTGAGGATGGCCGAGACGCCGGCCTTCGGCTCGCCATCGACAAGGTTCTTGCGCGCGGCGCCGCTTTCCTTCCAGTCGTTGACCATGTCCTGCAGATCGGAAACCAGAAGCTCGCTCGCCGACTTCAGGTACTGCGCGCGACGATCGCAATTGCCGCCGGTGCAGTTGGCGAGGTCGTAGTCGGTATAGGGCCGTTCGCCGGCGCCCGGGCCGGTGCCGTGCAGGTCCTGGCCCCACAGCAGGAATTCGATGGCGTGATAACCAGTCGCCACATTGGCCTCGATGCCGCCGGCTTCCTGCAGCGTGCCGGAGAGGAACTCGGGAGTAAGATTGGTGGCGTCGATCTTCTTGCCGTCGATCTCGATCGACTTGTTGGCGATCACATTGGCGGTGTAGAGCGCATTCGCGTCCGACTCGGTGCCGTAGTTCTCGGCGACATAATCGATCAGGCCCTCGTCCAGCGGCCAGGCGTTCACCTTGCCTTCCCAGTCGTCGACGCTGGCGTTGCCGAAGCGATAGACTTCGGTCTGCTGATAGGGAACGCGCGACGCTTTCCAGGCCTCGCGGGCGGCGGTGAGCGTTTCCACCGAAGGCTTGGCGAGCAGCGCGTCGACGGCCTTGCCGAGCGCCTGCGCCGCGGTCAGCGAATCCTCATATTTGGCGAGCGCAATATCGGAATAGGTCTTGATGACCGCCTTGGCATCGGTTTCCGCCTTGGCCGGCAGCACGAATATCGCCGCCGTCAAGGCCACCGTGGCGCCGATCGCTGCAAGCCTGCTGCCATATCGCGCCGTGATCATCGCTCTCATGATTGTCATCTCCCTCGGGAATTCAGTGAAAATGCCGGCGCCAAAGGCGCGTCGGCAGGCAATCGGCGCCAAGGCAGGTCCATGCCATTGAGCGAGATACAGGCCGCGGCATAGCGCGGTTTGCGGAAGAAAGACATCGAAATGCCTCCAATCGAAAGGGTTCAAGGCCCAGACATCAAAGGGATGCGCTTGACGCGCACGCTTCCATAAAGCGATGAAGGTGCCGGAAGTCAACCAATTTCAGACCGAAAAGCCAATTGAAACAACAGTTTAGAATTATTCTAAACTGCAAGTATCAACTTTAGCCGTATTTGCCGCGCCGCCGTCGAACGAACGATTGACAGGCCGCCATTCCGGGTGCGACCCGCAAGGGTGGTCTTGCGGCGGCGTCAGACAATCGCCACTTGGCGAGACGTCCTAGACTTGGATAACGCCTAGGAGAGATGAGGAATTGGGGCTGCGATGAAAAACGGTGTGGTCATTGTCGGTGCGGGTCATGCGGGCGTGCAAGCGGCCGCCAGCCTGCGCGAGGACGGCTACGACGAACCCGTGATCCTCATCAGCGATGAGGACGAACTGCCCTACCACAAGCCGCCGCTGTCGAAGACCTTCATCAAGGATCAGGAGGCCAGACCGCAGCCGCTGCGCGGCGAGGCTTTTTATACCGGCAGCGCGATCGACTACCGGCCGGGCGTCCGCATCGATCGCATCGATGCTGGCGGCCGCAGGCTGGAGCTATCGGATGGCGGCACACTGCCGTTCGACCGGCTGATCCTGGCGACCGGTTCGCGGCCGCGCATGCTGTCGCTGCCGGGTTCGGATTTTTCGGGCGTGGTGTCGCTGCGCTCACTCGCCGACGCGCGCCTGATCCGCGAATTGAGCGCGCAGAGCGAGGATGTCGTCATCCTCGGCGGCGGCTTCATCGGGCTGGAGATCGCCGCGACGCTCACAGCGGCCGGCCGCAAGGTCATCGTGGTCGAGGCGGTCGACCGGCTGCTCGGCCGGGCGGTGGCGCCGATCATCGCGCGCCATGTGCGGCAGCGGCTGGAAGCGACCGGCGTGCGCATTCTCAGCGGCACCACGATTGCACGGCTCGAAGCCGAGAACGGCCATGTCTCGGCGGCAATCACCGCATCCGGCGAGCGGCTGCCGGCGCAGATGGTCATCATCGGCATCGGCGTCGTGCCGAATGTCGAACTGGCGCAAGCCGCCGGCATCACTATCGCCAACGGCATCCGCGTCGACCAGCAGATGCGCACGTCGGTGCCCGAAATCCTCGCCATCGGCGATGCCGCCTCCTACCGGCACTGGCTCACCGGCGGCGATGTGCGGCTGGAATCGCTGCAGAATGCGACCGACCAGGCGCGTCTTGCAGCACGCACCGTTGTCGGCCATGCGGACGCCTTTGCGGCGGTGCCGTGGTTCTGGTCCGATATCGGTGACATCAAGCTGCAGATGGTCGGCCTGATTTCGGGCGGCGACAGCCATGTCGTGCTGGGCGACGTCAACGAGAACCGGTTCTCCATCTACCACTATGCTGGGAATCGTCTGCTCGGCATCGAATCGGTCAACCGGCCTGGCGACCACATGCTTGGCCGCAAGATGCTCGGCGCCGGCTTTTCGCCGACGCCGCAGACGGTTGCGACGGGACCGGACGGATTGAAGGCGGCGCTCGCCGCTTTCCAGCAGGTAGAGCCCGTCCGCGCCGCCGAATAAGGATGTGTTGATGCCGGCGAACGGCGGTTTTCTGCGCTGATCTCCCACAACAAGGGAAGAAAGATCCGCTCAGGCGGCGCGGACCTCGCGGATCGAGCTTTCCAGGATGTCGAGCGCTTCGTTCATGACGCCGTCCTGGATGGTGATTGGCGCGAGGAAGCGGATGACGTTGCCGTAGACGCCGCAGGTGAGCAGGATCAGGCCCTTGTCGAGCGCCTTCAGCCGGACCGCATTGGCGATCTCGGCCGACGGCAGGCCCTTCTTCACATCGTTGAACTCGACAGCGTTCATGAAGCCCGGGCCTCTGATATCGACGATCTCCGGGGTGTCGTCGCGGATCGATTGCAGCCGCTGCTTCAGCCGGTTGCCCAGCGTGTTGGCGCGGTCGCAGAGCTTTTCCTCTTCGATCACGTCGAGCACGGCATGCGCCGCGGCAACGCCGATCGGGCTGCCGCCATAGGTGCCGCCGAGCCCGCCGGGGCTGGGCGCATCCATAATCTCGGCGCGGCCGGTGACCGCCGACAGCGGGAAGCCGCCGGCAAGGCTCTTGGCCATGGTGGTGATGTCGGGCGCCACCTCGTGATGATCCATGGCGAACATCTTTCCGGTGCGGGCAAAACCGGTCTGCACCTCGTCGGCGATCAACAGCATGCCGTACTGGTCGCAGATCTTGCGCAGCGCGGTCATGAAGTCGCGCGGCGCCTCGTAAAATCCGCCCTCGCCCTGCACCGGCTCGACGATGATGGCGGCGACGCGGGCCGGATCGACATCGGCCTTGAACAGCCGGTCGAGCGCGGCCAGCGAATCGGCGACCGTGATCCCATGCAGCGCCACCGGGAACGGCGCGTGGAAAACATCGGCCGGCATGGCGCCGAAGCCGACCTTGTAGGGCACAACCTTGCCGGTCAGCGCCATGCCCATGAAGGTGCGGCCATGGAAGCCGCCGGCAAAGGCAATGACCGCCGGACGGCCGGTTGCGTTGCGGGCGATCTTGATGGCGTTCTCCACCGCTTCGGCACCGGTGGTGACGAAAATCGTCTTCTTGTCGAATTTGCCCGGCAGCAAGCCGTTCAGCCGTTCGGCCAGCCTGACATAGCTCTCATAGGGCACCACCTGGTGGCAGGTATGGGTGAAGCGGTCGAGCTGCGCCTTGACCGCCTCGATCACCTTGGGATGGCGGTGGCCGGTGTTGACGACGGCGATGCCGGACGAGAAATCGATGTAGCGACGGCCCTCGACATCCCAGATTTCCGAGTTCTCGGCGCGGTCGGCATAAATCTGCGTGGTCATGCCGACGCCGCGCGAGATCGACTGGTTCTTGCGTTCGGAGATGGCTGAGTTCTTCATGATGTTCCCTCACCGGGCCGGCGCCCGTTCTCGGTTGGTGGTGGTTCAGATTTGTTCTGGCGTTATTTCATGTTTTCCTCAAGTTGGCACCGTCGCCGGGTCATTGGGCCTGCCGCCGCTAAGGTCGCATTCCTTCGCGACGCGGACAGCTGATTTGACTCACGCAGTCCGCACAAACCCGTCGCTCGCCCTGAGCAAATTGCGCGTATAATCCTTGCTGACGCGGCGCTCGACGAGGTCATCAGCGGTGAGATGCTCGACCGCCTCGCCGTTCTGCATCACCATCAGCCGCTCGCACATATGGGTGATGATGGCGAGGTCGTGGCTGACCATCAGGAAGGTCAGCTTGCGCCGCCGCCGGATGTCTTCCAACAGGTTGAGCACCTCCGCCTGCACGGAAGCGTCGAGCGCCGAGGTCGGCTCGTCGAGCAGCAGGATCGCCGGTTCGAGGATCAGCGCCCGCGCAATCGCCACCCGCTGGCGCTGGCCACCCGACAATTGATGCGAATAGCGGAAGCGGAAGCCGGTGCCGAGCCCGACCTCGTCGAGCGCCCGCTGGATGCGTTTCTCGCCATCGGCAAAGCCGTGGATGGCGAGCGGCTCCTGCAGCAGTCGGTCGACGGTTTGGCGCGGATGCAGCGAGCCGTAGGGGTCCTGGAAGACCATCTGCACCTCGCGATAGAAGGCCTTGTCGCGGCGCTTGCCGAGTTTTTTTCCGTTGACGGTGATGCTGCCCGAAGCGGCCGGCGCGAGGCCGGCGATCGCCCGCAGCAGCGTCGATTTGCCGGAGCCGGATTCGCCGACCAGGCCGAAGGATTCGCCGGATTGCACTTCGAGGCTGATACCCTTCAGCGCGCGAAAGCGGTCGAAGACCACCTCCAGCCTGTCGACAGAAAGTGCTGCCGTCATGCCGCCCACTCCGGCTTGCGGTCGAGCACCGGCAGCGGGTGGCGGTCGGCGCCGATCTTGGGCATGCAGTTGAGCAGGCCGCGCGTATAGGGATGCTGGGCGCGGCCGAGCTCCGACGCCTTGAGCTGCTCGACCACCTTGCCGGCATACATGACGATCACCCGATCGCAGAACGACGAGACCAGGCGCAGATCGTGCGAGATGAAGATCAGGCCCATGCCGCGCTCGCTGACCAGCCTGTCGAGGATGCCGAGCACGTCGAGCTGAACGGTGACGTCGAGCGCCGAGGTCGGCTCGTCGGCGATCATCATCTCCGGCCCGGCAATCAGCATCATGGCGATCATGGCGCGCTGGCCCATGCCGCCCGACACCTCGTGCGGATGCAGGTCGAAGACACGGGCGGGATCGCGGATCTGCACCGCCTCCAGCATGGCGAGCGCCCGGTCGCGGGCCTCCGCCTTGCCGACCTTCTCATGCGTGCGCAGCGTCTCGACAATCTGGCGGCCGATGCTCATCACCGGGTCGAGCGAGTATTTTGGATCCTGGAGGATCATGGCGATGCGCTTGCCGCGCAGCGCCCGGCGGTCGCGGGGCGAGGCCGCGAGCAGGTCGGTGCCGTCGAAGGCAAGTTTCCTGGCCGTGACCTCGGCCTGCGGCGGGGTCACGCCCATGATGGCGCGGCCGGTCTGCGACTTGCCGGAACCGCTCTCGCCGACGATGCCGAGCCGTTCGCGGCCGAGCGAGAAGGAGACGCCGCGCACCGCCTCGATCCGGCCGGTGCGCGTCGGGAAGGTGACGCGCAGATCGTCGACCTCGAGAAGCGTGCTCATTGGTCACCACTGCGGGGGTCGAGCGCGTCGCGCAGGCCGTCGCCGAGCAGGTTGAAGCCGAGGCTGACGAAGAGGATGGCAAAGCCCGGTGCACCGGCCACCCACCATTGGTCGAGCACGAAGCGGCGGCCCGACGCGATCATCGCGCCCCATTCCGGCAGCGGCGGTTGCGCGCCGAGGCCGAGGAAGCCGAGACCGGCGGCGGTCAGGATGATGCCGGCCATGTCGAGCGTCACCCTGACGATCAGCGAGGAGATGCAGAGCGGCATGATGTGGCGCAGCACGATGCGGAACGGCGAGGCGCCCATCAATTGCACCGCCTTGATGTAATCCGAATTGCGCACGGTGAGCGTTTCGGCACGCGCGATACGGGCGTAGGGCGGCCATGAGGTGACGGCGATAGCGAGCACCGCATTCTCGATGCCGGGGCCGAGTGCGGCGACGAAGGCCAGCGCCAGGATCAGCTTCGGAAAGGCGAGAAAGATGTCGGTGATACGCATCAGGATCGCATCGATCCAGCCGCCGGCATAACCGGCGACGGTGCCGACCAGCAGGCCGATAGGAGCGGCGATGACTGCGACGAGAATGACGACGTAAAGCGTCCATCGCGAGCCGAAGATGACGCGCGAAAGGATGTCGCGGCCAAGGTCGTCAGTGCCGAACCAGTGCTCGGCACTTGGCGCCAGCAGCCGCGAGCCCTTGAGGTCGCCGAATGTCGGCGAATAGGGCGCCAGCACATTGGCAAAGGCGGCGACCACCAGCAAAGCGATGATGATGAGCAGGCCGAGAAACGCCAGCCGGTTGGCTGAAAAGCGCCGCCACGCGACATAGGCGCGGCCGAGCCTGGCCTGCATGCGCGACGCCGGCCGCTCGCTGAGCAGCCAGTCGCGGCGGCTCTGGATTGCTTCAGCGCTCATCGTACCTTGGTCCTTGGGTCGAGCACCCGGTAGAGCAGGTCGGACAGGAGATTGATGCCGATGAACACCGAGCCGATGATGATGGTGCCGCCGAGCACGGCGTTCATGTCGGCGTTCTGCAGGGAATTGGTGATGTAGAGGCCGATACCCGGCCAGGAAAACACGGTCTCGGTGAGCACCGAGCCTTCGAGCAGACCGGCATAGGAGAGCGCGATCACGGTGACCATCGGCACGGCGGCGTTGCGCAGCGCGTGGCCCCAGATGATGCGTGTTTCCGACAGGCCCTTGGCGCGCGCCGCGACGATATATTCCTGGGCAAGCTCGTTCAGCATGAACGATCGCGTCATCCGGCTGATATAGGCGAGCGAGAAATAGCCAAGCAGCGAGGCCGGCAGGATGATGTGGCGGAAGGCATCGCGAAACACATCCCACTGTCGCTGCCACAGCGCATCCAGGAGATAAAAGCCGGTGATCGGGGTGAAGGTGTATTCGTAGACGATATCGAGGCGGCCGGGAAAAGCCACCCATTGCAGCCTGGCGTAGAACAGCACGAGCGCCAGCAGTCCCAGCCAGAAGATCGGCACGGAGTAGCCGACCAAGCCGATGATCCGCACGATCTGGTCGATGATGCTGCCGCGCCGGACCGCGGCCAGCACGCCGAGCGGCACACCAAGCAAAGCACCGATCAGCGTTCCCAGCGTCGCCAGCTCGATCGTCGCCGGAAAGGCGCGGCGGATGTCGGTCATCACCGGATTGGTGGTCAGCACCGAGGTGCCGAAATTGCCGTTCAGGGCATTCTTCACATAGATGTAGAACTGCTCGATCAGGGGCAGGTCGAGCCCCATCTCGCGGCGGGTGCGCTCGACGACATTGGCCGGCGCCCGGTCGCCGAGCACCGCCAGCACCGGGTCGATCGGGATGACCCGGCCGATGAAGAAGGTTACCGCGAGAAGTCCGAGATAGGTGGTTATCGCGATGACCAGGAAACGGGCGATCGACGAGGCGACAGCGACAGCACGGGCGCTGCCGCGCCCTGCGGTCGCTTCGCTTTCAACAGTACTCATGCGGCGCGTCCGCCAGCGTCACTCCTTGGAGATCTGGCTGACGAAATTGGTGTCGAAGCTCGGGCCGAGCGCAAAACCCTTGAGGTTCTTGCGCAGGCCGGCGACTTCCAGCTGCTGGTGAACGATGATGAAAGGACTGGTTTCGAGAATCTTCCTCTGCAGATCCTGGTACATTGCGGCGCGCTTGGCCGGATCCTTCTCGAGCAGGGCCGCTTCCGTCTGCTTGGTCAATTCCGGAATATCCCAGGCGTTGCGCCAGGCCAAGGTCTTGGTCTTGCCTTCATCCGAATTGTCGGGGTTGCTGGCGAAGGTCTGGGCGTTGGAGTTCGGATCGAAATAATCCTGGCCCCACTGGCCGATATAGATGTCGTGATTGCGAGCGCGGTATTTGGTCAGCGTCTGCTTGCCGTCGCCGGGAATGATCTCCAGCTTGACGCCGGCCTGGCCGAGCGTCTGCTGGAACGATTCCGCCATGCCGGTCACCGGCTGGGTGTTGCGTACGTCCATGGTGACGCTGAAGCCGTCGGCCAAGCCGGCCTTGGCGAGCAGTTCCTTGGCCTTGGCGAGGTCGAATTTGAACGGATTTTCGTCCAGCTCGCCAAGCACGCCTTTTGGCAGGAAGGTCTGGTGGATCTCGCCGATGCCCTTGAGGATGGTCGAGCTCAAGGCATCATAGTCGACGAGATATTTGAAGGCCTGGCGAACCTCCGGCTTGGCGAGGTTCGGGTTCTTCTGATTGAGGCTGATGTAGAAGACCGTGCCCTTCGGCGCGCTGGTGGTGGTGAGATCGGCGTTCTTGGCGATGGCGTCGAGGTCGTTCGGCTCGAGATTGCGGGCAACATCGATGTCGCCGGCTTCCAGCGCCAGGCGCTGGCCCGAGCTTTCCTTCATGTTGCGGTAGATAACGCGGGCAAGCTTGGCCTTTTCGCCGTGATAATTGTCATTGCGCTCCATGACGACGACCTCGTTGGCCCGCCATTCGCGCAGCTTGAAGGCGCCGGAGCCGGCATAGCCGGTCTTCAGCCAGGCGTTGCCGAAGTCGTTGTCGTATTTGTAGTCATCGCTGGGCGTCACCGCGGCGGCATGCTCCTTGACCAGCTTGCTGTCGACTACCGAGGCGACGGTTGCCGACAGGCAGTTCAGGACGAAGCTCGGCGCATAGGCCTTGTCGACGGTGAACTGGAACGTCGTATCGTCGACGGCCTTGGCCTTCTCGGTGACGTTGTCGCCATTGATGCCGAACTGGCCGATGATGAAGGCCGGGCTCTTGTCGAGCTTGATGGCGCGCTCGAACGAATAGGCGACATCAGCCGCGGTGATCGGATTGCCCGAGGCAAATTTCAGCCCGGACTTGAGCTTGAAAGTGTAGGTCAATCCGTCGTCGGAGACAGTCCAGCTTTCGGCGAGATCGCCCTTGACCTTGGAGGTGTCGGTCAAGTCGAGGCGGACAAGCAGGTCGTAGGTGTTGCCGGTGACCTCGGCGGTCGACAGCTCGAACGCCTCGCCCGGATCCATGGAGATGATGTCGTCGATGGCGAAACCCTCGACCAGCGTGTCGGCCGGCGTGACAGCAAGGGCAGGAGCACCGGCCAGAAGCAGTGCGGACATGGCTGCGCCGGCGAGCAGGACGCGGGAGCGTAGAGCAAACTTTTCCATCATCATTTTTGACTGTTCCCTGTTTTTGTTGACCTGAGTTCCCGGCTCAGGGTTTGGCATTCACTTGACACATCGGCCCGAAAATCGGAATCGATTTTCGGAAAGCACGATGTGTAGTTCAAAGTCTTAGAGCGTCCTTTGCGCGTCCAACGGACGCGCGGCGCTCTAATCGAACGGTGACCCTGAACCGGTCGTCCTGGTGATTTTTATCCAGTTCCGCCTCACCATATCCGGCGGTTTCAGGCGCGGCAACGAGCATTTGCAAAGCTGTTTGTTGGGCCAGGATCAGCCAGACGCCGCCGCCGGAATCGACACCCGCAGTCGCCCTATTTCAACGCGGTGACCAGGTCGGCGTCGGGAAAACAGGTGGCGGCGCGACCGTTCTTCGCCTGCCATTTGCCGATCGACCGGCGCGTCTTGAAACCGGGCAGGCCGTCGGCGCTGCCGACATCGTGGCCATCGGCCTCCAGCGCCCGCTGCAAGTCGGCGATGTCGGACCTGTGGAGCCCGCCGACCGCACCCCAGCGCCCCGAAAAATTGCTGTCGCCGTTGGCGATGCGGTCAGCGCCGTGGCCGATGAACAGGGCGTAGAGATCGCTGGTGTTGTATTGCTTCAGCACGTAGAAATTGGGCGTGACGATGAAGGCTGGACCGCTGCGCCCGGCCGGCATCAGAAGAAAGCCTTCGGCCTTCAATTCGCGCGCCGGGAACGGTCTTGCCGCGATGCGCTTGATGCCCAGATCAGCCCACTCGGAAATCCTCTTGCCCTGGTCCGGGCCTTCGAGCGAACAGGAGACCGCTTCCGGCACCGTCACCTCAAAACCCCAGCCGCGGCCCTTCACCCAGCCATAATGGACGAGGTAGTTGGCGATCGAGGCCAGCGTGTCCGGCACCGAGTTCCAAATGTCGACCCGACCGTCGCCATCGAAGTCGACGGCATGTTTGAGGAACGAACTCGGCATGAACTGCGGCTGGCCGAGTGCGCCGGCCCATGACGATTTCATCGCGCCGACCGGGGCCAGCCCGCGCTCGACGGTCTCGAGCGCTGCCATAAGCTCGGTGCGGAAGAAATCCTTCCTGGTCGCCATGAAGGCCTTGGTCCCCAGCACTTCGAAGGCGTCGTAAGGCATTTTCGCCGCGCCAAAGCCGCTCTCGCGGCCCCAGATCGCCAGCAGCACCTCGCCCGGCACGCCGTAGCGCTTCTCGATCGCAGCAATGGTCCTGGCATTGGCCGCCTTGCGGGTGCGCCCACCAGCGGTCACGGCGCGAACCGTCTTTTCGGCGAAATAGGCGCCGGGCGAACCGAACTCCGCCTGATGCTGCTTTTGCGGCGTCGTCGCCTTTTTGCCCGGCATTACCAGGTCGGGCAGTTTGAGGTTCGGTTTGATGCCGTCGAAGGCGGCGTCGAAGGTTTTTCTGGAGATGCCGTTGGCGTTGGCTTCGGGCCAGATGTCGTTTTTGAGCCAGGCACGGAACTGGGTGTCGAGTTTTGTGGCGGAGGCGGGGGTGGCGAGGAGGAATGCAGTCAGTGCGGCGAGAAAAAAAGCAGCCAATCTGCAAAGTCCGCGTTCTGTCGCGCCCCCCTTCCTCAAAACGCCGTCCGCGAGCGCAGCGCGGCGGCCAGCGTGCCTTCGTCGAGATAGTCGAGTNCGAGGAGGAATGCAGTCAGTGCGGCGAGAAAAAAAGCAGCCAATCTGCAAAGTCCGCGTTCTGTCGCGCCCCCCTCTGTCCTGCCGGACATCTCCCCCACTTGGGGGGAGATTCGCAGCTTTGATTTTGTCGCCAATCTTGCAACATTGAAGACTGGCGAAAACAGGCGCGACAGCCAATCTCCCCCCTCGTGGGGGAGATGTCCGGCAGGACAGAGGGGGGCGCGACGGAATGCAATCATCTCAATAGGCCCCCCTTCCTCAAAACGCCGTCCGCGAGCGCAGCGCGGCGGCCAGCGTGCCTTCGTCGAGATAGTCGAGTTCGCCGCCGACCGGGACGCCATGCGCCAGCCGCGTCACCTTGATATCGAAGCCGGACAATTGATCGGTGAGATAATGCGCGGTGGTCTGACCCTCGACGGTGGCGTTGACGGCAAGGATCACCTCCTTGACCTCGCCGCCGGCGACGCGGTCGACCAGCGAGCGGATGTTGAGCTGCTCGGGGCCGATGCCGTCGAGCGGCGACAGCGAGCCGCCGAGCACGTGATAGCGGACATTCATGGCGGCCGCCCGCTCCAGCGCCCACAGGTCGGCCACGTCCTCGACGACGATGAGCGTGCCGGCGTCGCGGCGCGGATCGGTGCAGATCATGCAGGGGTCGGACGTATCGACATTGCCGCAGGTCGAGCAGATGCGCACCTTGTCGACCGCCTCGCTCATGGCGGCGGCGAGCGGCGACAGCAACTGCTCCTTCTTCTTGATGAGGTGAAGCGCTGCCCGCCTGGCCGAACGGGGCCCAAGCCCCGGCACCTTGGCCAGGAGTTGGATCAGGCGTTCGATCTCGGGACCGGCGATTCGCTTCGACATCGCATCGGTTTAGGATTTTTCAACGGGTTTTGGAACACCGCAGCGGCGCGGCTGTTGCGAACAATCGCTGAGGTTTGCGCTGCCTACGTCGACTATCAAGAGCTCAGTAGGCTTCCAGCGGCCTGCCCTGGCCGGCGATCATCGCACCGATGGCATCGGTGTTCTCGGGTGTCGATTCAAACGACATCGTCGGCTCGGCCGACGCCGCCGGGAATGACGTGACCGGTTGCGCACCGGCGGTTCCGCCGAAACGGGCGGCGTCCGGCTCCTGCATCGCCACAAAGGTCACCTTCTCCGGCGTTGCCTTCCCTGGAACAGCCTTTGCCGGTTGCGATGCGACTGCAGTCACATAGGTTGCCTTGGTCGCCGTTAACTTGCCGGCCGGCGCCGCAGAGGCCATGAGCGTCACCGGTGCGGCGCGCGACCGCCGCGGCGTCGCCTGCGCCACCGCGACGGTTGGCTCGTCCGGCAACGGTTTCCAGTTCCGGCCGCGCTTTTCGTAGAAGGCGTTGCCGCCGGCGACCATGGTGTAGTGCATGTTCTTGTAGGGGAAACGCAGGCCGGCGGTGTGAAAGAACATCGAGTTCTTCAGCTTGGCCTTGCGCTCGCCCTTGAGCACCGCCTCGGCGGCTTCCTCGACATCGGGCATCGCCTTCGAATTCATCGGCCGTGTCATCACGCCCGGCGCGAACTGGCCACGCTCGCCGACCACCTGGCAGATGGTGTTGCCGTGCTTGCCGGAGCGCAGCCGGTTCATCACCACCGTGCCGACGGCAATCATGCCGTCGCGGCTCGACCGGTTGGATTCGAAGAACATCGCGCGCTGGAGGCACTCCTTGTCCTTCGCTGTGTGATTGTAGGGCCGGGACCTGACGGTATCGGTCAGGCTGGCCACGGACAGACCGTGCGTGGTCTGACTGCAGGCGGCCAAAAACAGCGGAGAGGTGATGACGCCGAGCAGCAACGGCGTCTTCCATCGGGTCACGATCAAAGATATCCCCTCATTCTGTCGCCAGCCCGCCCCTGGTTGCGGCAAGAATGAGACACTTTCGGGCAAAAAGATGGCTAAAGCGTTATTAAGTGAGCAGAGTTGCCGAATGGACACAGCTGGCCGGCAGGTGGGCGTTGATCGCTGCGCTCTTCGGCCACCTGTGACGGCATGGCCTTCGAGTGTCGCAGCTTCGCAGCGGCCGGCCGGGCCAAAGCCATGGTCTCGCTCGACCGGCATACAGCCTCTTAGAACGGCAGCTTCATTCCCGGCGGTATCGGCAGTCCTGCGGTCAGTGCCTGGGTCTTTTCCTGCATCATCTGTTCGACCTTGGCCCTGGCGTCATTGTGGGCGGCGAGAAGCAGATCCTCCAGAATCTCGACCTCGTCCTCCTTGAACAGCGACGGGTCGATTTTCAGGGACTTCATCTCGAATTTGCCGGTCAGCGTCACGCTGACAAGGCCGCCGCCGGCCTGTCCGGTGGCTTCCAACGTGGCGATCTCGTCCTGCATGGCCTGGAACTTGGCCTGCATTTCTTTCGCCTTGCCCATCAGGCCGAGAAGATCTTTCATCGCGTGGTCCTCTACGATTGATTTGTTTCTTTTTTAAGCATGATCGTCTCCGAAAACCGGCTCCCATTTTTTTGCTTCGCTGACCTTCGGTTGCTCAGGTTTCGTCTTCGTCGGTGGCCGGCTCGATCGGAACCTCGGCCTCCACCGCATCGGCTTCCGGTGCGTCGGGAATGCGCACGTCGATGATCTTGGCGCCGGGAAAACGCGCCAGGATGGCGGCCACGGTCGGGTCGCTCTTGGCATCAAGGAGGGCGTTTTCGCGCTTGGTCGATTCCATCTCGGCCAGCGTCTGGCCGCCCGCTTCCTTCGACAGCGACACCAGCCAGCTGCGTCCGGTCCAGGCGCGCAATTTGGCGGTCAGATCGTTGAGCAGCATCTTCGGCGCGTCGTCGGTCAGGCTGACGTCGATGCGGCCCGGCTCGATGCGCACCAGGCGCACGCAGCGCTTGACCAGCACCTTGAAGGCGATGTCGCGCTGGGCGTCGGCAAGGGCGATGATGTCGGCCAGCGATTTCACCGGCACCGGCGGCGCATCGGCGACCGGCTCCGGCGCCGGAACGAAAGGCGCAGGCATCGGCTCGGGTTCGACCAGCCGCATGGTCTGGGCGCCGCCATTGGCCGCCGGCATCCGCGTCTGCGCCACGCTGGCGCCGCCATTACCGGGATTTGCTGGGCCGGGATTTGCCGGGCCGGGATTTGCGGCGGCAGAGGTTGCGGGTGCACCATTCGCGCGTGGCGCGCCATTCGGCACCGACGCTGCGCCCTCCAGCGATTTCAGCGCCTCGTCCAGTGTCGGCAAGTCGGCGGCATGCGCCAGCCGGATCAGCACCATTTCGGCGGCGCTGACCGGCCGGTTGGAGGACTGCACCTCGGGAATGCCTTTCAACAGCATCTGCCAGGTCCGCGACAGCACCCTGACCGACAGCGCCTTGGCGAAATCGGCGCCGCGCCGTCGCTCGTCCTCTGACAGCGAGGCGTCCTCGAGGGCTGTCGGCACAAAGCGCAGCCGGGTGACGACATGGTTGAACTCGGCCAGGTCGGTCAGCACAGCGGCCGGATCGGCGCCGGTGTCGTACTGGTTGCGGAATTCGGCCAGTGCGGCCGCCACATCGCCCTTCATCACATGTTCGAACAGGTCGACGATGCGGGCGCGGTCGGCCAGCCCGAGCATGGCGCGCACCGCTTCGGCGCTGACCGCGCCGCTGCCATGGGCGATCGCCTGGTCGAGAATGGACAGCGAATCGCGCGCCGAGCCCTCGGCCGCACGGGCGATCATCGCCAGCGCGTCGTCATCGACCGCGATGCCTTCTTTTCCGGCGATCGAGGAGAGGTGCGCGACCAACGTGCCGGCATCGATACGCCTGAGATCGAAGCGCTGGCAGCGCGACAGAACGGTGATCGGAACTTTTCTGATTTCGGTGGTGGCGAAGATGAATTTGACGTGCGGCGGCGGCTCTTCCAGCGTCTTCAGCAGGCCGTTGAAGGCCTGCGTCGAGAGCATGTGCACTTCGTCGATGATATAGACCTTGTAGCGCGCCGACACCGGCGCGTAACGCACGCGCTCGATGATGTCCCTGATGTCGTCGATGCCGGTGTGCGAGGCGGCGTCCATCTCGATGACGTCGACATGGCGGCCTTCCATGATCGCCTGGCAATGCTCGCCCGGCACGGCAAGATCGACCGAAGGCTGGTCGACGGTCGATGTTTTGTAGTTCAGGGCCCGCGCGAGTATGCGCGCCGTCGTCGTCTTGCCGACACCGCGCACGCCGGTCAGCATCCAGGCCTGGGCGATGCGGCCGGTGGCGAAAGCGTTGGTGAGGGTGCGGACCATCGGCTCCTGGCCGATCAGTTCGGAGAAATTGGCAGGACGGTATTTGCGCGCCAGAACGCGATAGGCGGCGGCTTTTTCCGTTCCCGAATTTCCGGCTTCGCTCATTCGCCCGTAAAGCTCCAAGGGCCGCGGCTCAAGGCGGCCGATTCCTGCGCATAGTTTCGCCCGCAGGGCTTGGCGCCGTCAATGTCGCGGGAGAAAGGCGAAGAGGTGGGAGGCTGGAACAATGACCCGTTCCGGGCTCGTTAGGGCTGCTTCCTTCCAGACCTGACCCGGTTGGCGAGTGGACCGTCCACCACCAACCTCCCGCTTTCCATATCGGCAATCCGGCGATGAAATGCAAGGGCGCAGTGACAGGCGGCGAAACCAGAAAATAAAAAAACCGCCTCGGAGGCGGATCGCTGGCGCGAATAAGCACCATGCTGAAACTACTGGCATAGCGGCCGGCACAAAGCAAGAACAGATGAACGAAAGCCATGGCCGGCAGACCAGAGGGGGCGAGATGGTGACTTCATTCCAGCCCAAAGTCTTGGCAGGCCATACCCTGAGTCCTTCGCCGGACCATCATCGCCACGATAGGCCTTGATTCGCTTGCCGCCCTCTTGCGGGCTAACGGCCGCCGCTCTAGCGTCCATGGAGTAAAAAAATACTACAAAAGTGAAGGAAACGCCGATGTCGCCGGGCCTCGAGGCCGGATTCACGCTGGATGCTCGTCTGGAGGCCGACAGCGAGCAGTTGATGTGGCTCGGCCTGTGCGAGTTGCGCGTGATGAACGACCGCCGCTGGCCGTGGCTGCTTCTGGTGCCGCAGCGGCCGGGCGCGGAGGAAATCCATGATTTGACGCCGCTCGACCAGGCGATGCTGACCTTCGAGACCAATATGGTGGCGCAGGCGCTGAAAAGCGTGACCGGCTGCACCAAGATAAACAGCGGTGCACTTGGCAACATCGTCCGCCAGTTGCATGTCCATGTCATCGCGCGGTCGGAAGGCGATCCCGGCTGGCCGGGCCCGGTGTGGGGGCACGGTATGCGCGAGCCCTACGAGCGCTCGGACCTCCGCCGGTTTGCGCAGAAGATAAAGGCGGCGCTATAAGCCTGTCCCGTGTCCATCCTGAAGTTGAGTCTCGATGAGCTTCCGCCTGTTTGACGCGCCCTTGCGCGAGCCGAGCCAGTTCGTCGGCTTTGCCGGCAACATGATCGACCGGCAATCGGAAAACCGCGCCGACGATTCCGTCGAAAAGGCGCTCGCCGATCCTTCAGCCAGGCTTTTGCTGATGCATGGCGGGCGGCTCTACCTGAAGCTCATTGGTGGCGGCTTCGACCCCTGGTTCGGCGCCGAGGAAAGCCGGCCGCTCGAGGCGTCGCTCGACCGTGGCGTCCTGCTCGGTTTTTCCGACAGCGGCCCGGTGCTCGCCGTACCGGCCGGCATCGACCCCGAACAGCTGCCCGATACGATCAAGGCTATCGACTATCGCTCGGTCTACATGCAGGGGCTGATCGACGAGGCGGCGGCCGGCGCGATGGCGCAAGGAGCAGCGCTGCTCGCCTGGCATGCCAGCCACCGCTTCTGCAGCAAATGCGGCGCTGAAGCCGCGATGCGGGCCGGCGGCTACAAGCGGCTTTGCCCGGCCTGCGCCACCGAGCATTTTCCGCGAACCGACCCGGTGGCGATCATGCTGACGGCGACGCGTGAAAAATGCCTGCTCGGCCGCGGCCGGCATTTCGCGCCCGGCATGTATTCGGCGCTTGCCGGCTTCATCGAGCCGGGCGAGACGATCGAGGCGGCGGTGCGCCGTGAAACGCTGGAGGAAGCCGGTATCCGGCTTGGCCGCGTCGTCTATCACGCCAGCCAGCCCTGGCCGTTTCCCTATTCGCTGATGATCGGCTGCTTCGGCGAGCCGCTCAACGACGACATCCAGGCCGACCTCAACGAGTTGGAAGACTGCCGCTGGTTCTTTCGCGACGAGGTGCTGTCGATGCTGGCCCGCGAGCATCCGGGCGGCTTGGTCACGCCGCCGAAGGGGGCGATCGCCTCCAACCTCATCCGCGCCTGGGCCGACAGCGCATAGCCTGCAGGGGAAGCAAAAATGATCCGTCATACAGTGGTGTTCAGGCTGAAGCACAAGGAGAACTCGGCCGAGGAGGCAAAATTTCTGGCAGACGCCAAAATACTGGCGGCGATACCGGGCGTCGAGAAATTCGAGCAGTTGCGGCAGGTCAGCCCGAAGAACGATTATCGCTTCGGCTTCTCGATGGAGTTCGCCGACCAGGCTGCCTATTCCGGCTACAACGACCATCCCGACCACGTCGCCTTCGTCCGCGACCGATGGATCCCGTAAGTCGCGGCGTTTTTGGAGATCGACTACGCGCCGCTGAGTTAAGTTGGTGACTTGCCGGTGAAAACCGCCAGTTGAGCGGCGAAAGAACGCTTGTAGGCGGGCCGGGCTTCGCCGCGGGCGACATAGGCGGAGAGGTTCGGATATTCGTCCAGTATACCCGACCCGCTCAACCTTAGCAGCACGTGCACCATCATCAGGTCCCCGGCGCTGAACGCGCCATCGAGCCAGTCGGCATCGCCAAGACGACCGGAAAGCTCGCCCAGCCGGTCACGGATGCGATCTTCGACCATAGGCAGGCGCTGTTCGTGCCAGGTCTCGTCGCGCTCCAGGAGCACGGCGGTTTGGCGTTCAAGGATCGGCGGCTCCACGGTGTTTAGCGCGGCAAACATCCATGAGATTGCGCGCGCCCTGGCATTCGCCTCGTCTGGCAGCAGGCCCGCATGGCGCTCGGCGATATGGAACACGATCGCCCCCGACTCGAACAGCGCGAGATCGCCTTCTTCAAAGGTCGGAATCTGCCCGAAAGGATGAAGCGCGAGATGCGCGGATTCCTTCATCGCCTTGAACGAAACAAGACGAACCCTGTAGGGCTGGCCGACTTCTTCAAGCGCCCAGCGAACGCGCATGTCACGCGCCAGTCCCCTGCCGCGATCGGGCGACTGTTCAAAGGCAGTGATGGTGGGGGTCATGGGCAGGCCTTCATCTCGTCGTCTCCCTTCTTCGATTGCGGCAAGCAAAGGACGAATGTCGCGCCGGAATTCCGACATCTGCGAATTGTTTTTCAATCGCTCATGACCGCCGCCACGGAGGCACGTAGCGCTCCGGCGAAGTCGGGATGGTCATAGAGGTCGTTGTGGCCAGCCGCTATGGCGATGTGGCTGCGCAGGTCGCGGGCAGCCTCGCGCAGGGGCGCCGAACGCGCCGCAGGTACGATGGTGTCGTTCTCGGCGGTGATGACGGCCGTGGGCACATCGAGGTCGCGCAGAGATTCCGCTGCCTCCATGCGGTGCCGCAGCAAGAGGCGCACCGGCAGCCAGGGATAGTGGTGAGCGGCGAGTTCTCTCAGCGAATCGAAGGGGGTCACCATGACGATGCCGCGCAACGGCCGGGACGTCGCCAGATCGGCCGCAACCGCAGCGCCGATGCTAAGGCCGATGGCGAGGATGCCTGCTTTGGCATCGCTGGCCAGCTGGTCATGGGCGCGTCGGGCGTCCTCGAGCAGGGCGGCGGCCGATGGGCTGCCGCTGCTCGGCGCATAGCCACGGTAGTGCAGCGCAGCGACCTCATGGTCGGGAAATAGCTGGTGCAGCATGAAGGCAAGTGCGTCGGCGTTCCAGGCGTTGCCGGCGAACCCCAGCAGCAGGGGGCGCGGCTCGGCCGGCGCCTGCCTTGCCGGCAGGCGGACCAGAACGACGCGCTCGCCATCCTCAGTCGCCAGTTCGACATGGCGTGCCCCAGCCGGCAGATCGGGTCCGAAAGCCGCAAGGCCGGCCGGAAAGATCAGCCAGGACTGGAGCACATAAACGACCGCAACAATCACCGCATACAATCCAGCGACCGCGAGCGTCAGTTTCAGAAGCCACATCGCAGCAATGTCGCCCGATGCTCGTCACCTGGCAAGGCGCTGAGCTAGTCCGCCACCTTCCACTGCTCACGCGACTGGCTGGCCGGGTAGACGCCCAGAATCCGCATTTCGCGCGAGAAGAAGGCAAGCTCGTCGAGCGCCAGTTTTACCAGCGGATCGTCGGGATGGCCCTCGATATCAGCGTAGAACAGGGTCGCGGTGAACGCGCCGAGCTGGTAACTCTCGAGCTTTGTCATGTTGATGCCGTTGGTGGCGAAGCCGCCCATCGCCTTGTAGAGCGCGGCCGGCACGTTGCGGACGCGGAAGATGAACGTCGTCATCATCCTGGCATCGGCCGAGGGACGTTCGGCCCACTGCCTGTTCCTGGTCAGCACGACGAAGCGGGTGACGTTGCTGTCGGTGTCCTCGACATTCTGCTCGATGATGTCGAGCCCATAGAGCGTCGAGGCCAGAGCCGGCGCCAGCGCCGCCATGGTGCGGTCCTTCAGCTCTGCGACCAGCTTGGCGGCGCCCGCCGTGTCGCCGGCGACCACCGGCTTCCAGCCGTTCTTGCGGATATATTTGCGGCACTGGCCGAGCGCATGGATGTGGCTGTGCACGGTCTTGATCTGGTCGCGCCTGACGCCCGGCAGAACCATCAGCTGGAAATGGATCGGCAGGAAATATTCGCCGACGATGTGCAGCTTCGATTCCGGCAGGAGATGGTGGATGTCGGCGACGCGCCCGGCAATCGTGTTCTCGATCGGGATCATGGCGAGGTCGGCCTTGCCGGTCTCGACCGCGTTGAAAGCATCCTCGAAGGTCGGACACGGCAACGGCTCCATATCAGGGAACATGTTGCGGCAGGCGGTGTCGGAATTGGCGCCCGGCTCGCCCTGGAAGGCTATTCTGTTGGTTTTTTCAGGCATGCCAAATGTCTCAGGTGTCCAGATGTCTCAGGTTGAAAGGATGGTTCTGGCGCGTTCGAGATCGTCCGGCGTGTCGACGCCGA
This sequence comes from Mesorhizobium sp. L48C026A00, assembly GCF_000502375.1. NCBI lineage: Bacteria > Pseudomonadati > Pseudomonadota > Alphaproteobacteria > Hyphomicrobiales > Phyllobacteriaceae > Mesorhizobium > Mesorhizobium sp. L48C026A00. The sequence goes on along the minus strand of NZ_AYWU01000023.1, from coordinate 17,432 downwards.
ACGGCGCCGACTGCACGATCTCGGCGTCGATGCGCATGCCGGCCTCCAGCGCCCGCAACTGCTCGAGCTTCTCGCGCCGTTCCAGCGGCGACGGCTGCAGCGCGACAAAGCGCTCGAGCGCTGAGCGGCGATAGGCATAGAGGCCGATGTGATGATAGAGCGGCCCATCGCCCCAAGGTGCGGTGGCGCGGGTGAAATAGAGCGCCCGCAGCCGTGTCTCCGACTGCGGCGAGCCGACGATCTTGACGACATTCGGATTGGTCTTTTCCTCGTCGCGGACGATCTCGATGCCAAGCGTGGCGATGTCGATCGTCGCATCCTCGAAAGGCCTTAGCGCGGCCTTGATGATGTCGGGATCGATGGTCGGCAGGTCGCCCTGCACATTGACGATCGTTTCGACCTTGCGCCCGGGATCCAGCGTGGCTAGCGCCTCGAAGATGCGGTCGGAGCCCGATTCATGGCCGACGCGCGTCATCACCGCCTCGAAACCGTGCGTGCGCACCGCCGCCGCCACGCTCTGGGTATCAGTGGCGACCACCACCCGGCCGAGCCCGGCCTCTGCGGCGCGGCGGGCGACATGGACGATCATCGGAACGCCGGCGATGTCGGCCAGCGGCTTGCCCGGCAGGCGGGTCGAGGCCATGCGGGCCGGGATGAGGATGAGCGTGGACATCGGGTGATGAAGCATCCGAAAAAGAGGAAGGGAAAAGTGGCAAAAGGTCTCACTGGAAGCGCCCTTATAGGTGTTGCAACGCCAGAGCAAAAGACCTAGTTTCCGCCCGATTTGACCGCCTCGCGGGGTGGTTCACGATTACCGACGGACGGAGTGGACGGATCGGTCCGCCGGAAAAGGGAGCCTGGGGCGTATGGACTCTTTCGAAATCAACAAGCTGATCGGCGGCCTGCTCGGAACCGTGTTCGTCGTCTTCTCGGTCGGCATCATATCCGACGCGCTGTTCGCCTCCCCAGCACCGGAAAAACCCGGCTACGCCATCGAGGCGACCGAGGAGCCTGCCGAGGGCGGCCCGGCAGCCCCCGCCGAAGCCAAGCCGATCGCCGACCTCCTGGCCAACGCCAATGTCGAGGCGGGTGCGTCCGTGTTCAAGAAGTGCCAGGCCTGCCACACCGGCGAAAAAGGTGGACCGAACAAGGTCGGCCCTGATCTCTGGGATATCGTCGACCGTCCCATCGCCGAGCATGCGGGCTTCGCCTATTCGGCCGGCATGAAAGAGTTTTCCAAGGGCGGCGCGGAAAAATGGACGTACGACCACCTCAATAGCTTTCTGCTTTCGCCGAAGAAGCTGGTGAAGGGCACGGCGATGGGCTTCGCCGGCCTGCCGAAGGACGAGGACCGCGCCAACGTCATCGCCTATCTGCGCACGCTGTCGGACAATCCGAAGCCGCTGCCGACACCCGGCGCTTCGGCCGAGAATGCAGCCGCGCCTGCTGAAGGCGCGGCGCCGGCCAAGCCGGCAGAGGGTGCGGCACCGGCCGCACCAGCTCCGGCCGCTGCTGCTCCCGCACCAGCTCCAGCGCAATAACGCAATTGTCATGGACAAACTCTTAGAAAAGCCGGGTTCAGCCCGGCTTTTTCAATTGGAAAAGCGCATGTGCGGCGACAAAGCCGGCCTGTCGCGGTTTTCATGAGCGTCAAATGAACTAGATTGTCCGCTAACAGCTATCGCACAGAGGAGAAGGCATGACGGTTGGCCGAACGTTTCTCAGATCGATGCTGGTTGTGGCGGCTTTTGCCGGCGGCCCGCAGGCAGCCTTGGCGGATGAATGGCGCACCACCTCGTCGCTGATCGGCGACTCCAAATATGGCGACAACTTCCAGCACTATGATTACGTCAATCCGAACGCGCCGAAGGGCGGCTCGCTGAATTCGGTGGTGCTTGGCACGTTCGACAGCTTCAATCCCTATATCGTCCAGGGTTCCGCCGCGGCTGGCTTCGCCCCGTTCGGCGGCGGATTGCTCTACGACACGCTGATGGAGCAGGCGACTGACGAAGGCAGCGTCAGCCATCCGCTGATCGCCGACGCCTACAAACATCCCGACGACTATTCGTCGGCGACCTACCGACTTGATCCGCGGGCCAAATGGCATGACGGCAAGCCGATCACCACCGACGATGTAATCTGGTCGTTTCAGGTGCTGAAGGCCAATAGCCCGATGTACAGCCGCTATTTCGAGAATGTCACCGATGCGGTCGCGGTTTCCGACCGCGAGGTGGAATTCCATTTCGACCAGAAGGGCAACCGGGAACTGCCCAAGATTCTCGGCGATCTCGTCGTGCTGCCAAAGCACTGGTGGGAAGGTACCGACGCCACCGGCAAGAAGCGCGACATCACCAGGCCGACGCAGGAGCCGCCGCTGGGGTCGGCCGCGTACAAGATCGCCAGCTTCAAGCCGGGCTCTGAAATCATCTGGCAGAGGGTTCCGGACTACTGGGGTGCCAAGCTGCCGGTGAAGATCGGCCGAGAAAATTTCGACAGGCAGCGTTTCAGCTACTTTCTCGACGACAATGCCGCCTGGCAGGCCTTCACCAAGGGCGGACTGCATGACATCAGGTCGGAAAACAGTTCGAGGCGCTGGAACACCGCCTATAATTTCCCGGCGGTCCAGGCAGGCGACGTCATCAAGCAGGAATTCAAGACCGCCTCACCCGAACCGATGCAGGCCTTCATGCTCAACACAAGGCGTCCGCTGTTTGGGGATCGTCTGGTGCGCGCCGCGCTGACTTACCCGCTCGACTTCGAGACCATGAATCGTACCTTGTTCTTCGGTTCCAACACCCGTACCAGCAGTTACTTCCAAGGCACCGAACTGGCATCGAGCGGCCTGCCGCAAGGCAAGGAGCTGGAAATCCTCGAGCCATATCGCGACAAGCTGCCGCCCGAAGTCTTCACCGAGGAATTCAAGCTGCCGGTCTACGATTCGCCGCAGGCGGAACGCAAGTATCTCAAGACTGCGGTCGATCTCTTCGCCAAGGCGGGCTGGGTGATCAAGGGCGGCAAGATGGTCAATGCCAAGACGGGCGAGCCTTTCAAATTCGAAATCCTCGGCTGGAACGACACCGACCAGGTCCTTTCCAGTCCCTACATCGCCAATCTGCGCAAGATCGGCGTCGACGCCACGTTGCGGCTGATCGACCAGACCCAATACATCAACCGCCTCAACAATTTCGATTTCGACGTCACCATATCGCAGTTGGGGCAGTCGGATTCGCCTGGCAACGAGCAGCGTGACTTCTGGAGTTCCAAGTCCGCAGACACGCCTGGATCGCGCAACTACGCCGGGATCAAGAATCCGGTCGTCGATGCGCTGGTCGACCGCGTCATCTTCGCGACCGACCGTGACGATCTGGTTGCTGCCACCCATGCGCTCGACCGGGTGCTGCTGTGGAATTACTATGTCGTGCCGCAACACCATCGGTCGGCGGTCTGGATAGCGTACTGGAACAAGTTCGGCATCCCGGAAAAGCAGCCGGCCTATAGCGGCGTCGACCAGAATTCCTGGTGGATCGATGCGGACAAGGAAAAGGCGCTGGCGGCAAAATACAAGAGTGGCAATTGATGGCGGCGCTCCCCCGCCGCGTCTCGCTGGCCCGCCGCGACTTTCTGGCCTTGGGCGTCGCGGCCACGACGGCAGCGCTGTTGCCCGGCCGCGCCTTCGCCGCCATCCCGACGGGGGTCAAGCTGCATGGTCTGTCGGCCTTCGGCGACCTCAAATATTCCCCAGGTTTCACGCATTTCGACTATGTCAATCCGGACGCGCCCAAGGGCGGCCAGATGAATTTCGCACCGCCGAACTCCACCTTCAATCAGAGCTTCCTGACGTTCAACACGCTGAATTCGCTGGTGTTGAGAGGGGAATCGCCGCCGCGCACCGAACTCTGTTTCGATTCGCTGATGGCTAGCGCACTCGATGAGCCGGATGCGGTCTATGGCCGGCTTGCCGAGTCGGTTACCTTGTCGCCGGACCGCAATGGCTTCCGCTTCAGCCTGCGACCGCAAGCACGCTTCCACGACGGCTCGCCAATGACCGCGGAGGACGTCGCCTTCGCATTGAAGCTTTACAAGGACAAGGGCCATCCGAACCTCTCCCAGGCGTTGCGGCATATGACGGAAGCGGTTGCGGCCGATCCGGTTACCGTGGACCTCACCTTCAACGGCAAACAATCCGCGCAGAACATCCTTGCGATCGTCGCCATGCCGATCGTGTCCAAAGCCTTTTATACGGTCAATGATTTCGATGCCTCGACGATGACACCGCCGCTCGGCTCCGGACCTTACAAAATAGGGCGCGTGGCGGCCGGACAGACCGTCGAATATGAGCGCGTCGCCGACTATTGGGGCAGGGATCTGGCCGTGAACCGCGGCGTCTATAATTTCGACCGCATCCGCATCGATTTTTACATCAATCGCCAGGCAGCGTTTGAAGCCCTGAAGAAGGGGGACACGCATTTTCGCGAAGAATTTACCTCGCGGGTATGGGCAACCGGTTACGACTTTCCGGCACTGAAGGACGGCCGGGTCGTCAAACGCGAATTTCCCGGCGAGAAAACGCCATCCATGCAGGCTGTCGCGCTGAACCAGCGTCGTGCTCAATTCCGCGATGTGCGCGTCAGACGCGCGATCGCCAATTGCTTCGATTTCGAATGGACCAAGCGGGTTCTGTTTTACGGCGCCTACGAGCGCTCGCAATCGAATTTCGAGCGGTCGGATTACAAGGCCGAGGGCCTGCCCTCGCCCGAGGAATTGGCCCTGCTGGAGCCGTTCCGAGCCGAGTTGCCGCCGGAAACCTTCGGCGAAGCGGTGATGCAGCCTGTCTCCGACGGTTCGGGCCACGACCGCAAGCTGCTGCGCGCGGCTTCGAGACTGCTTGCCGAAGCCGGCTGGAAGCGGGCGGGCAATTTCGTTGTCAATGAAAAGAGCGAGCCACTGCGGGTGGAAATGCTGGCCGAGGACGACGGCATCGTTCGGCTTTTGTCGCCGTGGGCCGAGAACATGAAAACGATCGGCGTCGACGCTTCGATCCGGCAGGTCGATTCGACGCAATATGAACAGCGGCAGAGCAATTTCGATTTCGATTTCACCCTGCTCGCCTGGTCGATCGGGGCGACGCCGACTGCCGACGGCCTGGAGATACTCTACGACTCGCGGATGTCGAAAACGCCGGGGATGCGAAATTATCCCGGCACGGAAAGCAAGGCCATCGATGCACTGATCGAGGCAGCCGGCAAGGCGCAGAGCCGGGTCGAACTGATCACGGGGCTCAAAGCGCTCGATCGGGTCTTGCGCGCGCGGCTAGACTGGATTCCAACATATTATCTCGCGAATCACCGAGTCGCCTATTGGGACATGTTCGGCTTTCCCGAGCAGAAGCCCGATTTCGGCTTTCCGGTCGAGGCGCTGTGGTGGTTCGACAAGGACAAGGCGGCAAAGATTGGCAAAGGGTGAATTTTTTGCGGGCGCCGGCGCCGCCCCTCACCTGCCTGCCGGCATCCTCTCCCCGTATAGCGACGGGGAGAGGGGCGCTTTCATCGATGGTTTCGCCAATCACAAGCGTGGCAGTAAAAGCGCCGAGATTGCGGCCGGCCCCTTTCTCCCCGTCACTATACGGGGAGAAATGTCCGGTAGGACAATGAGGGGCGGCGCTGGCGTCGACAATTGGCCTGAAGCGGTGCTCTCCCTCACGGAGGACCATTTCTGATGGGCGCCTATATCCTGCGCCGCATCCTGCTGATGATCCCGACCTTGTTCGGCATCATGGCGGTGTCGTTCGCCGTCATCCAGTTCGCGCCGGGCGGGCCGGTGGAGCAGGTCATCGCCAGGCTGACCAACCAGGGCGGCAGCGATCGCCTTGGCGGCGGCGGCGGTGACGCCGGCGCCAGCAATTTCGACGTGGCCGGCGATGCCGGTTCGAGATATCGCGGCGCGCAAGGGCTCGACCCCGAATTCATCGCCAAGCTGGAAAAGCAGTTCGGCTTCGACAAGCCGCCGCTCGAGCGCTTCGGCATGATGCTGTGGAACTATTTCCGGTTCGATTTCGGCGACAGCTATTTCCGCGACATTTCAGTGATCGATCTGATCCTGGAGAAGATGCCGGTGTCGATCTCGATCGGGTTGTGGATCACGCTGCTGTCCTACCTGATCTCGATCCCGCTCGGCATCCGCAAGGCAGTCAAGGACGGCTCGGCATTCGACGTATGGACCAGCGGCGTCGTCATTGTCGGCTACGCCATTCCGGGCTTCCTGTTTGGCATCCTGCTGATGGTGCTGTTTGCCGGCGGATCGTTCTACGACTGGTTCCCGCTGCGCGGCATCACCTCCGACAATTGGGACCAGTTGTCCTGGCCGGCGCGGATCGTCGACTATCTCTGGCACATGACCTTGCCGCTGACGGCNGACGGCGCTGGTGCTGTCGGCCTTCGCCACCACGACGCTGCTGACCAAGAATTCGTTCCTCGAGGAAATCCGCAAGCAGTATGTGGTGACCGCGCGCGCCAAGGGCCTGTCGGAACGGCGGGTTCTCTACGGCCACGTCTTCCGCAACGCCATGCTGATCGTCGTCGCCGGCTTTCCCGGCGCCTTCATCTCGGCCTTCTTCACCGGCTCGCTGCTGATCGAGAACATCTTTTCGCTCGATGGCCTCGGCCTGCTCGGTTTCAGGTCGGTGGTCGAGCGCGACTATCCGGTGGTGTTCGCCAATCTCTACATCTTCTCGCTGCTTGGCCTGATCGTCGGGCTGCTGTCCGACCTGATCTATACCTGGGTCGACCCGCGCATCGACTTCGAGCGGAGGGACGTCTGATGGCCGGGGCCGCAGCCGAAACGGCGCCGGAGCGGATCGCACGGCCCTGGCTGTCGCCGCTCAACCAGCGGCGGCAGCAGAATTTCAAGGCCAACCGGCGCGGCTACTGGTCGTTGTGGATATTCCTCGTGCTTTTCGTGCTGTCGCTGTTTTCCGAATGGATCGCCAACGACAAGCCGGTCCTCGTCTCCTACAAGGGCGAAATCCTGTTTCCGGTCGTGGTCGCTTATCCCGAGGAGAAGTTCGGCGGCTTTTATGCGGTCACCGACTACCGCGACCCGGTCATCCAGGACGAGATCAATGCCCATGGCTGGATGATCTGGCCACCGGTCCGCTACTCCTACCGGACCGTCAACAACGCCATCCCGGAGGCGGCGCCGACCAAGCCGTCCTGGCTCTATGACGTCCAGACACGTTGCAACCAGTATCCGCAAGGTGCCGCCGACCCCAATTGCGTCATCGGCAACTGGAACTGGCTGGGAACCGACGACCAGGCCCGCGACGTGCTGGCGCGCGTCGTCTACGGATTCAGGGTCTCGGTGCTGTTCGGCCTTATCCTCACCGCCGGCTCGGCGGTGATCGGCGTGACGGCCGGCGCATTGCAGGGTTATTTCGGCGGCTGGACCGACCTTCTGTTCCAGCGCTTCATAGAAATCTGGTCGGCGATCCCGGTGCTTTATCTGCTCCTCATCGTCGCCGCCATCCTGCCGCCCGGCTTCTTCATCCTGCTCGGGCTGATGCTGCTGTTCTCCTGGGTAGCGCTGGTCGGCGTGGTGCGGGCCGAGTTCCTGCGCGCCCGCAACTTCGAATATGTCAACGCCGCGCGCGCGCTGGGCGTACCCAACGGTACTATCATGTTCCGGCATCTGTTGCCCAACGCCATGGTGGCGACGCTGACCTTCCTGCCCTTCCTGCTCAGCGGCTCGATCTCGACGCTGACCTCGCTCGACTACCTTGGCTTCGGCCTGCCGCCCGGCTCGGCCTCGCTGGGCGAGCTCCTCAAGCAGGCGCAGCGCAACCTCAACGCACCGTGGCTAGGCATCTCCGGCTTCGTCGTCATCTCGCTGATGCTGTCGCTGCTGGTCTTCGTCGGCGAGGCGACCCGCGACGCCTTCGATCCGCGCAAGACGTTCAGATGAGCCAAGCCCCTCTCCTCTCCGTCCGCGATCTCAGCGTCGCCTTCGCGCAGGAAGGCCGCCAGTCGATGGCCGTCGACCACATCTCCTTCCACATCGCCAAGGGCGAAACGGTGGCGCTGGTCGGCGAATCCGGCTCCGGCAAGTCGGTCTCGGCGCTGTCGGTGCTGAAGCTGCTGCCCTATCCGGCCGCCAGCCATCCGTCGGGAAAGATCCTGTTCCAAGGCGCCGATCTGCTCGCTGCCGACGAGAAGGCATTGCGCCGGGTGCGCGGCAACAAGATCACCATGATCTTCCAGGAGCCGATGACCTCGCTCAACCCGCTGCACACGATCGAGCAGCAGATCGTCGAGGTGCTGACGCTGCACCAGGGCCTGGGTGACCGCCAAGCCAAGGCGCGCACGCTGGAACTGCTCAACGAGGTCGGCATCCGCGAGCCGGAGAAGCGGCTCGACGCTTATCCGCACCAGCTTTCCGGCGGCCAGCGCCAGCGCGTCATGATCGCCATGGCGCTGGCCAACGAGCCGGAACTGCTGATCGCCGACGAGCCGACGACGGCACTCGACGTCACCGTGCAGGCGCAGATCCTCGAACTGCTTGCGGAGCTGAAGAGCCGCAAGGGCATGTCGATGCTGTTCATCACCCACGATCTCGGCATCGTCAGAAAGATCGCCGACCGGGTCTGCGTGATGACCAAGGGCAAGATCGTCGAGACCGGGCCGACGAAGGAAATCTTCGCCAAGCCGCAGCACAGCTATACGCGGCATCTGCTTGCTGCCGAACCGAAGGGCAAGCCGCCCGCCGCCAACGCTGCCGCCAAACCTGTGATGACGGGCCGGGACGTCAAGGTCTGGTTTCCTATCAAGAAAGGCTTCTTCCGGCGCACCGTCGACAATGTGAAGGCGGTCGACGGCATCGACGTCACCGTGCGCGCCGGCCAGACGCTCGGCGTCGTCGGCGAATCCGGCTCTGGCAAGACGACGCTCGGTCTGGCGCTGGCCAGGATGATCTCGTCGACCGGGACCATTCAGTTCAACGGGCGCGATATCAACGAACTGTCATTCAACGCCATGCGGCCGCTGCGGCGCGAGCTGCAGATCGTCTTCCAGGATCCGTTCGGGTCGTTGAGCCCGCGCATGTCGGTCTCCGAGATCATCGAGGAAGGGCTGAAGATCCACGAGCCAAAACTGTCGCCCGATGAGCGCGACAAGCGCATCGTCGATGTGCTCGGGGAAGTCGGCCTCGATCCCGCCACGCGCAATCGCTATCCGCACGAGTTTTCCGGCGGCCAGCGCCAGCGTATCGCCATCGCCCGCGCCATGGTGCTCAACCCGCGCTTCGTCATGCTGGACGAGCCGACCTCGGCGCTCGACATGAGCGTCCAGGCGCAGGTGGTCGACCTCCTGCGCAGCCTGCAGGCGAAGCACGACCTCGCCTATCTGTTCATCAGCCACGATCTGAAGGTCATCCGTGCGCTTGCCAACGACGTCATCGTCATGCGCAATGGCAGGATCGTCGAAGCCGGCCCGTCCGAACAGATTTTCGAACGGCCGCAGACCGACTATACCAAGGCGCTGATCTCGGCCGCATTCAGGATCGAAACGGCGCCGGTCGGCATCGTCAGCGAGTAGCCTGTACCCGCATAAAGGAAAACGAACCCGCCATGGAAAAAGGCCGCGTCCTGCTTGCCCTCACCGGTATCCATCCAGGCCGTTGGCGCGAACTCTTATCGACCGAACGCGAGGTGGCGCTCGAGCCGGAAGGCGCCAGCGATCCTTCAATCACCTATGCGGTGGTTTGGAAGCAGCGGCCGAACCTTCTGTCGTCCCTGCCCAATCTGCGCGTTGTCTTTTCGATCGGCGCCGGCGTCGACCACATCTTCGCCGATCCCACCTTGCCCGACGTGCCGATCGTCAAGGTCGTGGCCGACAATTTGACCCACTACATGACCGAATATGTCGTCTGGCGGGTGCTCGATCACCATCGCCAGGGCATGCTCTACCGGTCGCAGCAGCAAAAGAAGATCTGGCACGAGCCGCCGCAGCGGCCGGCCGGCGACATCTCCGTCGGCATCATGGGGCTCGGCACGCTTGGCCGCGCGGCAGCGTCGGTGCTTTTGTCGCTCGGCTTTGCGGTCAATGGCTGGTCGCGCAGCGAGCGGCCGATGGACGGCGTTGCAACCTATGCGGGTGAGGCCGGATTGATCCCCTTCCTCAACGCCACCGACATTCTGGTGGTGCTTTTGCCACTCACTGCGCAGACGCATGGCATCATCAACTATGGCGTGCTGAAGGAGTTGAGGAAACGCAACGGCCTAGGCGGCTCGGTGCTGATCAATGCCGGGCGCGGCAAGTTGCAGAAGGACGCCGACATTCTGCGTGCGCTGGAGGACGGCACACTCAAGGAAGCAAGCCTCGACGTGTTCGAGGTCGAGCCGCTGCCGAAGACCAGCCGGCTATGGAGCCACCCAAAGGTCTTCGTGACGCCGCATGCGGCGGCGACCTCCGATCCCGTGCATCTGGTGCCGATCATGCTGCGCCAGATGGCCGCCTTCGAGCGCGGCGAGAAGCTCGAGAACGTCGTCGATCGCAACGCGGGGTATTAACCCGGCTTGCCACATTCGCGGCGGGCGATCGACCGGTTCATGGCGTCGATCCGGCCACTTGCCTGTTCGACGTCGCGCTGGGCCTTGGAACGGGCATCCGGCGTGAACGGGCCGAGGCCCACCCCGGGATCGGAGAAGGACGGCTTGGCATCCTGCGGAAGGCGGTATTGCTGCGCCAGCCGGTTTCGTTGCGCCACCAATTGATCGCAAGGCACGCTGTCATATTGCAGCGAGGACTGGACATTCGCGTCCTGTCGCTCGGCGATCGAGGTGCCGACGCAACCGGCTATTGCCAGGCAAGATGCCAAGACCACCAAGTTCCAGCGCATGCAACGTCCTCCTTGTCGGTGTCCTGCCCTTTCGGGCATGCGAATCGGACTTTTTCGCAGCCGCCGCCACGTGTGGCGCAGGTGAACGAAAAGGGTCGCCGGACAAGGCCTGATGCGATTTCGTGATGGAGATCCCGCCGACAGTTGCCTGTATGCCGAGTCAGCAGTCACTTGCAACAGGCTTCCCGCGCCGGAATTAGCAACTATCTTGGAGCCATGCGCGCCAGCGACCTGCTTCACCCTCGGCCCGAGGGCCTTTATTGCCCGCCCGGCGATTTCTTCATCGATCCGGTGCGGCCGGTCAGCCGGGCGCTGATCACACACGGCCATTCCGACCATGCCCGTTCCGGCCACCGCTCGGTGCTGGCTACACAACAGACGCTGGACATCATGCGGCTGCGCTACGGCGAGGGTTTTGCCGGGACGACGCAAGCGGCAGCACTTGGCGAGGCGATTGCGCTGAACGGCGTCACCGTAACCTTCCATCCGGCCGGCCATGTACTGGGCTCGGCGCAGATCGAGGTCGTGCATCAGGGCTCATGCATCGTCGCTTCGGGCGACTACAAGCGCCAGAGGGACGCGACTTGCGAGCCGTTCGAACCGGTCAAGTGCGACGTGTTCATCACCGAGGCGACTTTCGGCCTGCCGGTGTTCCGTCATCCGACCGATACCGAAGAGATCGCCCGCCTGCTGAAATCGACGGCGCAGTTTCCCGAACGCGCGCATCTGGTCGGCGCCTATGCGCTCGGCAAGGCGCAGCGCGTCATGCGCTTGCTGCGCGACGCCGGCTACGACAGGCCGATCTATATCCACGGCGCGCTGGCCAAGCTCAGCGACTACTATCAGAGCCAGGGCATCGAGCTCGGGGCGCTGGAGCCGGCGACCGTCGAAAGCAGTGGCAAGGAGGATTTCACCGGCGCCATCGTCGTCGGCCCGCCATCGGCGTTCGCCGACCGCTGGGCGCGGCGCTTTCCCGATCCGATCTCGTGCTTTGCCTCCGGCTGGATGCGCATCCGCCAGCGCGCCAAGCAGGGCGGCGTCGAGCTGCCGCTGATCGTTTCCGACCATGCCGACTGGGACGAACTGACCGCCACGATAAGGGAAACCGGCGCGGAGGAAATCTGGGTGACGCATGGCCGCGAGGAAGCCCTGGTGCGCTGGTGCGAACTCGAAGGCATCGCTGCCAGGCCGCTGCATCTCGTCGGCTATGAGGATGAGGGCGATTGATGGTGGTCACGGCCGATGTAGCGCTTCACGGCGGCGCGACAGAACGCAAGGCTGGCCCATTGGCGCGGCCCGCATTATGAACCGCTTCGCCGAACTCCTCGACCGCCTCGTGCTGACGCCGTCGCGCAACGGCAAGCTGAAGCTGTTGAGCGATTATTTCCGCAGCGTCGAGGATCCGGATCGCGGTCTGGCGCTGGCTGCCATCACCGGCGACCTGACCATCGCGGCGGTCAAGCCGGCGATGCTGCGCGCGCTGGTCATGGAGCGCATGGACCCGGTGCTGTTCGGCTATTCCTACGACTATGTCGGCGACCTGGCGGAGACGGTGTCGCTGGTCTGGCCGCAATCGCCGGCGGATATCGCCAACCATGAGCCGACGCTCGCCGAGGTCGTCGCGAAATTGCAGGCGGCGAGCCGTTCCGACGGGCCGAAGGTGCTGGCCCGGCTGCTCGACAGCGCCAGCATCTCGGCGCGCTTCGCCATCATCAAGCTGGTCACCGGCGGCCTGCGCATCGGCGTTTCGGCGCGATTGGCCAAGCAGGCGCTGGCCGATCTCGGCAAGGTCGACGTCGCCGAGATCGAAGAACTCTGGCATGGGCTGACACCGCCCTATGCCGAGCTGTTCGCGTGGCTGGAAGGCAAGGCAGAAAAACCCAAAAAGACAGCGCTGGCGCTGTTCCGGCCGGTGATGCTGTCCAACCCGATCGGTGACGGCGACCTCGAAAAGCTCGACCCGGCCGACTATGCCGCCGAGTGGAAGTGGGACGGTATCCGCGTCCAGGCGGTATCGGAAGGCGGCATTCGCCGGCTCTATTCGCGCACTGGCGACGATGTTTCCGGGGCTTTTCCTGACCTCGCAGAGGCGATGGATTTCTCCGCCACCCTCGACGGCGAGCTTCTGGTCGGTGATCCCCGGCAGGCGACCGGCACGTTCTCGGACCTGCAGCAACGGCTGAACCGCAAGAGCGTGACACCGAAGATCCAGCAGCAATACCCGGCCTTCATGCGCTGCTACGACATGCTTCAGATCGGCGACGAGGACTTGCGCACCCGCGCTTTCCGCGAGCGGCGCGGCCACCTCGAAGGCTTCGTGCAGACGCTCGATCCGAGCCGCTTCGATCTCTCGCCGCTGGTCGAATTCAACGACTGGCAGGCGCTGGAGGAATTGCGCCGCAAGCCGCTGCATCCGGTCATCGAAGGCGTGATGCTGAAGCGCTGGGATTCGCCCTATCTCACCGGCCGGCCGAAAGGCCCATGGTTCAAATGGAAGCGCGATCCGCACACAATCGACGCCGTGCTGATGTATGCCCAGCGCGGCCATGGCAAGCGTTCGAGTTTCTATTCCGATTACACGTTCGGCGTCTGGTCCGGCCCGGAAGGATCGGAGGAACTGGTGCCGGTGGGGAAAGCCTATTTCGGCTTCACCGACGAGGAACTGAGGCAGATCGACAAATATGTCCGCGACAACACGATCGAGCGCTTCGGCCCGGTCCGCTCGGTGCGGGCCGACCGCAGACAAGGCCTAGTGCTGGAGGTGGCGTTCGAAGGGCTTAACCGCTCGACACGGCACAAATCCGGTGTCGCCATGCGCTTTCCGCGCATTTCACGGCTGCGCTGGGACAAGCCTGCGGCCGAAGCCGACCGCATCGAGACGCTGCAGGCGCTGCTCGATAGTTAGAGCGACGTGCGTCCAATTGGACGCACAAAGTACGCTCTAACCGTTATAATCTACGCATCGTGCTTTCCGAAAATCGATTCCGATTTTCGGGCCGATGCGTTGAGGCTCAAGGAACAATCGCGACGCGGATCTCGTAGATGTCGACCGACTTGCCCTGCTTGTCGAAGTCGGAATTGAGGGCGATGGTGCCTGCAGCGCCCGGACGCTTGTCGGGAAACCGCACATCGAAGAGGTATTCGTTGCGCTCGTGGCCGACCGCGTAGCGCTTGCGGCCGCAGTCGCCGAGTTCGCCGAAATTGCAGTCGACGGAGATCTGCGTCTCCTGGCCCTCCTCGGAGCGGGCGATGATGTCGAACGTGGCGTGCTTGCCGGCGAGTTTGTCCAAGACGCCTTGCTCGACGTCGAAGCTGATCGCCGAACCGGAGGCGCCCGACCGGATGCGCAGGAAAGAACCGCTGTCGTCCTGCATGACTTCGGCCTTGGCATCCGAAGGCGCGCTGACAAGCGTCGGGTCGCTCGGTGAAAACACATTGATCCAGTCGCGCGCCTCATCCGCCTCGCCGGCGTTCAGCGGCGGGGCCGTGTCGCCTGGCGGCGTGAAATCATCGTCTTCCACCGTCGGTGGCGTTTGCGGCGGGGCGGTGTCGAGTTCGGCCGCCGACTTGAAGACGCCGGTCTGGGCAGCGAAATAGAGGCCGATGCCGGCGGCTGCAAGCAGCGTCACGCCGAGGAAGATCGCGGTGAGAGGCAGGCGGGGACCTCTCACCCGCCTGTCGTCGCGGTCGGGCATCACCTCTGCGTCGCCGTCCCCGGCCGATTGGGGGGACGACAAGTCGATCTCCGGCGCATCGGGAAAAGCCGCTTCGGGCATGATGTCGGGAACGACCGGCAAGACACGCGAGCGCGGCGCATCGGAAGCTGGGGGTGCGTCGGAAGCAGGAGGCGCGACCGATGCAGGAGACCCCGCCGGACCGTCGACAATGACCTCAGGCGGCGGCGCCGGTTCAGCGTCGGCGCCGGCATCCGGTTCGGCATCGGCCTCGGNCTGGTGACGACGCTTGAAAGCGGCCGTGCGATGGCGGCGCTTGATGGCGACTTCCACCGTCACGTTCGGGTTGGCCTGCAGGGCACGGTCAAGTGCGGCGAAGGCCGATCGGTAGACCCGCTCGCGAAACGCGCGGTCTTCGGCATTGCCTTTCTCGAAGGCATTCCGGATCGCTTTTTCGATCGCGTCCAACGGGGACCCCCTGCACGTATGGTCACATTGTCATGATCGTTAGCCGCAGGCGACCGATCAATCAACGGGCCAGCGGCCGCATTCTGCCTTGGCGATGCGTCCAATGCCGATTTCGACGGTTTTCGGTAAAGGAATCAACATTTTTCGCCGGTTTCCCGATGCAGCGCCAACGCGACGTCGCACAACCTGGCGTTGAGGCTTCGCACAACCGCATGGCCGATCGGTGCGGCGGTCGCTTATAGGCCCGGGATGAGCCGGCACGAATTGCCAAGTCCCATCTTGAATTTGTGGCGGGTTGCGTCTATCACCCAGCGCATCTTGGAGGCCTTGGCTTCCCGGGCCGCTTTAGCTCAGTTGGTAGAGCACATCATTCGTAATGATGGGGTCAGGTGTTCGAGTCACCTAAGCGGCACCAGTTTTCTCTTCGGAAAATCAATTGCTTAGTTGATGGCCGGTTTTCGCCGCATCCGCGAAAATCATTCCGGGGCACCGCAGGGGCACCCCCAGACGCATTTTCAGCCCCGAAAATAATATTCTTGCCCCCAGGCCCTGACTTGCGGAAAGTTCAGATCCTTTCGCGCGCGATGTGACATCACCAAAACCTTGGCCATGGGCACGCCTACGGCGAGGAAGAGCAACGTCACCGTATGCCGACGAGCGCAGCCGTTGTGTCGCCGTAGCGTCAACCGGCTGAAGCCCGGCGGTGCTTTCTCAGCCGAGTGATTGCCGACCTGTCGACCGTAATCACGCCGCCGCAGTCAATCCGCACGGTGAGTTTGTCCGCTCCGCGATCGATGCGGGTGACGTCCCCAACAAGAACTACTCGGTCGCCGGCCCGGGCTTTGGGTGGCGGCTCTAGCGTGTAAGGATGATCATAGGATGGAATGCTCACTCTAGCTCGGCCGCTAGGGAGAATGGTGATGAGGGTACCTGCTAGCGCAACCTCATCGCCGACCTCAAATTCGCCAGGCATGTTAAGGTGCAGCATGGTCTTCCTCCCGATGCTTTCCTATTTGATGCTTTGCTAAATTAATGCCCGGCCACCGCGTTGGTTGCGTGCAATCCGCTTCGTACGGTTCCGCACATTTCCAAGCTGGATCGCGATGGCGACGGGACCCCGTGCGAAACGCTGTGTTAGCGGAGCCAGCAACCAGCGGGTCTTCCGATCAAACTTCGCGGAATAATGATGGACCTGAGACGTTGTCGATAGAGAACACTCTACCTACCATAGGGAGAATCGATATGCGCCTTTTCATCCTGTTTTCGGTATTACTTTTGACTGCCTGCATGACAGCCCCACGCGGCGAGGCTCCACCCGCACGGCCAACCGCGTCTACATCGAGCGGGAGCAGCGGCAGTAGTGGCAGTGCCGGCGGTTCTGGCGGTGGCGGCTACTAAAGACGCGATCGACTCAGTTTTGGAAATCGCAGAGAACCTTAATTGCGCCGGACTGTCCGCCCCAGCAAAAAGCCCGCCACCGTGAGGCAGCGGGCTTAGGCAGTTTTTGCCGGGGTCAGTGATGGTCGCCCAACGCGCGTTTTTTACGGGGTTGCTTCGTAATCGGATGCGCTGCAAGAAACGCCTCGTCCGCCGCAATGAGCTTGTGAGAATAGACGCTAGATCGATCCTCGTCCTCTAGGACGTACTTCGCGTGAATGCTTTTCGCGAACCAGTAATCCGTTTCCGCTCTTGTCAGGCTGGTGATAGCATCAGCCTTGCGCCAAGGGAGGCGCCGCGCCTGACGCACGAGCTGATTGTGGTGCGTGTCGATGAGGACGGCATCGGGCAGCGGAGGCCCGAGGGCTGGCCAATATTTCGCAAGACGACCTCGCCAAGGCTGCAAGAGTCGGATTATCAACGGTTCGAAACTTTGAAGCTGGGCGATCCGTCCCCGTGGCCAACAATCTCACAGCTATGGTGCAGGCCATAGAGCGTCTTGGCGTGGTATTCATCCCCGAGAATGGCGGCGGCGCCGGCGTGCGACTCGCAAAGCCTGGGGCGAAAGAGATGATGGAGGATGGAAATGCCGAACGATAATCGGGACTGGACCAACGGTCGCTTCATGCATGCGTCTCTGAGGCGCGCTCCTGCACCAACTGATAAAGAAATCATCGACGCGCTCATGGCTGCGCTTGGAGCCAAGCAGATCGACCCAGTGCAGCCCATTTGGATCGGAAACCACGTTTCTGGGATCAATCTTAATCTCTAAACGGGTGCCATCCCGCGGCGCCGGCCGGGCGCCAGTCCGCTTTGACGACGCGGCGGGTATAGGCTCGCTCGACGCCAAAGACCGCTTCGTCCTTTGTGGGCACCCTCCCGTTCGCGCCATCGACATCGCGATACGCTATCTCCCTGCCGTCCGCTGAAACCAGTGTCACGCGAGCCCGTCCTTCCAGCAGGAAG
>NZ_AYWU01000022.1:0-151370 GCF_000502375.1 Mesorhizobium sp. L48C026A00 | reverse complement strand
ACTTGGCATTGGCCTTGTGCCATCGGGCAGCGATCCGCTTTCCGAGACCGAGAGCTTGCACGACCTCGGCATTGCAACGCGCTGCTTGCAGTAGACCATTGCGTACCATGTTGTGGTCAATGGTATCGCGTATCGGCCGTTGCGAGAGAGTGTTGGCAAGAAGTGTCAGAGATGTGAGACCGACCGCCCCGATAAGTGCCGTCATGCCGATCCAGAAATGAAAGAGGAAGCAAATGCCAAGATAAAGCAGCATCCATGGCAGATCGAAGAACGCTGTCGGACCGTTTCCACCTAAGAAGCCGCGAACATTGTCGAGATCGCGAAGCGGCTGCAAGCCGTCGCCCGGCATGCGCGTTGAAAGCGGAAGGCGAACGATCGCATCGTGAACGCGTCCGGAAAACTGTCCATCGAAACGCTCGCCAATCCGCAGCAGCACGCGGGCGCGCAAAATGTCGAGCAGGCATTGGAACGCATAAAGCCCCGCAGCAAGCACGACGAGCCCTACCAGCGTCGACACGCTGCCACTTGCCAGAACGCGGTCGTAGACCTGAAGCATGAACAGCGGCGAGATCAGCGCAAGCACGTTGACCACGCCGCTGATCAACACAATGCCCCAAATAGCGGAAGTCAGAGGGAAAGGTCTCAAAGCTGAATCCTTCAAGGAATGGTTACTCACGTAGGTCTCCGTGAGGATCTGGCGACCCAGCTCCCTATATTGCTCCCCGACCGGCGACCGACTGCATCCGCTCGCTGATTCAGGATCAGTGCTCCCGCCGAATATGTTTGGTTTGGCATCTAATGGAGCGGGTCAACAACAACACCGTCCGGCTGAAGGTTTGGAAGGGCAACGTCATCGTGGCCGGCCGCAAGGGCCCGAACAGGCTTCCGCCTCCACGCCTTCAGGGAGATTTCGGTGTACGACCAGCGCGACGCGCAGGGCTTCGTCAAGCTGTACACGCTGCGACTGCTCCCGGGCGCCCCGGCCCATGGCAAGTAGCGGAAACGGAAAGCGCCCGCCCAGGGGGCGGGGCGCGGTTCCGTATCGGTTTTCTGGATCAAACGAAGGTGAAGTCCGACGCGGTCAGGCCTAGGTCGGCCACGGTGACCACACCGCCCAGGTGGGCGAACTCGTGCGCGCTGCCGTCGGCGGTGACATAGGCCAGAGTTGCGACTCTGTCGGTGTAGCTGCTTTGGTAGACAATGATGTCGCCGGCGTGCTCGCCGGAGATCGCACTCGCGGCCTCAGANAGTTGCGACTCTGTCGGTGTAGCTGCTTTGGTAGACAATGATGTCGCCGGCGTGCTCGCCGGAGATCGCACTCGCGGCCTCAGTAGCAGAGTTGAAAGATTCGCCAGTGATCACCACGACGTGTTCGCCGTTCGCACCCGAGGCCGCACCGCTGTAGAAGCTGCTCACCGGGGAGCCGGACTGTAGGCTGGCGTTGTTGACGAAGTTCGCGCCAAAACCGTCGTTGTAGAGGCCCACCGCATCGAAGGCGAACGTATCCTCCGCCGGGTTGAAATCGGTGATAGTGGTAATGTCCGACTTCGACCCGACAACCCCAGGCAACGGATTGTGGAACTGGAACACGAACGTGTCACTGTCGGTGCCCCCGGTCAACGTGTCGTTGCTGTGGATGGCTCGGTCACTGCCCTCGCCAGCCGAGATCTCGTCGTTGCCGCCACGACCGTCAGTCCGAGCACCGATCTCTTTATCCAACAAATAATCGTCTCCACCGGGGGGGACGAAGATATAATCGTCTCTGAACTCGGGGGGGAGCATTTCCTCAAACTCGAGGAGGAGCGTTTTGGAACCCAGGCCACCCTCAATAAACTTTGCCATCGAAAATACTCCTAATTATGCACCCTGCCTGACGCGTTCATATTCGTCATCGGATAATTAGAGAAATCGATTGCCTGGATAGACACACATTTACGAAATGGATGCACTCACGTTCACGTCGCCCTTCTGCTGAGCAGTTGCGGGCTCGCAGGCGGCGGGGACGCGCCCAGGCAATCGACCCGAACATTCACACTCAAAGAACGGACCAGGAAAACTTGGTAACCGGTCGTCCTGGTTGGGCCCAAACTTCTCTCTGTTTGCTCGACGCCGGCATACCCGCACCGTAAGCGCTGGACGAGGACAAGTTCCGGTGGCCGCGGGTACGGATATACGGCGTAATCCGGCTTGCCGCGCCGAAACTGATGGCGCTCGTCGAAGGCATGGACTGGACGCGCGTTCGAGCCGAACGGAGACGGCGTCCGACGTCGGCCCGAAGGCCGTGGCGAAGTGGCTCAGGCGCAAAAGGCGGACCTAAGGCCGTGCAATATATTCTTCTGTCGGCGTGAGGACGAGAAGCGCTTCGGCCCTTCCCGAGGACATCGATACGCTCGAGGCGATGCTCGTCGCCAAGCGATGGAGAGAGGCCGAATTGCAACAACTCCGGAGCGAAACGGCGGAACTCAAGGCCTAGATCGCCCGGATGGCGACACTCAACGAGCGTGCCCAGGAGCGGATCGCCGGTCTTCATAACATCGTCAAGCAGCTGGAGCGCGCAGCTTCGGTCGCAGCTCCGAGAAGCTCGAAGGTGACCAGCAGGCCTTCGCCTGCGACGAAATCCAGACCGGGCTCGACGCGATTGAGTCCGAGCTCAAGGCCACAAGACCGACAGGCGAGCCGCGACGTGCCGCGTGACCGCGCAAGGCGTTCCCGGCATGGAGCGGGTCGAGATCGTCATCCAGCCCGAGCCATGGGGGAAGAAGCGCTCCCGCAGCCAATCGCCCAGTCCGTCAAACGCGGTCGGCCGCACAGGCTTGCGAAACGGAACAGTCCCACCCTCGCTTAGATACCGAGGCACCGTGTTGCGCGCGCACCCGAATTCCTTCGCCCGTCGGTTCATTCCCCAGCCAAGCTCATGCAGCCGCAGCATCGCTGCCACCTCTTCAGGCTGAAGCTGACCTGCCACTGAATTTTCATCCGGCTGCAGTTAGAGCCTCGGCGGGTTTTACGCCGTATGGCGCGGGTTGAGCAACGGGTGATCGGCGGAGCTGGTCGGGGTTGCGCAGCCGATCGTCCGTTGTGGTGAGATTGGCGGCATAAGCCGCAGGCGTGATGTATCCGAGCGCCGAATGTGGGCGCGATCGGTTGTAGTCGTCTGCCCATTCGGCGATGGTTGTTCGGGCATGGTCGAGGCCGAAGAACAGGGTTTCGTTCAGCAACTCGTCCCGCATCCGCCCGTTGAAGCTTTCGCAGAAGCCGTTCTGCATCGGCTTGCCCGGCGCGATGAAATGCCATTCCACCTGATGATCCTTCGACCAGGCGAGGATCGCGTTCGAGGTGAACTCGGTGCCGTGGTCGGAGACGATCATGCCCGGCTTGCCGCGCCGGGCGATCAGTTCCGTCAGTTCACGCGCCCCCGGCGGCCGGAGATCGAGGTGTCCGGGATCGCAGCCAGGCATTCGCGCGTCACGTCGTCGACGATGTTGAGGACGCGGAAGCGCCGGCCGCAGGCGAACTGGTCATGGACGAAATCCAGCGACCAGCGCGCGTTCGGCTTCGCCTGAACCAGGATCGATGCCCGCGTCCCTACCGCTCGGCGCCTGGAGCGTCGCTTGCGCACGGCCAGTCCTTCTTCGCGGTATAGCCGGTAGATGCGGTTGATACCCGATGCCTCGCCTTCGCGCCTGAGCAGAATGAACAGCCGCCGATAGCCGAAGCGCCGGCGCTCGTTGGCCAGGTCGCGTAGCCGGCCGCGCAGTGCCGCCTCTGGCGCTCGGCGAGACTGGTAGCGGATCATCTTACGATCGGCGCCCACAAAGGAACAGGCCCGCCGCTCCGACAGGCCCATCGTGGCCTGCAGATGCGCGACGGCTTCGCGCTTGGCGGCGGGCCCTACCATTTTTTTGACAGAAGCTCGCGCAGTGCCGAGGCTTCCAGCATCTGGTCGGCGAGCAGCTTCTTCAGCTTCGCGTTCTCGTCTTCCAAGGCCTTCAGCCGCTTGGCGTCGGAGACCTCCATCCCGCCATACTTCGTCTTCCAGTTATACAGCGTCGCCTCGGAGATCCCATGCTTGCGCGCCAGGTCGCCCGCCTTCGCCCCCGCTTCGTGCTCACGCAGAACCGCGATGATCTGCTCTTCCGTAAACCGCTTTCTCTTCATCAGTCAGTCCTTCAATCGAGGCCCGGACTCTAATCTCAGATGGAGGAAATTACCCGTGGCAGGTCAAAGCATCTGCTCTCCCTGCATCGTTCTCGACAATGCAGGAATCGCCCAATCCCAATCGCCATCCATGCCTCCTCTCATAACCGAGGGGTCAGTTTCTCAATTCGGCCGACAACTGAGACGTCCGGTGCTCTTAGGCGGGGTAATCATACGAGATGCCTCCTGCAACATCATTTCCCGCATCCATAGGCTTGCCGGATCATTATTGTGAAGCGCAGGCCATTGGACGGCCTCCGTGAATGCGGCAGGAAGTGGCGGCGGAAGTTCGACAATCCGCAGGGGTGTTAATTTTGCCAAATGCTGCGCCAGCCGTAAGGGCATTGTCCCGATGCGGTTGGTGCCTGATAGAAGGGGCGGGATCATGCTAAAGCCCTGTACGACGACCTCGATACGTCTCTCGAAACCGTTCTCGAGCAAATACCATTCCTCGATGGAGGGCTGCCGGGTGTCCCCGAATTTGAGCACAACCTGCCCCGTCGACAAGTATCGGTCGAATGTAAGTGGCTCTGACAGCTTCTTGTTCGTGCCGCAGCCTACGCATACGAGTATATCTTCGAACAGGGCTGCGCGAGGATGTTTCGACATGAACACTTCCGGCATAATCAGAAAATCAACGTCGCCNCAGGGCTGCGCGAGGATGTTTCGACATGAACACTTCCGGCATAATCAGAAAATCAACGTCGCCGCGCCGGAGAAGCTCCTCGGGGTCGTCGGAAATAGGCAGACATTCGAAGCGGACGGCGGGAGCTTCCCGCGCAGCACGCTTTACGATCTTCTTAAAAAATACGAGTGTGAGGTAATCGGAAAGGATGATGCGGAAGCGACGATCCGATCGGGCCGGGTTAAAGGGGTCCCAGGAAATTATCGATAGCTGGATGTGCAGCAATGCTTCCCGGACTGCTGTGGCGAGCCCCTCCGCGCGCGGTGTCAAAATGAGTTCGCGGCCGTTCATCGTAAATAGCTCATCGCTGAAATAGGCGCGTAACCGAGCGACGGCGGCGCTCATGGCCGGCTGGCTCAGGTTAATACTGCGAGCCGCGGCGGTGACTTTACGCTCCCTGATCAAAGCGTCCAGCACAACGAGGAGATTTAGATCGAGTCCCTTAAAACGCATGTCCTGCTCTATCCATCGTGTGGATTGGTATCGCCAAAACAATCAAATTTACGAATGGTGAGGGCAGCGTCAACGCATCAGCCGTCGACGAAAAAGAGCAACTGACAGGAAGTACGGCAAAACCGTGTATATGCAAAGCGCGCCGATATGCAGGCCCATGCTGCCGACCGGACGGCCCAGCATCGCCGGACGAATGAGGTCGATTGCATGTGCGAGCGGCAACAAGGAGGCGACGTCCTGAAAAGCGCCGGGCAATTGGTTGACCGGAAACATCGCGCCGCAAAGGAACAGCATGGGTGTTATAACAAGCGTTTGATAAAATATGAAATATTCATAACTGGGCGCAAGCGCCGTGACGACCATCGCTAGACTCGCGAAGGCGAGGCCACTGAGAGCGATGACTGGCAGCAAGCAGAGGATGGATGGCCACGATGCGTAGCCGAGCGTGGTGGCAACAATAGTGATTGCTGTGCCCGCCATCAGGGCCTTGGTGGCTGCCCACGCCAATTCGCCGAGTAAGATATCGCCGAGCGTCAGCTGAGTGCATAGCATTCCTTCCCAGGTGCGCTGGTTGTCCATGCGGCCGAAACTCCCGTAAACCGTTTCAGCGGTCGCCGATGCCATCGCGCTTGTGGCAACCATGCCAGCCGCGAGAAACGCAATGTACGAAGTGCCCTCAACAGGACCTATCATTGTTCCGATGCCAAAGCCGAGGCCGAACAGATAGATCATCGGATCGGCGAGGTTGCCGAGAACCGATGCAAGCCCGATTTTCTTCCATGCAAGATAGTTGCGGCGCCAAACCGCGACCCAATTCCACGCATTGGCGGGCATGCCCGCCGCATAACGTTCGCCCATTGTTCAGTCCTCCATCTCGCGCCCGGTTAGCCGCAAAAACACATCCTCGAGATTGGGGGGACGCTGCAGAAGGCGTAGACCCGCGCGCCCGCGTAGCTGCACCAGCACCTGCTCCGGATCGGGTGCATAGCAAAAAAGCGTCTCACCGCTCACCTCGATGCGCTGTGCGTACGGCCGGATCAGCGCACCCAGTTCATGCGGATTGCCGCCGTAGACCTCGACCACGTCACAGCCGATCTGCTCGTCAATGAGTGCGGACGGGCGGCCTTCGGCGATCTTGCGCCCCTCCTCCATAACGCACAGCCGATCGCACAGCCGCTCGGCCTCTTCCATGAAATGGGTAGTCAAAAGAATAGTCTTGCCCCGCGCCAGCAGCGATCGCAGCCGTTCCCAGATCAGGTGGCGGGCCTGCGGATCGAGGCCGGTGGTCGGCTCGTCCATCACCAGCAAGTGCGGGTCATTGACCAGCGCACGCGCCAGCGTCAGGCGCCGCTTCATGCCGCCGGACAGTTCGGCGACGCGCGCATCCGCTTTGTTCTCGAGGCGGGCGAACTCAAGCAGCGATGGTATGACCGCTTCGATCTGGCGTCTGCTCATCCGGAAGTAGCGCCCGAACACCAACAGGTTCTCGCGTACAGTGAACGCGGTATCAAGATTGTCGAACTGCGGGACCACGCCGATGCGCATACGTGCCAAACGCGCGCGCGCCGGCACTGGAGCGCCGAGCACAGTAATCTTCCCCGCATCAGGCGATGTCATGCCGAGGACCAAACGCGCAATCGTGCTTTTGCCCGCACCGTTCGGTCCCAAGAGCCCGAAGCATTCCCCCGCCGCAACGCGGAACGACAGTCTGTCGACAACGAGCTTGTCATAAGTTTTGCTTACGTCAGTAAGATCGATCGCTACCATGGACATGGGTTCATTTTACCGAGAGGGACGCCAAGACTGGCGGTTGCTTGGTTGCCTGCCGGACCTGAAACTGTGACTCGTCTTCGCCATCCCAGCCGTCGATAACGAACTGATCGACATCACAAGGATTTAGCCCCTGTTCCGCCAAAGCGGCGACAATTGCGTCGAGATTATCGATGGTTTGATAACGCGGATTGTTGTGCCGCTTTTCCTGCTCAACGCAGAAGACGAGCCGTCCATCCTCGACAAGGGCGATCGCCCCGTCATGGGTCAGCTTGATACCACAGATGCGCATAGTGTCTCCACGTTAACGGCGATAAATTCGATACATCAGGAAGCGGAAAGCGGGTTCCGGAATCGGACGAGCAAGCAGTCTTCGTTGACCGACTCGCCCCGACACTCAAGACGCTCTACCTCGATCAACGTTTCGCTCAGCATGGCGATGACCGGCTCAGCACCAGCGGCGTGACCCCAGCGACGGCAATTAACATCCCTTGCCGATCCGAAGATCAGATGCCCGCCTGGCGCAAGCACCCGCACCAGGTTTTGGACGGCCGCGCGCATCTCGGCTATGTCTTCGAGGTAGTAGAGGACCTCCGCCACAACGATCAGGTCAAACAACTCGTCGGTCGAAAACTGTTGAATATCGGAGACTATCCAGTTGATGCGCGGCGGCTCCTTTATCCGTTGACGTGCTCGAGCAATCGCTTGCGCCACGACATCGATGACGGTGAGCACTTGGCAGTAGGGGGCTAGTTTTTCCGTGAATGCGCCGGCAGCGCACCCGACTTCGAGGGCATTTGTAATGGAGCCTTGGGCAAGCGCCAGCTGGAGCATTTGCGTGTGGCGCTCCCGCTCGAACGGATTGCCGTCGAGGCGCCACGGATCGTCTGCGGCCAATTCCCGATCGAGCAACTGATGATTCATGTTCTGGGTCAAACTCGTCCACCTCTCGTCCACCTAGGTAATTAGCGATCACTCGTCGCCGCAAATGTTGCCCGACAGCGCTAATGCCGAAGAATCCGCGCAAGATTGAGCCTGCGAAGCGGAGCCGCATGCGATGAGAATTCTGCCCTGCTTGATCCAGTGATCGGAGTTTGGGTGGGGGCCTGTTTTCCCCCAGTGTTCGATGTAGCGACAGCAGAGCTTCGCGACAGCCAATCGCTATTGCTCAATGTACACAGCGCGTAGGCCTTCAAGGGAAGTAAGAGAAAGATGTTGATGAACGTGTGCAGGGAAAAGCCCAGAAATCGAAACTGTCGAGCACGAAATGCTACCACGCTGCATCGGAGCATGGTCATGGACACAATCATCAGTCCTGTCCACCAAGGCACAGTGCCTGTCAGTGCGAAATGTGCGAGGCCCGTTAGTACCGATAGGGCGAGGAGTAGCGGCCCGAGATTCTGTCCGACCACGTCCAACGTGAGATAGCTATTGAGGCCGGGCAGCAAGCGCAGCCCAAGCAGCGTGTCCCGGAATGTGCTTCGTGCCCAACGGAGTTGTTGGCGCAGATACGGTCCGAGTCTGTTCGGAACGACTGTGGCCGCGATGGCGCTCGGAACGTACTCGGTTCGAAAGCCTGCTTTCAGCATGAGGATAGTGAGATGGCGATCCTCACCGAAGTCGCTTGGCTTGCCCCGAAAAAATTGCGACTCGTACTGGTCCAGTAACAAAAGGAGCGCAGACCGGCGGTACATGGCACATGGGCCGCAACAGCACATAACGGCACCGAAGCGAGCCTGTGCCGCGCGCTCCTCGTTGCAAGCCAGCCAGTACTCCATGTCTATCAGCCTGGTCAGCCAGCTCTCGCTCCGGTTACTGGCCGTCAACTGACCCATGACCGCGCCGACCGCTGGATTTCGCATCTTCGGTACAAGCTTGGTAATGACGTCGGACGCGAGTATCGTGTCTGAATCAACGTTAAGCACCAAATCCCCGGATGAGCGGCGTATCGCGGCGATCTGCGCCTTGCGCTTTCCAACATTCTCGGGAAGCAAAATGATGTCGAACCTAGGGTCGCGCGCGTAGCTTTCGTGGACAGTTCCTACGGCTTCGCGATTTCCAGAACCGTCATCAACCACATAGACCCGAAGACTTCCGGCGTATTCTTGGTCTGCAATGGAAGCCAGGCACTCTGAAAGCGTGCGCGGATCCTCGTTGAAGCAGGGGACGATGACATCCACGCTGGGCAGTTGATCGGAGCCGACGAGATCCTCCAACGCCGATGAGTCGTTTGTCGGCAGAGCATAAAGCCCCTGCATGCTCTTATAAGCAGTCGAGAGCAGTGCATAAAGCGAAATGGCGACAGTGCTGGTTGTACCAAGAAGAGTCATGGGATCTCGTTTGTTCAGTGATGTTGAGGAAGTGAGCGGATTACAAATCCGCGCTCACGCAGTGCTGGAATCAGCCGGGACAGCGCCGTGACCGTCTGGTCGCGCAGACCGGCGTGAGCACCCTGGCTCAACTCGCCGGGAGGGCATCCGTCGTGCAAGAGTACGATTGCGCCCGGCCGGACAGAGGCGAGCACGCGATCGATAATCGCGTCGACCCCAGGGCGAGACCAATCTCGAGGGTCGACGGACCAATGGAGGGCCGCCAGCCCGGCGATCTGTGACGCTGTGAAGACTTCTTCGCTCCAAGCGCCATAGGGCGCGCGAATATAGCGCACCGAGGCCTGCGGGCACGCCCTCATGATGGCG
Organism: Mesorhizobium sp. L48C026A00; assembly: GCF_000502375.1. Lineage (NCBI taxonomy): Bacteria > Pseudomonadati > Pseudomonadota > Alphaproteobacteria > Hyphomicrobiales > Phyllobacteriaceae > Mesorhizobium > Mesorhizobium sp. L48C026A00. Next base: position 141,569 of record NZ_AYWU01000022.1, on the reverse strand, counting down.
CCGTTCGCTTCAAAGACCTCACGTTGCACTTCGCCGAAGCCGCATTTGTACAGATTCGGATGAGTCATCGTGTGGTTGCCTAGCTCGTGCCCTTCTGCAAACATTCGTTGGACTAGATCCGGGTGCTCTAAGGCGTAGGCGCCGATGACGAAGAAAGTCGCCGGCACCCGCTGCTCTGCCAGCACATCGAGAATCTCCGGTGTGAAAAGTGGATTGGGACCGTCGTCGAACGTCAAATAAACGCTGCGACGGCCAGTGCCGTCAGAGCACTCACGGCGCATTTCGTACAAGCAATCGGGACTGCTCATAGCTCTGGTCCGTTCCGATCGATCATCGTGCCCGTGGGCCATTCGCTGATCGGCCGTCCAACTGGCAGAACAATGGTGAGTGCGTCATCGATGCGTGTGGGCGGCAGGTCGAGGCGCGCCTCTGGTCGGGTGGAGCGCACGCGAATTCCCGACAAAACGGCCAAAGGGCTGTATCGCCGCCCGAACCTCTCAACATGATTCCGCAGCGCGTCCCGGACCGTTCCGAAAGCGAATGGAACGCCAAGCTCCTGCAGTATTGGAAGCATGACATGGATTGAATGGGCGATTCCGAGACCCTCAAGGTCCGGACGTACCCCGTACAGGCCCAGCTCAGCCACCAACAGGTCGACCGCGTCAACCCTGATGAAACGGCGCAGTACGCCCATGTGAGCCGCTACACCGCTCGAATCATAGGCGATTACGCGGAGTTCAGGCCTGGCTCCGGCCCAGCTTCGACTACCTTCGAACGGTTCTGCGTTGGACGCCCCGGTCGGCCCGTAGGTATTACGAAAGAACTCGGCGAGCTCGACGTGATCGGAGAGCTGCAACTCGTTTTCCCAGCACAACTTCCACTGCACCTGAGGGCGCATTCAGGACCTCTCTTCATATTAGTTTGTTGCGGGCCGCATTACCCGGCCAAAGCGGCGGCGTTGTTGGCTGTACTCAACCGTTGTCGTTAGCGAAGGTGAGCCAGCCGGTCGGGCTCGCAAATGAGCTCTCTCGATGTTCCCGCCCGTGTCGCGGCGCCGTCGATTTGAGCTTGACGTCGGTCATTTACGTTCCTCTAATGCATGGTTCGTAAATTCGTAAAATTGATTGTTTAGATGGTACCCATCCACACGCTGGATAGATCAGGGCATGCGTTTTAAGGGGCTGGATCTAAATCTCCTCGTTGTGCTGGACGCTCTGATCAGGGAGCGTAAAGTCACTGCCGCGGCCAACAGTATTAACCTGAGCCAACCGGCCATGAGCGCCGCCGTCGCTCGGTTACGCGCCTATTTCAGCGATGAGCTATTTGCGATGAACGGCCGCGAGCTCATTTTGACACCGCGCGCGGAGGGGCTCGCCCCAGCAGTCCGGGACGCATTGCTGCACATCCAGCTATCGATTATTTCCCCCGACGCCTTTAACCCAGCCCAATCGGTTCGTCTCTTCCGAATCATGCTTTCCGATTACCTCACGCTCGTATTTTTTAAGAACATCGTAGAGCGTGCTGCGCGGGAAGCTCCGGCCGTCCGCTTCGAATGTCTGCCTATTTCCGACGACCCCGAGGAGCTTCTCCGGCGCGGCGACGTTGATTTTCTGATTATGCCGGAAGTGTTCATGTCGAAACATCCTCGCGCAGCCCTGTTCGAAGATATNCCCTTGCCGGCCAGTTTCCGGCAGAACGCCTCAGGCCACAGCTTCTCCGGCGCGGCGACGTTGATTTTCTGATTATGCCGGAAGTGTTCATGTCGAAACATCCTCGCGCAGCCCTGTTCGAAGATATGCTCGTATGCGTAGGCTGCGGCACGAACAAGCAGCTGTCAGAGCCACTTACATTCGACCGATACTTGTCGATGGGGCATGTTGTGCTCAAATTCAGGCACACCCGGCAGCCCACCATGGAGGAATGGTATTTGCTCGAGCACGGTTTCGAGAGACGTATCGAGGTCGTCGTACAGGGCTTTAGCCTGATCGCGCCCGTCCTATCAGGCACCAACCGCATCGGGACCATGCCCTTACGGCTGGCGCAGCATTTCGCACAAACAACACCCCTGCGGATTGTCGGACTTCCGCCGCCACTTCCTCATCCCGCATTCACGGAGGCCGTCCAATGGCCTGCGCTTCACAACACTGATCCGGCAAGCCTATGGATGCGGGAAATGATGTTGCAGGAGGCATCTCGCCTGGCGCCTTTGCTTGAAAGCTATTGAGCGTCTCGGGCACGCCGGATCCGACCTTGCCGTTGTTGGTACCGAATTGACTGCCGCCTCCGATTTCGCGTGCGAAGTCCCAGAAGAGATTTAGCCCCACCTAAACACCGCCTGTAAGAATAATGCCGTTGATCAGCATGTTAGGCGCGCGCCGGCACGTGTTACCACCACATTTTGGGGCTGATCTCAGGCGAGTTGTTCGTCGAGGTTGTGTGGCAGAGCGATGCCAGCTGCCTTCAAGACGTTGCCTACTTTGGCCGTACGTGGTGGTGACGACGCGAGCATCCTTTTCAATGGTGGCTTCCTGGAGGCGGTCGCGATCGCGTAGGAGCGGTTGCCATTCGGGCGTCAGGCCTTGGCCCGGCAGAGCGGCGCAGTTCCTTGCTGAGTACGATGGCCAGGAACGAGCAGAACACATGCCCGGGTTGGTACTGAATTGACTGCCGCCTCCGATTTCGCGTGCGAAGTCCCACAAGATGTTTTGCCCCACTTAAATGCCAACTTTGCCGGCCTTGCCGCGGCTTTTCACGCGCAGCCAGGCGGGGAGATGGCGGTCGACGAGGTCGACCCAATGGACTGTGCCGGCCTCGCTCGGCTACTGGCGTGAGGCATCCTTGACGACACCGCCCTGCACCGACAACGTCGAGGATGTTGGCAATGAAGCCGGTCGAGGTCGACGCTGCGGATGTAGGCAATTTACATCGCGCTTCCGCCTGAACGCGCGGCCGATCCGTTCACCCAATCGGCGCTTCATCCTGGGCCGCGACTGAGGCCTATGGGGTGCGGCTACCCCACGTGGATCGGATCATCAATCAACTTTCTCTCATCTATGAAAGGAAACTCCCCGCTTACGAGAATCCAGTTTCATATATTTTCAGGCAGATGGATGTCGAACGGCAGAAATGTCTGTCCTGGTGTTTCAGCGGTGCCGGTCTCGATAGCCCGCGTCATCAGCGTTATCAGCTCCTGGGAAAGCCGGCGCATTGGCGTGGCGACCGCCATCGTGATGATGTTATCTGCGAGTGCCGCCCGAGATTCCGGCGTGATTTCATTCACGATCGCGACGAGATCCCGACTTTTGCCCTCTTCCCGGACCGCGGAGATGGCGCCCTCCATCCCGCCGCCGGCGACATAGAAGCCGACGAGCTCGGGTTCCCGCTGCATGAGGTCAAGCGTTGCCTCGTAGGTGATCTGCCGTTTCTCGAGGTTCACGAGCGGATCGAGCACCTCGAACGTCGGCGCGTTCTCACGGCAATAGGAGCGAAAGCCGACGTCGCGGAGCTCGTGCCCCTGGAAACGATGGCTGCCCACAAACACCGCCACCTTGCCGGGCCGTTTTGCGACCTTGGACACCATCCAAGCGGCCGTGCGTCCCACCTTGCGGTTGTTGAGGCCGATATAGCCCTGTCGCACGCCGGCGGCGAAGTCGGAAAGCAGCGAGAAAACCGGAATGCCTTTGGCCTTGAGGTCCTCAACCGCTGCTGTAATTTTCGGGTGGTCCGGTGCCACCATCGCGATCGCATGGCAGCGTGCGCCCAAATCCTTGAGCGGTGCGATCAGGTCGCTGGGCATATGTGACGGGGCGAATTCGATGAGCGGAATGCCGTGGAAGGACTGGGCCAAATTGACCGACGCTTCGACCTCGCGCGCAAAGTCTTGGTAGAAATGCTGGGCCGGTTTTCTCAAGATGAAGCCCAGACGGTAGCGCGGAAGGTCTCGCCGCAAGCGCTGCTTGATGAGCCCGGCGGCATGATAGCCGATCGCGTGGGCGGCGTCGTGGACCCGCCGCGCGGTCTCCTCGCGCACCGGATGGCGGGCGTTCAGAACCCGATCGACCGTTGCTACGCTGACTCGGGCTTCGCGGGCGAGATCGGCAATTGTGGGGCGCTTGGTCATGGGTCCTGTTCTGATTGGTTTTTGGCGCAGGCTGGCTCTCTGTCACCTAGCGCGATTCGACAATGGTTTCGGGTGGCAAAGTGAAGACGTCCGCATACTGAACAGCGTATTGGACGAACAGCACTCCAGACGTAGACCGGCCGGGTATAACGGAAGGTTCATTCGCTTAGGGGGGCGACGATTTGCACTCACACATTTAGCGCTTCTGATACATGGTCCGTGAGGCGCCGTTTAGAGCCTGCGAGCCGATCGTTCAGGTCATGTGGCCAGCTAGGCGACTTAACCGGTCGCGGTGTGTCGACCTACTCGGCGGAGGATCGCCGGTTTGATCCCTCGGCAAGCTGATGACCGCAGAAGGCGGCTTTCATCTGCGCTCGGTCCAATTCTCCTTCCCAACGGGCGACGACGAGGGATGCCACTGCGTTACCCACGCAATTCGTCAGTGCCCGGCATTCGGACATGAAGCGGTCGATGCCGAGAATAAGTGCCATCCCCGCAACGGGAACACTCGGAACTACGGCGAGCGTAGCAGCCAGGGTGATAAAGCCCGCACCTGTCACACCTGCAGCGCCCTTGGAGGAAAGCATCGCAACGAGCAGCAGCAGCACCTGATCGCCGATTGAGAGATCCGTGTTCGTCGCCTGCGCGATGAAGAGGGCCGCCAGCGTCATGTAGATATTGGTGCCGTCCAGATTGAACGAATATCCGGCCGGGATGACGAGACCCACGACCGAACGCCTGGCGCCCGCCTTCTCCATCTTCTGCATGAGCGAGGGAAGCGCGGCCTCCGAAGAGGACGTTGCGAGCACAAGCAGCAGCTCTTCCTTGATGTAGCGAATGAGAGAACAGATCGAAAAGCCATTGTAGCGGCAGACCGCGCCGAGAATCCCGAACACGAAGAGGAAGGCGGTGAAATAGAACGTCGCGACCAGCATCGCGAGATTGACGACCGAACCGATGCCATATTTGCCGATGGTGAAGGCCATTGCGCCGAAAGCGCCGATCGGGGCGGCCTTCATCAGAATGCCGACGAGCTTGAAGACAGGCGCGATGAGCGCCTGAAGGAACGAAACGACAGGCTTGCCCGTCTCTGCGGCCATCGCCAGCGCCATGCCGAACAGAACCGAGAAGAACAGCACCTGCAGGATGTCGCCTTCCGCGAAGGCACCGACAATCGTTGGCGGGATGATGTTCATCAGGAAGCCGGTGACCGACTGCTCGTGGGCCTTTGCGGCATAGGTATTCACGGCCTGAACATCGAGCGAGGCCGGATCGATGTTGAGGCCGGCGCCAGGCTGGACGACATTGGCGACGATGAGGCCGACGATCAGCGCGAGCGTCGAGAAGGTGAGGAAATAGACCATCGCCTTGCCGGCGACCCGGCCGACCTTGTGAAGATCGTTCATGCCGGCAATGCCGGTCGCAATTGTCAGGAANATGACAGGCGCGATGATCATCTTGACCAGCTTGATGAAGGCATCACCCAGCGGCTTCAGGCTCTCGCCGGTCCCCGGATAGAAATAGCCAATTGCGACGCCGAGGGCGATGGCGACAAGCACCTGGGCGTAAAGCTTGGCATAGAAGGGTTTGCGGGGCGCGGGGCTCGCGCCGCGGACTTGTGCAGCTGACACTGTTTCTCTCTCCCTGACCGGATCGAGGTGGCGTGACTTCTCCCGGGCTTCTCCCTATCGCGGCGCTCCGGTCGAACGCTGCACCAACGCCGCCGCAATACCCATGCCAAATGGATCCGCATGACCTGAACTGACCTTGGGCTCGCCAATGATGGGATGAATGCGGAGGCACAAGACGGGGTTGACAAGGGCGCCGTCCAGCACGCCGTTGATGTTCTCCGGCAGATTGCCGCCGGTCGATCTCTCTGGGTTGCGGTTTTGCTGCACATCGTGGTGCGCCCCTCGGATTTGCCGACTTTGGACGGGCCGTATCGCTGGCACGAGAGCGGACAATTGCCGTGCTCTTTGCCCCGCTAATGCTGCAGCAACAGCTTGGAAGCGACGTCGAGACGTAGAGATTGACGCCGCTGGTCGTGACCGCGACGATGCGGTTGCACGGCCCCGCAGTTTGCGCTTGGCGCGGTCACTCGCTCGGGCACCGCATCGCCGGCGCAGGTATTTCTGTCGTTCAACATCGCCGACACAAATTAGAACTGATAAATTCTATCATAAGCCCCCGAGGTTTTCTTTCACGAAAGAAAGAAACCTCGATTGACTATCCCGCCTCGCTCCGGTCTTTTGAATCAACGTGCGGTTGCTCCCGGTGTAAGCCGAGAACGTGGCCAAGCTTCGTGGAGGGAGAGCCAAGCGATGCGTCAGGGGATCGACCCGCTTTGCACTCGACCAGATGGCGGCGGCACGAGTTCACGTCAGAGCATTTTCGCGCTTGCCCCGCGACGTCGCGGGCGCACATGCCGCCGGCATTCATTTCATGCCGCGAGATCGAGGATCACATGCACCACAACATTCGCAAATCAGAACCAAATGCCGGCGAGTGCCGCATATCGCTTCCGGATGCGAAAAAGGGTTACCCAAAGTCCGAGACGAATCCTGCGGATGTGGCATTCCACGAGCGCGCGCTCATCGGCATCTCCGAAATATCGAAAGTACTCACCGACCCCGCCCGGCTCGAAGTCACGTTGGCTAAGGTCGTTGATCTCCTGCGCTCGTTTGTGCAGATGCGGCACGGCATCATCGCTCTCTGCGACGCCGAGGGCGTACTGGACATCACCGTGGCCACTGGCTGCGACAAGAACAGCAATGAGCGCTCCCGGTCGCGCCTGCCGCGCAACGCAATCGATCAGATTGTGACGACGGACATGCCGCTCGTCGCCGAGGACATAGCGATGCATTCGGCCTTCACTGCCGCTGACATAGAGGTGCTTGGGGCCCCCGACGCCGTGTCGTTCATCGGCGTTCCCATCCGTGTTGATGGGAACGCCGTAGGCACGCTGACTATCGACCGCCTCTTGGACAGCAGGTCAAGGTATCGGCTCGATTATGATGTCCGGCTGCTCACCATGGTTGCCAACATGGTGGGACAGACAGTCAAGTTGCATCGCTTCTCCGCGGGCGACCGCGAGCGACCGCCGGCGTTGGAAGATCGGCTGCAAACGAAATTCTCTGATGTCACGCACCCAGCACGGCAGCGCAAGAAGGTTCACGTCGAGGGGATGATTGGCGACAGTCCGGCGCTAAGCGCGCTGCTCGAGAAGATCGCGGTGATAGCGAAGGCAAAGACCACGGTTCTGTTGCGAGGCGAATCTGGTACCGGGAAGGAGTTGGCTGCCAAGGCAATTCACGAGTTGTCGCCGCGCGCCAAGCGGCCCTTCATCAAACTCAATTGTGCAGCGCTGCCAGAGACAGTCCTGGAATCCGAATTGTTCGGTCATGAGAAGGGTGCCTTCACAAGCGCGTTCAATTCCCGCAAGGGGCGCTTTGAGCTCGCCGACAAGGGGACGTTGTTTCTGGATGAGATCGGCGAGATCTCGGCCTCGTTCCAGGCAAAGCTACTGCGCGTGCTGCAGGAGCAGGAGTTTGAGCGCGTCGGCAGCAACCAGACCATCAAGGTCGATGTTCGCGTGATTGCCGCCACGAACAGGAACCTGGAAGAGGCGGTCGCAAGGAATGAGTTCCGCGCCGACCTATATTATCGCATCAACGTGGTTCCCTTGCTGGTGCCGGCGTTGCGCCAAAGGCGCAGCGATATTCCGCTCCTCGCAGCTGAGTTTCTCAAGAATTTCAACGATGAGAACGGCCGTACGCTCACCTTCGATCCGCGTGCGATTGAAGTGCTGATGAAATGTGAATTTCCCGGCAACATTCGCGAGCTTGAAAATTGCGTGCACCGGACAGCGATCCTGGCGGCGGGATTATCAATCGGGAGAAACGACTTTGCCTGCTCCCAGGGCCAATGCTTTGCCGAGGCGCTGTGGGAGAGCAGATCGGGCAAGGCCGCGCTGCAACCAGCGCCGATCCTGCCGGAGCCAGTGAAGCCGGCCACGCCGCCGGACGCGGCCGCTCGTTCGGCCGAAACTATAGTCCCGCCTGCCGGCGCAACCCACCCGATTGGCGCGAGGACCACCGACGTCGAGCGCGTCATTGCTGCCATGGAAAGATGTGGCTGGGTGCAGGCAAAGGCGGCGCGCCTGCTTGGATTGACCCCGCGCCAGATTGGCTACGTGCTGAGGAAATACGGCATCGAGATCAGGCGTCTGTGAAAGCATGACTCAGGCGATTAGCTCAGACCGCTTAGCACTTTAGCCCCGCGCAGGGATGCAGATCTGCGTCGGCGTCAAGTCGATCCGACCGAGGACAGCCTGGCCCAATTCCCGGCAGCCGGCGTTGCGACCATCCTGTGAAAGGCAGCGCTGCCATCGTCAATCCCGTCCGCCATGTTGCTCTCGTTGCGAGCTCATACGGATGCCGCTCTGCGACTGAAACGGAGATAAGATATGTCCGATGCAAAACTGCAAACTGTGCTTTCGTCTCTTCCGCAAGTGACGCGACTGTTAGATCCTCTGCCGTCCAACGGACCAGCGCCGGGTAGAAGTTTTGTCAAGCTGAATACGAATGAGAACCCGTTTCCGTTGCCGCCAATCATAATGCAAAGTGCAGTGGCGGCCCTCAAGCGCCAGTATCTATATCCGGACGACGACAACATCAGATTGAGGGAAGCAGCGTCCCATACCTATGGCCTATCCAGGGATCAGGTCATAGCAGGCAACGGGTCGTCTGAACTGCTCGGACTCATCTACAGAGCTTTCCTCGCCCCTGGCGACAAGGTGGCGATGATGTCGCCTGGGTTTTCGTTCAACCGCAAACTTGCCATGTTGCATGGTGCTGAGTTTCTCGAGATCGGATGTCAAACTCATTCCCTGCCAATGGAGCAATTGCTTTCCGGTCCGGCAAAAGAAGCCAAGTTCATTCTGTTGGCCAATCCAAACAATCCCACCGGAACATTCCTCCCGATAAGCGATATCGAACGCCTCGTGGCACAATCGGACCGCTTGATCGTCCTTGATGAGGCCTACGTCGACTTTGCGCCCGATCACGGGCTGCGCCTCATCAACCGTTATTCGAACCTTCTGATCTTGAGAACATTTTCGAAGAGCTATGCCGCCGCCGGCATTCGCGTCGGTTTCGGTTTCGGTCACCCTGAAATTATTGGCAGGCTGCGCAACATCCAGAACGTCTTCAACATGAACGTGATCGGGCATGCGGTTGGTATCAGCGTGCTTGCGCATCGCGGCGCCTACGCAGAGAACCACAAGCACATCAGACATGAACGACAGCGAGTGACAGCCGCACTGTCGCAACTTGGATTTTCCGTAACGCCCTCCCACGCAAATTTCTTGCTAGCCCGTGTGCCAGCGGGACAGGACGGCTCATGGTGGCAAGCAGCCTTGGAAGGGCAAAAGATACTCGTTGCCTACTTTCCGGACAATGGTTTGGAACATTGCATCCGCGTCAGCATCGGCACAAAAGAGCAATTGGATGCATTTCTTGCTGCCGCTGGCGATATAGTTGGAAGCTTAAACATACCAAGCACCACGGGCAGGGGAGCGTCAGGCTCTGCTTGTTCGGTACGCTGACCCTAATCCGAGATCACACACTGCTATATTTAGACTTGCTTGGTCACCCAAGCATGACAACATTTTTCTTTAAAATCGGGGACAATATCGAGTGACAAACGTCTTTCCTTCAAACCTAGCCTTCGGCATCTTCGATCATCTGGACGAGGACGGCAGCGATATCGCCCGACAGTACGAAGACCGCCTGATATTAGCAGAGGCGTGCGATCAGCTTGGGTTCTATGCCTATCATCTCGCAGAGCACCACTGTACCCCCCATGGGAGAGGTCCATCGCCAAATCTGTTCTTATCGAGCGTCGCCCAGCGCACCCGGCGCCTGCGTCTCGGACCCTTGGTGATGCTGCTTGCGCTTTATCATCCGCTGCGTGCGTTCGAAGAGATCTGTATGCTGGACCAGTTGAGCGGTGGCAGGCTCGAACTGGGCATAGGGCGCGGTGCTCTCCCGATCGAATTGGGTTACTTCGGGATTGGTGCGGACGCGGTGCCGGGCCGCTATGCGGAAGCCAGCGAAATTCTTATTGAAATACTTGTTAATGCGATGAAGATCGGCACCCTGTGCTATCAAGGCCACCATTTTGAGCTCAATGACGTTCCTTTGACGCTAAGACCTCATCAGCGTCCACATCCGCCGACATGGGTCGCCGCCAATCGACCCGAGTCCGCAGCCTGGGCCGCTGCGAATGGAGCAAACATCGCGTGTGTAGGACCTTCCTCTTCTGTTCGCAAAACTACAGATGCCTTCCGCGCCTATCGAGAGGACAACACTGACACGGGCGATCAAGCACCATTTATTGGATTGCTCCGAATGGTGGTGATTGGGCGTTCCGAAACAGACGCGTATTCGATCGCGGCACCTGCTTACGAACGATGGCTCATGAGCTTCCAATTCCTTTACGACCTTAATGCCATCCCGACTCCACCAAACCTGCCGCTGACCTTTGATGCGGCAATAGAGCGTGAATTGTGCGTGGTAGGATCAGCAGAATCTGTGCGAAAAGCTCTGTTAGATCAGTTGGAAGAGGCAGGTGCCAACTACCTGCTTTGTCAACTGGCATTTGGAAATCTGCCGCTCGATGCTTCCCTGTACACCGCGACGACCATTCAATCCGAAATCATGGCTCGACTTGGCTGACCACGAAATTCGCGGTCTGATCTGAAGGTAAATCGTTGTAACAGCGCTCCCTCACATCCACGTGCTCGAGCGTGCACGTGGTGGGGATTGGGCAATCGTGAGGGAGGCCAAACTGACGACGAACCGGCGGCACAGATTACCGGGTTTGTGCGTTTTGGTCGGCATCTGGGCCACGGTGTGAGCCTGCACGATTCTAAGGAGATGATGGCCCAGCGCGCCACGGTGCCGGCACGCGTCTGCTCGTCGCGCTCGCGCTAGTCATTGCCCATAGCCCGCCGCAGAGGGTTCTTCTCGACCGGGGCGGCGCCGGTGGCGGCTCCCGCATCCAGCTTCATCAGCGGCTCGGCGGTAGCAAAGCCGTCACTCGCTACGGCGCTGTTGAGGGCGCGCTCGCGAGCGGCTTTGCTACGCCGAGCGACACCACCTGGAGCGAGCTCGCACGATGTCGCGGGGTGCACCGCGGTCGGACAACGACGCTGGAGGAAATCGTTCGCAGCCGGTCTTCACGATCTGCGCGAGTGCTTTTCATGAATGCTGCCTGCTTCCTCGTCTGCGGCGGCCTGAGTGTCCGGCACGCCCGAGTCAATGCCATTACCACAAGGCCGCCAAGACGTCAGGTCTGGGAGCCGGCTTGTACGGTCGTATCGTGTTCGGGAATATCGTCGAAGGAGGCGTAGTTGAGATTGTAGAGTTTGGAATACAGGCCCCCCATGGCTATTAGCTGATCGTGGTTGCCAGTCGCAATAACTTGGCCATTCTGAAGCACGATGATGCGGTCGGCACCCCGGATCGTGGCAAGACGGTGGGCGATGACGAGGCCAGTGCGCCCTTCAAGCAGCTTTATCAGAGCCTTCTGAATTTGCATTTCCGTGTAGCTGTCGATGTTGGCGGTAGCTTCGTCGAGCACGAGGATCTTGGCGTCAGCGACGAGGGCGCGAGCGAAACTGATGAGCTGGCGCTGGCCGAGAGATAAGTTGTCGCCGCGTTCGCCAAGTTGGGTCTCATACCCGTCGGCGAGGCTCATGATGAAGTCGTGCGCACCGACCGCCTTGGCGGCCTCGATCACCTTGTCGCGCGTGGCTTCCGTCTTGTGGTATCGAATGTTCTCGAAGACCGTCCCGGTGAACAGGAATGGCTCCTGCAGCACCATGGCGACTTGGCGGCCGAGCGATTCCTGGGTGAGATCGCGCACATCATGTCCGCCGACCAGCACTTGGCCCTGCTGAACATCATAGAAGCGGTGGACCAGGGCCATCGCGCTCGATTTGCCAGAACCGCTCGGCCCGACCAGTGCGACCGTCTCGCCGGGATTGACCCGGAAGGAGACATTTTTCAGCACCGGACACTTGGGATTGTAGCCGAAGCTGACGTCCCTGAACTCGACCGAGCCGTCCATTTCGGGCGAAAGCACCTCGGCATTGGGTTTGTCCTGAACATCGATCCTGACGTCGAGCACATCGGTCAGGCGCTTGCCTGAGGCCATGGCGCGCTGCATGATCGAATATTGCAGGGTCAGTGAGCGGATCGGGTCAAAGAAGCGCTGGATGTAAAATAGGTATGCTACCAATACGCCCACATCTATGCGGCCATTCATGACCATCGAGCCGCCGACCACAATAACGGCGGCCATGGCGAGGCCGGTGAGGCCATCGACGATAGGCACCATGACCTGTGCATATTTGGCAGCGATCAGCTGGGTCCTGAGGTTGGCATGGGCCTTGTCGTCAAAAAGAATGAAATTCACCTGCTGGCGGTCCATGGACTGGACGGTGCGCACGCCGTGAATGGCTTCGGCCAGCGCGCCGTTGACGACGGAATTAGTCTCGTGTGCAGCCATGAAGGCGTCGCGGGCACGCGGCAGCCAGACAATGCGGACGATCAGCAGGACCGGCAGAACCGAGAGGGTCAGGAGGCCGAGGCGGAAGTCGAGCCACAGCATTACCAAAACGATGCCGAAGAGAAGCGCAACATCGCCTATGGAATATACCGAGGTTTCGAGGAATTCCTGTATGGAGTTGACGTCGCCTTGCAGGCGCGACATCAGGCGCCCGACCTCGGTCTTGTCCATGAAGGAGAGCGAAACGTTCTGCAGATGGCCAAACATGGCGCGGCGGATGTCGAACAGGACAGTTTCGGCCATTTTCCCAATCACGGTTTCCTGCATGTAGCCGGCAGCGAAATTGACCAAAATCGCCAAAACGAACGCGCCGACGGCCGCAAGCTGGGCTGAGCGATCGGTCCTTGCCGGGTTCATGCCGTGGTCGATCGCGTAGCGGATGATCAACGGGATGAGAAGCTGCGTCCCGGTGAAGATCAGCATTGCGGCAATCGTGATGACTACCCTCGCCCGATAGGGACGGACGAAGGCCCAGATGCGCCGGAGGATGCTCTTGTCGAAAGCCCGGCCGAACATCTCCTCCTCGATACGGTGCGAGCCGACAACCGCGCGCGGAGGGCGTCTGCCGTCGTCACGTTCGGCTTCGAGTTCGCCGGCGCGGCCCTGGGCCATCAGCGGGCGCCCCCATACTGGGTCATAATGTCATCACCCGGGCGCGTCTGGAGATCGTAAAGGACCCTGTAGCGTCCCCGCTTCGCCAAAAGCTCTTGATGCGTGCCGCGTTCTACAATTTCGCCGTTATCGACAAAAAGGATCTGATCGGCATGCATAAGCGCACTCAGCCGGTGAGCGATGATGATCGTCACCCGATCCTTGGCGAAGCGCCGCATCGCCGCGCGGATGCGCTGCTCGGTGCCGGCATCGATCGCGGCCGTTGAGTCGTCGAAAACGACGACGGAGGGGCGCAGCATCATGGTGCGAGCAATCGTGAGACGCTGGCGCTGGCCGCCAGAGAGAGAGACGCCGCGTTCGCCCACGACCGTCTCGTAGCCTGCTGGGAGCCCGAGGATGTAGTTGTGGAGCTGGGCGAATTCGCCAGCGCGTTCGATCCGCTGTCTCTTCGCCCAGGGATCGCCATAAGCGATGTTGTTCTCGATCGTGGTGGTGAATAGGAATGCATCCTGCTGTACAACGGCGACCGCCTTGCGAAGGGTCGCGAGGGTGACATTGCGTATGTCTTGGCCGTCCAGCGTGATGGCGCCACCGGTCACGTCGTAAAAGCGGGGGACCAGATGAGCCATCGTCGATTTGCCCGAACCCGGCGGACCGACGATCGCTATCGTCTCGCCTCTACGGGCCTCAAAGCTGAGGTTCTTCAGAATGGCGCGGTTTTCGGCGCTGGGGTACGCAAACGAGACATTGTGGAAGCGCAGAGTGCCGTCGCTTATCTCGAGCGGTCTGGCCTCGAGAGCATCCCTGATTGTGATCTCCTGGTCGAGGAGACCGAAAAGCCGCGAACCGCAGCTAGAAGCTCGGGCAAAGGCATTGACCATGAGACCGATCTGGCGGACTGGCATTTGCAGGATTGTCATGAAGGTCAGGAAGGTCGCCACCGTTCCGACACTGATCTCGCCAGCGACGAGCTTGCTGCCACCGATCCAGAGCACCAATCCCATTGCGAAAAAGAAGGACAAGGTCATCGCCGACGTGCTGGGCACGTAGATGTCAACGCGGTCGTTGGCGAGGTCGAGCGCGTTCTTGGAAGCGCCGTCGAACTTCAGCATCTCATAGGCTTGAGCCGCAAAAGCGCGGACCACGCGGATGCCTGCGAGATTTTCCTCCATCACGCGGCTTAGCACCGAAAGCCGCTCATGCAGGTCGAGCCAGGTGGCGCGCAGCCTAAGCTGTGTGGCCGATGAGCGCCAGGCGACGAAGGGCACGAAGCTCAGCGCGACCAGGCCGAGCATGGGATCGGTCGAGATCATCATGTAGGCGCCGATCCCGATCAGCATCGTGAGCAGCAGCACGCGAACGAGCGCGGTGGAAAAATACATCCGCACGCCTTCGAGATCGAGCATGCCGATGGTGATCAGATCGCCTGAATGGACCCGGTCGTGAAAGGAAAAGCTGAGACGCTGGATCTTCTCGTAGTAGGCGAGCCGCAGTTCGTACGCGACATGATGCCCGACGGCTTCGGCAAAATAGTTCTGCGCCATCGTGAAAAGGCCGCGTAGCGCGCTGACGGCGAGCAGCAGGAGAGCCGGGGTCCAGAGCGCTTGTCCTGCCGCGGTCCCCGCGACACCGCCCCCGATGGCTGTCTGGGTCTGGTCGACAGCCCGGCCGAGAAGCTGGGGAATGAGCAACTGGAGGATTGCCGCCAGGATCGTCGAGCCCATAGCGAAGGCGACCTGCCAGGGATGCCGCAAATTCATACGCGTGATGCGCAACAGCGTACTCAAATCCCGGCCCCAGCGCGCCGCTTCCACATGGGTCAACGAATTCAGAGCGTTCGTTGCGCTGCCGATAGCATCACTGCTCAAGGGTGTATTCCCGACTGAATTTTGTGCCTTCGAGGCAAGCCGAAGGACCCATCATCAAAGGGGCCCGCCATTGTTAATCCTGTCCACACCTGCAGCAGTGCCCGTTCCTATAAGCCGAGCCGCGGCTTCACTTACTGGCATGTCGATCACCGTGATTCCGCTTGCCGCAAGGAAACGCGCCTCGTTTCTGGTCAGCGTTTCCGCGTCCATTACCGCGCAATGTGGACCTCGGGAGCGCTTCATGATCTGCCTGGCGTAGATGCGCAGCATCTGATCGTTGAAGCGGCAGCCAACGAAGAAAAATCCACGGGTGATGCGCCGCTCCTTCACCACGTCTGGGATCGGTGTCTGGATATCGATTTCGGTCAGGACTTCGACATAGTCGGAATCTGCGACGAGAAAGTTTTGCGCCGGCCTAATACTCCCGTGAGGTGTATAGAGAACCGTCTTTGCCCCCGATCCGGGGTCGAGTTCCCTCCCGAACAAATCGTAGGTTTTCGTCCAAATGTCCTGGATTTCGTTCGCCCGCGTTACGCCCTGTATCTCGGCGACGTCCGTTCGGCCGGTCTCTACGAGAGCCGTGCGCATCGCGCCGTCGTACCAGCTGTCGATGATGAGGGAGAGCGGCAGCCTTGCGAGCCAGGTATGGAGGAGGGTCGGCGCCACCGGCGCTGCGAATATGTCGGTCATCCAAGCTTGAAGCGTCCGGCGATGCCGGCGCTGTTCGATGAACTGCGCAACCGACCACATATTGGTGCGGATCCTGGAAGGGGCTGGCGCCCGCGCATTGAGTGCCGCGGCAACGACCTCGGGCGTATGCGGCACAGCCGGTTCCGCACAGTTGAACCCAAGAAGACCCGGACCGAGATAGGGGATCACCTCATCGGCGGCGAGCGCTTCCTTCGCCAGGTCAAGCAGCTTTTCGGCAAAACTGTCCCGCACGATGACGAGGTGGCCCGATGTCAGGATCGTGTTCATGCTCGTTTCCTCGCGACGCACCTTATCAAGGGGCAGCATCAGTCCTCTTCGGAAACCTTCCTTGCCTCGACGGTGATCGGCAGACGCGTATCCCGTGGAAGATCGGGTAGGAGGAGCCGCCACCCGTTCCTGAGCGTCACAGTTCCGCCCCACAACTCTTCCTTCTCGAGCTTGACGATCGGCTCTTCGAGGTCCTTCTTGGGGACATACGCCGACAAGCCAGCATCGGTCCTGCGGATCATGACTTTCATCTGGCCGTCCCTTCATTGGTATTGCTTTCAGCACTGCAGGGCGCCTCGGCTTTGTCGAGGCTCATCAGTTCACGCGCTCGCATGCCGACGACGGTGCCACGGTCGATCCATTCGACCGCATAGATGAAGAACTGCTGGAGAAAGGTGCCAATGTCGCGCACATATCCCTCGTCGCCCTTCCTCACGAGATTTTCGCCGATCTCCCTGCCAGGATAGGTGCCGTCATTCTTTATGTGGCGAGTGGCACGTACCCGCTCTCCCGGCATGAATCGTGGAGGCCTGCGGATTTCGACCTCCTCTTCGCGTCCGAGCGACATGTCCGTTCCCTGATTTCTCTTGAGGCTGCAGATTGTGAACAAGGCGTTCCAGGCGTACTGCGGAGGCAGCCCCGACCATGTCGGCAGCCCAATGTCCGTCACGCAGCAACGCAGGTCTTCGGCACCGGGCATACCGAGGCACATTGCTGCGCATCGAAGACCCCCTCGCACTCGGTGCACTTCTGCGGCTCGATCACGTAGCTCTCGCCTTTGAACTTGATCGCGCCGGAAGGACATTCGAATTCGCAGGCGCCGCATTGGGTGCATTGGGATGCGATGATCTTGAAAGCCATTTTAACTCCTGGTCCGAATGGATGAGACAGCTCAGGCCGTCGCCGCGAGTGCGGGGGTCCCACACGCGGCAGCGTAAATCGCGCTGATTGCGGTCTCGATATAGTCATGGGCATAAGCGTCGGTGGCTCGGATTCCAGCGTCCGCGAGCTGATCCTCGGGGCAATTTCCGATCTTGGCGCACAGCACGATATCTATGCCTCCAAGCGCTGCGATGGCGCCATCGAGGGCGGCTTCTGCGCCCCAGCCGCCGAGGCAATACTGCTCCACCTTGCGATGCCCGACAAAGCTGATCCCTCTCGGCGAGGCTTGATAAACCTGGAATTCTTTCGCATGGCCGAAATGTTCATTGACGCGGCCGCCGCCCTTGGTTGCCACCGCGAAGAGAAGGGACTTGCCGGGGCTCGCTGCCTTGACCAATTCGATCGCTTCTCTCCTAGCCGCCACGTGATCACGGCGCTCCTCCACGACCAGCTCCCGATAGGCCTTGCGATTGCTGGCATCGTAGGTGACCTCGGCGGGAATCCGGTCGACTGTGAATTCCTGGCCACGATCCTCTCCGAGCAGGCCGACGGCATCTGCCCGGCACTGCCGGCAGTGGCGCATCAACTGGGCGCCGCCTTCGACACGATCCTGAAGAGCCTTCATCTCCATTGCATTTGGGCCGCGTTGCCCGCTCAGTCCGTAGTGCGTGCCGTGCGCTGGGTCCGAAATCAACGGCATGACGTTGTGCAGGAACGCGCCTCGCTCCTTGACCCATCTATTCACCTCGATCAGATGCTCATCGTTCACGCCGGGGATCATCACCGAATTGATTTTGGTGAGGATGCCGCGCGCGGTCAGCATCTCCAGACCCAACATCTGCCGCTCGTGCAGGATCCGGGCGGCTTCGATGCCGACGTAGCGGCGATGGTCGTAAAAGATCCAAGGATAGATCTTTGCACCGACCTCAGGGTCGACCATGTTGATGGTGATCGTCACGTGATCGACATTCATGTCGGCAAGCTCATCGACATGGTCCGGCAGCGCGAGCCCATTCGTGGAGATGCAAAACTTGATGTCTGGGATTTCCCTCGCGACTCGTTCGAACGTTGCCTTCGTCTTCTTCCAGTCGTAACAGGCATCGCCCGGTCCGGCGATACCGAGCACGGAAAGCTGCGGCACCTGGTTGGCGACCGCGATCACCTTGCTCAGCGCCTGGTCGGGCGTCAGCTTTTCGGAGACCACCCCAGGCCGGCTTTCGTTGGCGCAGTCATATTTGCGATTGCAGTAGTTGCACTGGATATTGCAGCCGGGCGCGACCGCGACGTGCATGCGCGCGAAATAGTGATGCGCCTCTTCTGAAAAGCAGGGGTGATCCTTGATCTTCTCCCAGATAGCCGCATCCGTGTCGTCCGGCTTTATCGACGAGCCGCAGGACGAAGACGCGCAGCCACCGGCTTTCACGGTGGCAAGCAACTGGTCACCGAATGTCGTGCTGAGGCTCTCAAGCGAAATTGCCGGTGCGGACATCGAACGGCTCCGTTGCTGGGTGAATGTCGCAGTTCAAACCGCAAGAGCTATGCCAGCTCAAAAAGCGGTTTTGGTTCACGAATTGGCTTTCGTGTCGGATTCCGTCGGATTGCTCCGACACACCTTTGTCGCGCTTCCAACAGTGGACAAGCAAATCGGGTCGCGAAGGCTACCAGCCTTGGGCGCGCAGAGTGTGAGGGAGACTACTCCGGGCTTACGTTTGACGTCATCACGAGGTCTAGAATTTCTTCACCTCGATACCATGCCGGCGCAGGGCGTAGCCGATTTGCCGCGGCGTGAGGCCGAGGATACGAGCCGCCCTGGCCTGAACCCAACCGGCCTTGTCCATCGCGTCGATCAGCCGGTCGCGTTCCGTCAGACGCGGGGGACAAGCGGGATCGTTCGGATCGCCGGCCGTAACGGGAGATACCTTGCCTGCGGAGGCACCGATGCGACTGGCCGGCAGCCGCAATCCGACCGGCACTGCGTTGACCCGTGCGAGATCGTCGATGGCATTGCCGCCATTCGAGCGGTAGGCTCGCTTCCAGAGGAGCCAGGAAAGGCACTGGCTCTTCTTACAGGCGAAATCGGATTGAGTGATCGTCCTTGAACGCGCAAGTGTGGCCGTCCTTTGGACGCAGTTCTCCAGCTCGCGGACGTTACCAGGGAAGTAGCATTGCGAGATCAGGTCAAGCGCCGACGGCGCGAAGGCGAGTGCGCGATCGTTCTCCTTGTTGAATCGGTTGAGGAAGGCGTTCGCAAGGCGTGGAATATCGCCGGGTCGCTCTCTGAGCGGAGGCAGGATAATTGGCACCACATTGATGCGGTAATAAAGGTCGGCCCTGAACTCCCCTTTTATGACGGCCGTCTCGAGGTCCTTGTTGGTGGCGCATATGAGGCGCACGTCGACCTGTAGCGTTTTGGTGCCGCCGACTCGCTCCAACTCGCCTTCCTGCAAGACACGCAACAGCTTGGCTTGAAAGGCCGGCGAAATCTCGCCGATTTCATCAAGTAGCAGCGTTCCCTCATTTGCCAATTCAAAACGACCGGCGCGCTGGGAGATAGCACCCGTGAAAGCGCCCTTTTCATGCCCAAACAGTTCTGATTCCAGAACGCTTTCAGACAGTGCGGCGCAGTTCAATTTGACGAAAGACTTCTTCCTCCGACGTGAGAGCTTATGGATGGCTTGCGCAAAAAATTCCTTGCCGGTGCCGCTTTCACCCCGCAGAAGCACGGTGGAATTTGTCCCTGCTACGACCGAGACGGTTTCGAGCACCTGCTTGAGTGCGGGGCTTTCCCCGATGATCCCGTCGATTTTGACATCCGCATGCCGGGCAGGGTCGTAGGTCCTCGCCTCGTTGGGCGATTTCTCCGGTCTGAATTGCTCATGGACAGACAGCTGACGATCTGTACGCAGGATGCGATGGAGACGGATGGTCCGGCCGACAAGGTTGGCGACCATCGTCAGGAAGTATGTGTCCTCGTCGTCGCGAAAGTCGGTGGCGCCGTCTCCGGCGCGGTCGATCGACAATGTCCCAAGGATCTTATGATCAGCCTTTAGCGGGATACCGATAAAGGCAATTGGGATGGTACCGCTGCTCGAAGACGTTTGAAGGTCAGCCTGAAATAGTTGGGACTTGCGGACGTCCGGTATGAAGAGCGGCGTCCCCGTAACGACGATTTGATCTGTTACGGCCTGTGGTATGACGCGGCGAGTGCCTGATTGAGGTGCGTGGGTATTGCCGGCAGTTGCGGCAATCTCCGGCTCTCCTTCAGCGTCCAGGACGACGATTGCTCCGTGACGTATCTGCAGAAACGAAGGCAGGATGTTCACGACATTGGCGAGCGTAATCTCCAGCTCGCTGGGGGCGGTCAGCACCTTCGATATCTCGTAGAGTCCCCTGAGCGCGATATCTGCTTGGGGCATGCTTTTGATGGGCGGTTCAGGGCGGGTATCCCGAGATCCTACCTCGTCGACCCGATCTTGCGGTACGTGAGCCATGGAAACACCTCAGGGGTTGTCGTCCAGAGTGCTCCTCCTTTTGTATCTGAAGTCTGAAAGCACAGTATTCACGAGCTTCTCTTCGTTGCGAGGCGATTCCAGCAAAGATAGACTTGGCGTTGGTCGCGACCTCAGCTGTACCAAGATTGACCCTCTTGATACGGTGCGTGCGTCGGTCATCCGAATTTGAAGAGGACCCCGAAGCCGCCGCGTGGATAGTTCCACTCGATCTCGCCACTGGTCTCACACAAAATCCGGCAGGTGCCGCACTCCATGCAGCCGTCGGCAGTGATCTCCACTTGACCTTTGTCGTTCAACTCATAGCATTTCGCCGGGCAGACGTGGGTCAGCGCGAGCAAGTTCGCGCTTGGCCTCTCGTGCGGTCGCACTTTGATATGCGGACGGCCGGAATCCACCAAGTAGCGGTTCTGGTAAAGCTTGTCCTCGACACGTGACTTCGTCACTGCGATCGTCATTTCGTCTCCCCTCAGCGCCACGCCAATGCAAGGCGGACCGCGTCGCTGACCAGCCCCCAGCGCGAGCGCGCCTTGATGAAGGCCGCCGTGGTCGCCTTTTCCTTTTCGATCTTCGGCGTGCCGTCGACACGCATGAAGCTCTGCGCGGCTTGCGACATCAACCGCGGATAAGTCGTGAAGTAATTGCAGGAGTTTGTGTGGAGCAAGGCCGGCATGTCTTTGTATTTCCTTAGGTCCTTGACCACGAAGGACTTGTCCAGCATGGCTTTGTAAAGGGCGAGATTCCGTTTGGTCATAGGACCGTTGCGGCTCTTGACCTCGACGATTGCCTCAGCCGCGATGCGGCCGGAGGTCATGGCGAGGTTCGAACCCTCGCGGTGAATGGCGTTGTTCAGTTGCGCGGCATCGCCGACCACGACCCAACCGTCACCAAAGAGCTGCGGAATAGCCTTGTAGCCGCCTTCGGGAATCAGATGCGCGGAATATTCTTTCACTTCCGAGCCGGCGATCAGCGGCCGGATCGAAGGATGGCTTTTTAAGGCGTCGAGGAGGACGTAAGGGCTCTCGACCATCGCGGCGAAATCGGAGACGAGGCAGCCAATGCCCAGTGAGATCGACTCCTTGTTGGTGTAGAGGAAGCCGAGCCCGGCCATGCTGCGGGAGGTCGTGCCCACCGCCTCGATCACGCAGCCTTCATCGCCCTTGAGGCCGAACCGCTGCTCAATGACCTCTTCGGGCAGGAAATGCATTTCCTTGACGGCGAGCGCCACGGTTTGCGGCTTCGGCATCTCGCGCAGGCCGGCCCGCGTGCCAAGCAGTCCGCAGACACCTTCTGCGAGAACGACCACGTCCGCGTAGATGGCTCCGCCGGCCCGGTCTGTGCGGACGCCGACCACCCTGTCCTTGGCGTCACGGATGAGTTCCGTCACGGTCGTCTCGCACAGAACCGTCGCGCCGGCCTCGCGCACCTTACGCGAAAACCATTTATCGAACTGGGCACGGATGATGGTGTAGCGGTTGGGCTTGGCCTCATTGAAATCGTCCGACCGATAGTGAATCCCGGTATGGGACGTGTCGTCCATCACCCAAAGCCGCTGTTCAACCAAATGCCGCTCGAGAGGCGCATCCTCCCGGAAATCCGGGATGATCTTCTCCAGCATGTTCGCGTACATGATGGCACCCTGGACATTCTTGGAGCCCGGATATTCACCCCGCTCCAACTGCAGCACCTTCAGGCCGTGGCTGGCCATGGTGTAAGCAGCTGCGTTTCCGGACATGCCGGCCCCAATAACAATGGCGTCGAATTTTTCCTCGGTCATGTCTATCCCTTAGCTCGCAAGCTTATCGCGACTGTGGGGCGACAGCCGCCGGGTGAAGGCGTCCGTCAGTGCGGGCAGGAAGCGGATCGCGTCGGTGACGATCCCGAGATGAGCGAAATCGAAAATCGGCGCGTTCGGGTCGGTGTTGATGGCCACGATGAGATCCGCCCCCTCGACGCCAACCCGGTGCTGGATGGCGCCGGAAATCCCAGCCGCTATGTAAAGCTTCGGCCGGATGGTCTTGCCAGTTTGGCCGATCTGCCGATCAGCCGACATCCAGCTCTTCTGGACCAACGGGCGCGAACAGCCATGCTCGGCACCAATTGCTCGCGCGAGATTCTTCACAAGCTGCAGGTTCTCCGCCGCGCCAAGACCGAGGCCTCCCGCAACCACGACGTCGGCATAGGCAAGATTTGCCTTTGCCGACTGACTATCCGGCAGGAAGCCCAGCACTTTGGTAACGATCTCGTCCTCGACTACCGACAGCTTGTGCCGGATGACACGCCCGACCGGATTATCCGCCCGCTGCGGCATGGGCATAACCCTCGGTCGCACTGTCGCCATCTGCGGCCGGAAATTGAGCGTATAGATCGTGCACAACAAGGAACCGCCGAAAGTCGGACGGGTGGCGGCGAGCGAACCGTCGGTATCCACATCGAGTTCGGTGCAGTCGGCCGTGAGCCCTGTCTGCAAGGTCGTCGCCACGGAGCCGGCAAGATCCCTGCCAAGTGTGGTGGCACCGAGAAGAAGGATCTCGGGTTTGTGGGTGCCGACCAGATCCGTCATCGCCTTGGTGAATGGTTCGTTCCGATAGTCGGCGAGCAGCGGCTCCTCGACGATGTAGATAAGGTCGGCACCATAAGCGAAGGCTTCGGCAACGGCGTTCCCGATGGCCTCTCCCGGCGGTCCGAGCACGACGCCCGCAAGCTGGACCTGAAGCTTGTCTGCTAACTTGCGGCCTTCGCCGAGCAGTTCGAATGATACGGGATGGACCTGGCCGCGTTCGAGCTCGATGAAGACCCAGACGTGGCGGTAGTCCTTGAAATGCGCGGGCAGCTCCTTCTTTATGCCGGCACGGCCGGCGGCAGGGCGAGGGGTTTCTCGGTTCGCGGTCGACATCGTCTGCTCCTTGCCGTCACGCGCCGCCGTTGAAGGCGAGCTCATGTTCCAGCGCCGGCTGGCGGGTGAAGATTGCGGTGATGAGTTCGTCAGCGACATCGCGCAAGGCCATCTCGGCGGTGTCGATTTTTGCCGCCTTTTCCGCCCGCGCAGGAGGCGCGAAAACGCGCTTGACGACCGTCGGTGAACCGCGCAGGCCGCATTTGGTGAGATCCTCAATGCCGGCGTCGGCCGCACTCCATTTCAAGACCTGGCTGCGCGCGGCGCACAGGGCGTCATGGATCGAGCCCCGGCGGATCTCGTTTGTGGCTTCCAGCATGGTGATGAGGCAAGGGAGCCTGCTCTTCAGCATCTGTGTGCCGCCTTCGGAGCGGCGCTCGACCTTGATCTCGCGCGCAGCAATATCAATGGAGGCGATCTTCGCGACATAGGTCAGCTGCAGGAGTTCAAGGCGCTTGGCGATGCCGGGCCCGACCTGGGCGGTGTCGCCATCGATCGTCTGCTTGCCGGTGAAGACGAGGTCTGGCGTGCCGAACGTCTCGCCAACTTTCGCGATTGCCTGGGAAAGGGCGAAGGAGGTCGCCAGCGTGTCGGAGCCGGCAAAATAGCGGTCGGTCAAGAGCACCGCTCGGTCGGCGCCGTAACCGAGCGCCTTGCGCAGCGCGTCCTCTGCCATGGGCGGACCCATAGTGAGCACGGTGACTTCGCCACCATAGGCGTCGCGCAGTCTGAGGGCTTCTTCGAGGGCGAACAGGTCGTAAGGGTTGATGATGGTCGGAACACCCTGGCGCATGATCGTGTTCGTCACCGGATGGACCCGTATCTGTGCCGAGTCCGGCACCTGCTTGATACAGATTACGATGTGCATTGGCGGTTTCTCTAGGCTCCTGTCCGGATGCGGGCTTGGCGGTTATCTCCTTGGTTTGCATCATTCGTGCCAACTGTTTTGCGTGCCCCTCTGCGGTTGGTTGCTTCTGAGGGCGCCGTGGTGATGACCGGATTTGTCGGCTTCTCGACATTGTCGCGTCGCAACCCGTGTCGCGGTCATTCCTGTCCGAACCGCTTCAGTACGGAGTCGAACGGGACAAAGGTGCGGCCCGGCGTGGCAGGTTTGTTCGGATCGTGGTCTTTGAGCACCTTGAAGACCCGCTGCGTGAGCGGCGAGGAAATCGCGAAGTCCTCGTAAGCGCGTTCGAGCGTCGCGCGCACCCGCGCGGCAATCACCTGGTCGGGCAGACCGGAGAAATCTTCTTCGGCAAGGTATTGGCCCACGCGCTTCATGATATGGAGCCGCGAGACATTCAGCACCTTCGGGTCATAGGAGACGCCAAGGACTGCGAAGAACTCCTCCGCAGCCGACAGGCGCTTCAGTCGTGCGAGGATGTCGGTGATATCGATGGGGCGGCTGTCAGCGGAACAATTCATTGCATTCTCCCTGGTCGGAAAACTGTGGTGTCGGTGCGCTCGCTGACCTGGACCCGCACAGCTCCGCGAGGGATGCCTCGCTGCACATTCCATCGTAGAGCTCGACCAGTTGAGTTGCAGTGACGGTCGATTTGGTCTCGGCCGCCTCGCGCCGGACGCGGGCCACCATCGCGGCTGCCAGATCCGGGTCGAGATCGCGACCGCTTTCGCTCAGCACATGGGCAATCGCAGCGGCGCCGGAATGCTTGCCGATGACGATACGCTGGCAGCGGCCCACGAGAGCCGGATCGAGCCCCTGATGGGTACGCGAGTCCTTCAGCAGCCCTGCGACGTGAATGCCGGATTCGTGCGTGAAAACATCGGCGCCGACGACCGGCTTAATGGCCGCGGTCTGCCGGCGGGAGGCCCAAGCCACCTGGGCGGCGAGGTCGGGCAATGCGGTCAGCTCGATGCCGGTATTCGCGCCGTCGAGGACCGCCATCGCGGCGGCCACCTCTTCCAGCGCGGCATTGCCCGCACGCTCGCCGAGCCCCAGGACGGTGACGGAGGCATGGCGCGTGCCTGCGCGGATCGCGGCCAGCGTGTTGGCGGCAGCAAGTCCGAGATCGTTGTGCGCATGAAATTCAAGGTCGATTGGAGACTGCGCCACGAGCTGGGCGACAAGTTCGAAGGTCGAAAACGGGTCGAGAACACCGACTGTGTCGGCTAGCCTGACGCGGCTTGCGCCGGCGCGTGCAGCCGTCTCGATGACGCGGGCGAGATGATCCCGATTGGCCCGCGAGGCATCCTCGCAGCCCACCGCGACGAAGAAGCCGGCGGCGGCGGCGCGCCTGACCATATGATCGATGACCTGGAGCGCTCCCGCCTTATCGAGGCCGAGCTTGGCGGCAAGTTGGACGTCCGACGCAGGCAGCGATAGATTGACGGCGTAGACGCCGCTCTCGATCGCTGCATCGAGATCCAGCGACGTCATCCGGCACCAGGCCATGAGCCGAACCGGGAGACGCCGCGCGACCACGGCGCGAATTGTTTCGATCTCGTCGGCGCCCATGACCGGCGTGCCGATCTCGATCTCTGTGACGCCGGCCGCCGCAAGAGACTCGGCGATCTCCAGCTTTTCCGTCGTGGTAAAAGCGACGCCGGGCGCCTGCTCGCCATCGCGCAAGGTCGTATCGTTGAGAAAGACATGACGGGTCATGAACGGCACCCTGTTCTGCTGCCGCTCAGGCATGTACCGGATTGAACGCCTTCGGCACTTTGCCTCCCCGGCCCAGAACTGGGAAAGTCACGCAACTTCTCCACGATTCCCGGCATGACCTCGAGCACCCGGTCGACGTCCTCTTCGCCGTTGTCCCGCGCCAAGGAGAAGCGGACTGCCGCGTGTGGCGTTTTCATCGCGCTCAGGACATGGCTCGGGTCCAGAGAGCCGGAGGTGCAGGCCGAGCCGGAGGAACACGCGATGCCCATGCGGCTGAGGAGAAGTGGAATTCCATCACTTTCGACATGTTCGAAGGAGATGTTTGCGGTGTTGGGCAACCGTTGCAGGGGATCACCAGTGACACAGGTGCTTGGAATGCGCTGGAGAATCCCGTCCTCCAGGCGATCGCGGAGCGACTTTACCCGTGTGGTCTCGTCGTCCATGAATTTCAAGGCGAGTTCGGCCGCCGTGCCGAGCCCGACTATGCCGGGCGTATTCTCGGTGCCCGCACGCCGGTTGTGTTCTTGGTGGCCCCCCTTGATCAGCGAGTGGAAGTTGACGCCACGTTTTACGAAAAGCGCGCCGATCCCTTTCGGCCCGTGCAGCTTGTGGCCGGAGAGCGACAGCATGTCGATTGCGGTCGACTTCAGGTCCATCGGAAGCTTGCCGACCGCCTGCACAGCATCGGTATGGAAAAGGGCCCCCACTTCCTTGGCCAACTCGGCAAGCCTGGCCACGGGGAAGATCACACCAGTCTCGTTGTTCGCCCACATTATCGAGACGATTGCCACCTGTGGGGTGAGGGCGGCCATATAGGCGTCGAGGTCGAGCCGGCCACGGCAATCCACCGGGATCCTGTGCACCTTGACGCGGCGGGTCTTCTCAAGATGCGCGCAGAGCGTCAGCACGGCGGGATGCTCGACCGCGGAAGTCACGATCTCGGTTCGGTTGGGCGCCGCCTCGAGCGCCGAAAGAAGCGCTGCATTGTCGCTTTCTGTCCCACCCGAGGTGAAGGTGATCTCATCGTCGAACTCCGCGCCGATCAGCGCTTGCAACTGCCTCCGCGCCTTTCTCACCGCCGCGCTGACTGAGGCGCCAAGAGCGTGCGCCGACGAAGGGTTGCCGAATTTATCCGTAAAGAACGGCAACATCGCTTGCACGACCTCAGGATCGACCCGTGTGGTTGCGTTGTTGTCGAGGTAGACAGGCTTCATAGGTGCGATCCTCAGTTTACCGGAATGACGCGAGCGCGAGACCGCCCCATTGAGCCTCTGGCGCATGCCGTTGATGATGATGGGCCCGAACTGGCAGCCGGCGCAGACGCCCGACAGTTTGACGTAGACCCGATCGGCCTCGACATGGACAAGTTCGCAGTCGCCGCCGCCAGCCCGCAGGTAAGGACGCCAGAACGCGACAACGTTATCGATAAGCCGAATTTGACGCAGCGGCGCGATTTGACCGCCAGCAGCTCGGGTGCCACCAGGAACCGAACTGTTTCGTGAGGCGACGTTCTTTGCATCCTACCGGAAGCGAATGGCGGTCCCGAGATCGGCTTCGACCTTGCCTTGTTCTTGAGGACGGGGACATCTGTTGGGCCGGCCATATAAGCCTCCTCTGCCGCAAATGAGTCGTCGGCGGCAATCACTTCATGGACCCGCACAAGCGCTTCCGGCGATCAACCGCAGGACTTGCCGCAGCCGCACTTCTCGCGCGCGTTGGGGTTATCGAAGACAAAGCCGGAAGATTCGAGCCCGGTGAGGAAGTCGACGGTCATGCCGGCGACATGGGGTTGGGAGCCCGCGTCCACGAACAGCTTGATCCCATCTGTCTCGGTGATCGCGTCGCCCTCGCGCGACACGCTCTCCAGGCCCATTAAGTATTTGAAGCCGGCGCAGCCGCCCGCCTGGACCATGATGCGAAAGCCTTCCGCCGGCTCGCTGGCGCGGGAAAGAGCAGTCTTGATGGCGGCAACAGCGTTGTCGGTGAGCGTAATCATGGCTCCATTCTCCTCAGTCCGGGACCTGCTTGCGCATCGCGCTGCATGCACCGTGCCAAAGCGAAAAAACGTTTCAACACAGCGCGGCATCTCTGACACTGCCGTGGTTCTTGTGAGTCCATTGCTGCGAAGGTGTCGGCCAACCGACACGTACTGTCGGGTTTGTCGGGTCCGCCACGGGGGATGTGGGGCCTGAGTTCTTGGCTGAACTCACATTAAACCAATGACCATTACAGAAGACTTCTTCTGAGCTTGCTTCGGCGCAATTGGCACGGTTTTTGAAGCTCCATCTGGCGAGGCGGCAAGAGACTGCCGATCCACAATCATGTCGTGGGTGCCCTCGCGATCGATGGGGCGAAGCAAGGGAGCAACATGTCAGGACTGGGTCAGATACGCTTTGTTTGGCAAAGCAGCGCCGCCCGTGGCATCCGAATGCCCGATTGGCCGATTGCGACAACACCCACAATCGCTCACCACCGCCCAGTGGCCGCCGACCGGCTCGATGGGATTCCATCGGCATGTGCCTGTCGTGTCACTCGGGTCTCGCCGCTCAGACAGCACCGCCCGGGTTCGGGCGGGTGTCCGACGACGTGCGCACGCTGGCCAGCGACACTCTGTTCCTGGTCGAGCACCAGATCGGGATCGAGGATTACGGCGCGCCCTATCGGCTGAAGATCCCCCGGCAGGGCAGCTGATCCTCAACACGTAGGTGGAAGCAGGGGTAAGACATGGACCAGCGCGAGAAACCGTCGCCGGACGAAATCCGGCGGGCGTGCGAAGACAATCCGAAAATCCGGGAGCATGATCTCGCCGCTCGATTGGGCATTTCGGAAGCCGAATTGGTCGCGGCGCATTGTGGTCACGGCGCGGTGCGCATCGAGCCGCGCGTCGATGATCTGCTGACCGGCCTCGAAGCGGTCGGCGAGGTCATGGCGCTCACCCGCAACGAAAGTGCCGTGCACCAAAAGATCGGCGTCTACGACAAAGTGGTCACCGGCAACCAGCATGCCATGGTGCTCGGCGACGACATCGACCTGCGCATCTTCCCGAAAGCGTGGGCGTATGGCTTCGCCGTCGAGAAGCGCGAGGGAGCCGAGATCCGCCGCAGCCTGCAATTCTTTGATGCCACCGGCGAGGCGATGCACAAAGTACATCTCAGGCCCGCCTCGAACCTGCACGCCTATCAGAATCTGGCGGCAGAACTCGTATCCTCCGACCAGGAGCCGATCATATCGGTCGAGGCGAACGGGGCGCGCGATAACGCAGTGAGTCCAGACCAAGCCGCCACGGTCGACGACCTACGCGAGCAATGGAGCCGGCTGAGCGACGTGCATCAGTTCTACCATATGTTGAAGACACTGAAGCTCAGCCGCTGCCAGGCGATGCGTATGGCCGACGAGGATTACGCCTGGCTGCTCGACAATGATGCCGTTGGCGCCCTGTTCCAACAGGCGGCCGAAGACGAGATGCCGATCATGTGCTTTGTCGGCAACCGTGGTTGCATCCAGATCCATTCCGGCCCGATCAAGTCGGTCAAGCAGATCGGGCCGCGGATCAATGTGCTCGACGAGACCTTCCATCTGCATCTTAGGACCCATCACATCCGCGAGGTCTGGGCCGTGCGCAAGCCGACGAGGGACGGTCACGTCACGTCCATTGAAGCCTATGGCGCCGACGGCAAGATGATCATCCAGTTCTTCGGCACGCGCAAGGAAGGCGAACGCGAGCGCAGCGACTGGCGGTTTCTGGCCGAGAACCTGCCACGCATTCCCGGTCCGACCGACAGGGATGTGTAGAGTGCCGGCAGGCCCTCGGATTGAACCGGCCGCCATAGGACTCGGCACCACGTTGCGACAGCGGCTGCGAGGTCGTAGCGCATACGGACGGTCAGGTGTGCACGCCGGAATTGACCGCATCGATACAGTCAAGCTCGTCGCCGGGCGGACCGCTGCGCACGAGTGCATCGCCGGCTCACCGCAAATCCTTGCAGCGGCTGCGAGCGATACAACGCATACGCCATCAGCGCCGAACCGAAGCGCGGCTCGACCTTGTTGATAATTTCGATCATCGCGCGCAAGCGCCGCTGAGTCTTGTCGGACCGCACCCGATCCTTGCGCTGGATCGCGTCGTTGCTCAATCCGGGCCGTGCGAGCGATCTTCTCGCTCGTCGACCGGAAGGCAGTGCAGCAGCAGCCAGGCCGAACAGCCCGATGTCGCGGACTCGACAAAACCGACCGTGGATGTCGGTTGTCGGACGTTGTCCTAAGAATGATGGACAGGTGATCATCAACTTAGCGGCGGCGGGCCCAGTGCAGGCTGGCATCGCTTGGTGCAGCGCCATGGGTACGCCTATCCGGCACGCGACTTGCTTCGACAATTTGATCAGCAGGGCATCAGCAGTGCGTCACGGAGCTCAGCGGTGATTGACCAGCCTCTCTACCCTAACGGGGATAAGCGGCGGCTTTGCTTCATGACCGCAGCGCGGCGGAGATGCCCCTTCTGATTGACTTCGCAACCGATCTCATCCGCGCTGGTGCAGGTGGGCTGTATCGGGCGACAGAATGTAGAAGGGGCCCGACAAGAGACGTACCCATGCTGGAAATCGACTTTATGAACAGCGGTGCAATCTCAATCGAGCCATGAACGCCAATGTAGAGAAAGCAAAATGGCAACCAAACCCGTTCCAGATCATGTGCCGCCCGAAATGGTGAGGGACTTCAGCCTATTTACGTCACCAGGGATGTCACCGACGCCCAACGGGGATCCACACGCAGCTGTCGCTTGCGCCCATGACGGGCCTCCGATCTTTTATTCCCGCTACAACACGCAAGATGGCCGGGGTACCTGGGTCATCACCCGTGCCGCGGACCAGCGCAAGGTGCTGCAGGACGCTGAGACTTTTTCCAGCCATCGCAGCATCTTCTCCTCCATACTAGGTGAAACCTGGCCGACGATCCCGCTTGAGCTCGATCCACCGGCCCACGGCGTCTTTCGCTCACTGCTCACTCCGCTGCTTTCGCCAAAGCGGGTGAGGGTGTTGGAGCCGGCTGTCCGCGAGCAAGCGATCATGCTGATCGATAGGATTGTCGCATCGGGCACAAGCTGCGACGCGATGAAGGATTTTGCCTTTCCTTTCGCGGTGAGCACGTTTCTTCGCTTTCTGGGGTTGCCGGATGATCGACTCGATACATTTGTCGGCTGGGGGAAAGATCTGCTCCACGGCGACGATGTGGAACGACCTGTGGCTGCCCGGACGATCGTGGCATTCATCGACGAACTTGCAGCCATGCGCCGCGAGGAGGCGGTTGACGATTTCATGACCTTTATCGTGCAGGCACAGGTCGAGGGCCGCCCGCTGACGGACACCCAAGTCCGCGGCATCGGCGTGCTTGTCTTCGTCGCTGGGCTCGATACGGTGGCAGCAGCTATAGGCTTTGACTTGGCG
This sequence comes from Mesorhizobium sp. L48C026A00, assembly GCF_000502375.1. NCBI lineage: Bacteria > Pseudomonadati > Pseudomonadota > Alphaproteobacteria > Hyphomicrobiales > Phyllobacteriaceae > Mesorhizobium > Mesorhizobium sp. L48C026A00. The sequence continues at coordinate 110,006 of NZ_AYWU01000022.1, read as the reverse complement.
TACCTCGCGCGCAACCTCAAAGATCAGCAATTGCTGCGGAGCGAACCGCACCGCATCCTGCTCGCAACCGAAGAATTGCTGCGGGCCTATCCGCCCATTCAGTTGATCCGCGTGGCTACGAAAGATATCGACTTCGAAGGCGCGCCGATCCGGAAGGGGGACTATGTTTCCTGCGCCACGATGATTGCCAATCGTGACCCGGCGGAATTCGAATGCCCCAACACGATCGATTTGGAGCGGGAGGACAACCGCCACGCAGCGTTTGGCTATGGTCCCCACCGTTGCCTTGGCTCACACCTTGCCCGGCGGGAGATTGTCATTGGCCTGGAGGAGTGGCTGGCGCGCATCCCGGCTTTCAGGATCAAGCAGGGTACGGCACCCATAACCTCTGGCGGCCATGTGTTCGGGATCGAAAATTTGATCCTGGACTGGTCCTAGGCCCGCCCCGAGCCGGGGCACAGACAATGGAGACAGCTCCATGCGCATCATCGTCCAAAATGCCAAATGCCAGGGTCACGCGCGATGCGCGGCGCAAGCGCCGGACATCTTCAAGCTTGATGACGAGGGTTACATCCTGCCTGGTGACATTGAAGTTGCGGAAGGGGAGGAGCTGCCTGCATCGCGGGGCGCGCGATCCTGTCCTGAACGTGCGCTGGAACTCACCCGCTGACGCTTTTGAATCAGACGTCATTCAACCGTGAGTCTGGCGGGCTTGAATGGGGTCGACCATATGGCCGCATTGGAAAGGACAGCACGCGACCTCTGTCCCGCACGGTCCACGTCCAACTCCGCGGGGGCTATCCCGGCGCCGAGGTGCGCCCCATGAGGCGCAAACGGCACGGCGGGCGTTCGCGAAACACCTCTTCCAATCACAGAATTTGCGACAGAGCCGATGGACCAGACGAAAATTACCGACCTACTCGATCGTGAGGCGATCCGCGACTGCCTCTACCCGAAGAACTGCCCGACCCATGTTGCGGCCGGCCGGGTCGCTGCATGACTTGATAGGACAAACCAGGAGAACGGCACCATATTTGCCCAACACTATGCCCGGCTCAGCGCCGGCCAATGGCCGCAGATCGAGCTGGAGAGGAGGTTCGACCAGCATGTTCTTGCCTGTGTGCTTTCACGTGCGCTCGAGGAGATCGAGGCCGGCGAGGCGACGGCGACGGAGGCAACCGGCCTTGCGCGCGCCGAGCTCCGCGATGTCCTGGCCCGCTGTTTCCCTGCTTTTCCTATCAACGCGTTTGCCTTGGAAGAGGTGAGCGAGCCCGAGCCGGATCTGGAGGAAGAACTTCTGCTCGGACTGCTGCTGGCGCATGCCCGGCCGGGCGACCCGGCAAGCGCCCGCTTCGCCAAGATCATCGCCCGGCGTGCCATGCGCAATGACCATCTCTGGCAGGACCTTGGCCTTTTTAGTCGAAGCGACCTCGGCCGCCTGCTCGCCGAGCATTTTCCGACGCTGGCGGCCGGCAACACCCAAAACATGAAATGGAAGAAATACTTTTACCGCAAGCTCTGCGAGGCCGAAGGTTTTTCGCTGTGCAGCGCGCCCAGTTGCCGGGAATGCAATGATTTCGAAAGCTGCTTCGGCCCGGAGGAAGGCGAAAGCCGCCTCACACGGATAATCGCCTCGGATTGAGAACCGCTTTCGTCTGTCGTACAGCCGCAGCGCTCGCGCCGCGCCATATGTCTCTTGTCGAATGTCGACTGACGCCTTCGGGGATTGAATGCTGTGCCTGCTGTCCGATTACTCGCCATGCTCGGCGGGCGCCGTCATGATGGCGGTGCAGGATGCGACCCGCACCATCGCCGCCGAGCAACTGGTGTTCTCCGGGCCGTTGTTGCTCGCCTGCCTGGCGGTTGCGGCGCCTGGGCGGCCGCGGTTCACCGCCGTCATTGTTCGCGCTGGTGCACAGTTTCGCCTCGATCACCCATTGGGGCGGCCAGATTGTCTCCGGCGTCGCCATCAATTTCGTTGCTGCCGGCTCCGCCATCATTCTCGGCCAGGTTCCGGCAGGGCGCGCGCTGGGGTTCCTGGAAGCTTTTCGAACTTTCTGGATCCCGCCTCAACCCGAATTGCGTGTGCTTGTTGGACAAATTAGGTCACCAGATTCGGATTTAGGATAGATTCAGGAGGCTTCGGATTTCTAACGCTCGCGACCTCGCCGGTCGTTCACGTCAGCACGAAAGAGTTTAACTCTATGTGTCGTATTGGCAGCTATGCGCCTCATTCCGGTCGTTCACCCACCTTCCGGGAGTTCCTGACGCGGACAGTCTGCTCATTAGCCGGACGCCAGCATTTTAATGCAGACGAGCTTGACATAGCCCGATAAGCTCGCGCGGATGCGCCGCCGCTCTAGTTGTGGAGCCTCAACAGGTTGTCCTCGGACAATCCGAGGCGACTGATGGGTGTTTTGGATTTTAGGCTGCCATGCGGGCGGTGCCAATTGTATCGGTGTAGCCAGACGGGCAGCTCGGCAGCACGGCGATCTGAGGTCGTGTAGGCTCTTGCGTAGGCCCACTCTCTGAGCGCGGTCTGGATGAAGCGTTCGGCCTTGCCGTTGGTCTTGGGCGTGTAGGGCCTGGTTCGGATGTGTTTGAGGCCGAGGGCTTTGCAGGCGGCGCGGAAGGCGCGGCTTTTATAGCAGCCGCCGTTGTCGGTCATGACCCGTGAGATGGTGACGCCGAGGCTGGCATAGTAGGCGATGGCGGCGTTGAGGAAGGCGACGGCGCTTTCCTTTTTCTCGTCGGGCAGGATTTGGCTGAAGGCAATGCGGGAGGCATCGTCAATGCAGACGTGGACGAACTCCCAGCCTGCGCCGCCTTTACGGGAAGTCCGGCCATTGCTTTGGCCGGTGCGATCGCCAGTGATGCGATGGCCGATACGGTCGAAACGACCGAGCTTCTTGATATCGATGTGGATAATGTCGCCCGGCTCGTCACGCTCATATCGACGCACCGGCTTTGCTGGCTCAAGATCCTTCAGCCGCGACAGTCCGTCCCGCGCCAGCACCCGGCTCACCGTCGCCGGCGAGACGGCGACTACACTTGCAATGTGCTTGCCCGTAAGGCGCGGGCGCCGCAGCGCAACGATCCGATCGGCCACGGCCCGTTCGGTCGCATTCGGGCTGTGCCTGGGCCGCGACGAGCCTTCGGCCTTGTAGCGCTCGACCATCGCTTCACGACCTTCGCCGTCACCGCGAATTTCAACGCTGCTTGGGCTTGGGAAAGACCGCCTTCTATGACCCCAAGCGCCATCTCCTCTCGACGCAGCGGCGTGAGACGGGCATTCTTATGAATGTTCATTCGGGTCCTCCGACGAATCTGAAGCGTGGTAACTCCAGTCTCCTCGGTCCGGCCCGAATGGACAACCTTCTGAAAACTCACATCTAGAGACCTTGGCTCAGGTAATAAGGATCGCAACCAGATAGCATTCGCGCCCCAAAGAGGTGGGGAAAAACAGGCCGCCGGCGGTGAACTCAACTCTAACTTGTCGTCGTTAAGTTGTGATTCCGTGCCTCCTAGTCTAAGCGATTGCGTTCATGCAATATCTCAGCTCAAGCTCCTGAGCTAGTTTACATCAATCCAATGGACCTCTAATGAGTGCGCGCTTATCGACGGCCATTAGGATCGGGGAAGCCGCAAAGGCGATCTTTCGAAAAACTCAGAGCTTTCCAAGCCGAGAATTTGGAGAGCATGCAGACCTGAGCGAACGCGAACACGTCGGTGTTGAACCGATGCTTTTGGCGCTTTCTATGGAGCTGGCACTCAAAGCGTGGTTCGTCTTCGACCACGACGATCCAAGAGTTGTCAAATCGCACAACCTGATGAAGCTGTTTGATCGCCTAAAGCCCGAAAGCCAAGAGAAACTCGACGCGGAGTTCAAAAGGTCAGTGGTCCCGTATCATCCCAATGGTTTGTACATCGACTACAGCATTCGTCACATTCTGTATCAGCACCAAGATGCCTTCACCGACTGGCGCTACCTTCACGAGGCAAAGAAATCGATGATGTTCGATCAGGGTGCTTTTGAGGCAACGCTCGAAATGGTGCTTCGTGAATTCGAGAAGAGATATCGGATTGAGCGGGTGAAGCCGCTTTGGCCATCCTGAATGTAGTCCGGATCGGAGGCCCCGATGCGGCCTTGAATGTTCGTTTCGAGCGGTAGCTTCGGGACAGGAGCTTTCCTTGCCGGAGGGAAGGGCTAACGACCGCAACGAGGCGGGTAGCGGCCTGGCGGCAACGCGCCCAATGTCGGTCATACAGGCAGACTCTGCCTTAGGCTGAAAGCAGCCATTTGAGCCAGTGTTTTCACGTGTCCGTCATGCGGCTCGTTCTTGCCGTTGAGCATATCGCAGCCCATGTTGGATTCTGCCATTCATTCGTGTCTTCGAGGTTACCTAATCGATCGTTAAACCCCAGTTCCTACTTAGCCTTTCGCTCAATCACGCGGGCTCGTTCGTGCCACCAGCCGTCGGATCCATTGCCAAGTACTTGACGCACCCGCTCGAGATAGCGGCGGCCGCGAAAGCTGTCCGCTGCAAGATCAACCAATCTCGACCAGAGCTTGCCGTCATCGACGACCGTTCCGAATTCGAGCGGCGGCAGGTCGCGTTCGATGAACTGATCAACGACAGCGCGCCGGAGCCGTTCGCAACGATCCCAGTCGCGCCACGGCGCGACCCACGGGAGGCGTCGATCGGTCAACCGCCAAGCCGCATCGGATAATCGCCTCGCCGCCATCGCTTCGTGCAGACGCTGTACAGAGAGGAAAAAGAGACGGCCGGCCGACCTCGATCGCCAACCCATCGCGCGGCAGAATAGGAAGGACGCGAGTATGTCCTCACCGCCGTCGTCAACCAACGCCCTGCTGTACTCGACTGCGGTGACCCAAGGGTCCTGGCCGACGCTGTTCGGCACGGCATCGGGGTCGAGGATCGCTGCCAGTCCGATCAGCAATGACCTGTCCGTCAGAACGCCTTCCGCGAGGCAGGCCGCCAATTCGTCCGTCTTGCCGGCGACGGTACGCAGCCAGGGCGAGATCGATTGGGTATCCCCACGACTCGTTTCGATAAGTGCCCGCACGACGGCGCAGACGCCGAGCCGGTCGACAGCCAGGGACGAGCAGTCGTCGCGTCCGGCGGCGATCATGGCGGCGGCGATCGCCGCTGCGTGATCCTGATCGACATCAACCGATTGGAGCAGGCGGGTGACGTCGACCGATCGTATCCGCCATATAGACGTTTTTTCCAAGATGTCTGGCCGCGCAGCAAGTATGGCAGGCATCGCGTCCGGAGCGGTTGTCAGCACTTCCACCAGTTCATCGGCGTCTGCATCTGTCAGTATGGCATCCACTGCTGCTTGCAGCGGATCCTCGTCCGGCATCGTTCCGCCAAGAAGATCGGGCCTCCACCGAAGGATGGCCCGCCCCACGAGCGTGGCGTCGATTCCTAATAGGTCCTGATCGGTACGGACCTGCTCGAGCGCAAACTCGAAAAGCCTGCGATCGGCAAGGTCTGGCCGGGAGAGGATAACCTTGGCGGCTGCCGCGCGTCCCATCCGTCCTTGGGTGGGCCCAAGCCGTTGCAACTCTAAAACGGCGCCGGCTATGCGGTCAGGGTCCGAAGCCGGATCCACCGCAGAAAACAGCTGGATTAGAGACGCCATGGCGGCCCGGCCGTTGGTGACATCAGCTCCCAGGTTGCGAAGGAAGCGCCGCAGTCCCGACCGGGACGGATGCTCGAGATCATCAAGAAGCGGCTTGATCCAGTCACCGCCTTCAACGCTTGAAGCGGGGACGCCTTCGGGCATGCGGGAGCGGCTTGAGCGTGAGCCGTCAACCAGTTGCAAGTCGAAGATGTCCGCGGAGGTCGAACGGTCCTCGACTGTGAAAGAGCAGAACCGAAATGTACGTCGCAAGCGGGGCCATTGTTGCATCCATATCGCAGCGACCAGTTCGTCGTCGCCGGAACCCGTACGTTCGGCGGTGATCCTGCTTCTCGGCTTGCCGTACAATGCGCTGACCCACTGGCCGGCACGATAAATATCCGGAGAAGATACGGTGGCAGGTGTTTGGGTAACTTCGATTTCGATTGGCGAACCGAAGGTAGACGTTACGCCCTTTGAGGGACACATGAACCGCTCCAGGAGGTCATCGGCCGACGCGAGGCGTGCCAAGTCTGCGAAGTCTATCAGCAGGGAATGGGTCCATACGCAGCCCGGACGGCTCATCTCTGGTGCGGCCCATGTCCGTGCCAAAGCGTACTTCCCCGCCTCCGGAAGAGGATATCCTGTTAAATACCCGTCCGCAGGGATCCGGGCGCCACTTGCCGATGCGTCGCTCAGCACGAGCATGGTCCGAGCATCGGCCTGTGGCAGCTTCATTGAGCCTTCGATCAGCCGGTGCCCCTCACTGTAGCCGTGGAGCGCCTGATTGACTTTAATGCGATCGCTCTTCAATTCATCAGCCATTGCAATGGCTCGGTAAGGTCATTCGATTCTCGCTCACCAAACACAAGACGGATGCGGTTGGCGGGGATATCCACTTCGCGCAGGCGGTCGGCATCCTTCCCCTTCGCGGGCTTCGCCTTTTTTTCGGGCTCCTCCCCCTCCTCGTTCTTCTCGGCATTCTCGGCATTTCTGTCGTACTCGCCGCCCTGGGCACTGACGCCATACGCACGATATGTCCAACCATCCCGACCGGCCTCGAGGTACTGGGCGAGGAGCGGCAACTTCTGGACGAGGAAGGCATCTGGGGTTAGACCCTCGCCTTCCGCCTTGTCCCACGCACTGATCATTACGACGATCTTGCGGCAAGCTCTACCGACAGGCGGGTGCGAAATCTGTTGAAGCAGATCCACCAGTTGCACCTGGGTCGGAGCGAAACTGGGTTCCCAATCCCTAGGCAGGACCTCGACTTTTTGCACCTTGATGGCCCGGCGCTGCGTCGCGCGCTCCGTGATCCACGCAGGTCCCTTCACCTTGTTGCCGTTGACGAGAAGCATGATGCTCCCTGCCGCAAGACTGTCACCCAGCACGCGCCCGAGTTCACGTTCCTCCCACATCGAGCGGAAATCCTCGCCTGGGGCGTCCGGCATCGTTATCTGTACCACGTTGCCGACACCGTTCTGAAGATTCATCTTCACGGCGCTGAGCCCAATGAGTCGGGTACGCGCCTGCTCCTTTGCGCTGCGCCAGACCTTCACGATCTTGCGCAGGTAGCTCTGGTCGTTGTCACCAATTGAGTGGAAACGGAGAACCTTGGGTAGGCGCCGCTCGTTCACGAGCTCCCAAAGGGCCGCCAGGAATGTGGTCTTGCCCGATCCAGGCAAGCCGATGATGGAAATTGACACCATTTTGCGATCGGGATTAGCCAAGGTCCGCTTCCTCAATCGTCAACCCATCAAACACACGCCCGCTGCGAAATTTCAGGAGGGCACCTTTTGGCGCCGCATTCGGTTCCAACCAGTAGTCCAGCAACGCCGCGAGGCCTGCACCGCGCTCAACATTCGCTTCCTTGGGGGATGCGCAAGTTATGAACGATTTTAGGTCGCCGAAGCTGTCGCCGAAGTTTTCCCGGATGCCGTCGACGATAGCTAAAAAATCCTGCCTCACTCGGTCCCTCTTTGGCGATGCTTGGACCACATCGTCCTTGGTCAAGACGATCGCCAGGTTCGGCTTGCGCACGAACGCATCGTTCTCGATCATGCCCTGAATGATCAACGGAATCGCGCCCATCGTGTCGGCCCGATCCGTCGGAAGGACCAAGCGTCGCCCGTCTACAAGGACGGTGATCACGTCGGCGCGCCGGAGTTCGAACATGGCTGAGGCATTCGCGGCGAGATCGGCAACTTCCTCATATTCCTCACCCGAGCGGTCGGCGATGAGCAGCGATTGCAATTCGCCGCTGCTGCGCACATCGATCTGATAGAAGCGGACCTCCCCGCGCTTGGTGCGCTCGGAATGCGCTTCATCGCGGTCGGAGGTGACCCTCGCGTCATGGCAGATTATTTCCAGGCCGTGTAGCGTCGATGACCCCGCGAAGATCGCGCCGGACACCGGGCCCATCTGGAATAGGTCGTATAGGCCGGCGATGACACTGGTCTTACCCGAATCGTAGGCGCCGATGATGCCGATCATCCGCGAAGATAGGATGGTGAGAATCCGGTTGGCGCGCGCAGTGTCAAGGGCGAGCGCGTCCGGAAGACGGATCCCGTCGAAAGTGTCCTCGACCCGTTCATCGTCACCGGTCTGTTCGTCCTCGGCTTCTTCCGGCTCCCGCCCATAAAAGGGACATTTACCCAGCTCTTCATAGCCCTCGAGGCATTTACGGTCCTCGGCCACGCGGCATTGTGGGTTCGCGCAGATAACCTCAGTGTCAGCCATATCAGATCAACGAAGCCAAAGGATTTCGCGGTAGAAAAGTTCGGCGAGCGAGATCGGCGACAGTGTCGCAGTGATGTCGATGCCCGTGGTCGCCGCCCAACCGGCCTTCCAACCCTCGCCCGCTCCCGTTTCCTCACGACGCGCCAGCGCGAAGTGAATCGGCGAACTGGCGGGCGACGGATTTCGGCCCTTCAAAACGGCTGCCGTCCAACGGTCAGATACGGCGTTGACCGCATCAGCGATTGTCACCTTCCCGGTCGTCTGGACGCCGGCTCGGAACAGCAGGGCGGGCACTACGGAGGGACCTGGATAGATTTTAGTCAGCGAAGCGAGATCGCGCGCGAATACCAATAATTTCTGGGCGGCCTGCACGTCTCCGAACGCCTGATCGGGCATCAATGCCTTGCCACCGAATACCCAGGACAGCATGTCGAGCTCTTCGTCAGCCATCTTGTTCGCCTCGACTACCTTCTCGAGGGATGCGTTGAATTTGCCCGTGAGATCGCTAAGCGTCTCATCCACGAAGTCTCGGAACTGATCAAATACGACCTTGAAGGTCTGTGGCTGGTTGGCTTGGACTTGCGAGAAATCAGGCTCGAACTCGTATTCGGGGAGTTCAACCTTCACGATGCTCAGATCCGGTCTCTTGCGACGAGCCGCCGCTAGACGCGAAATCGCGTTTTCAGCAGCAGTAACGAGGTCGATCGGGAATGCGGCCTTACGCGAACCTCCGCAAGCCGTGGTCGTCACCGCCATTGCGGTGAGAGACCTAGAAGTAGAGTACTGCAGCAGCGTTGCGGCCGCGAGGATCTGATCCTGACGCCCACCTGGCTCGTAGGAGGGATCGACATCCGAAAATGCCTTGTGGAAGGCGGTGAGCGCGCTCTCGAGCGCCTCCTGCCGATAACCCCCAGCGGGCGGCTTTGTCCCGAACGCCAGCCGCAGGAGGACTTCGGCCTTTGGGACCGTATAGTTGCCGGCGAACGCTTCGACGCCCGCCCAACGCTTGTCGCGCTCAGCGCCGTCGGCCGAGATTTCGGAAAACAGCTTCGGAAAATCCTGATGCATGGCTGCCAGTCTCGCTCCCTTGTTCTCATTCACGCTCGGCTACCAACTGGTCCAGCCGGTCGATGAGATTGCGTTCTGCCGCGCGGATGAGCGCTACGCCGTAACGCTGCGCTTCGGGCAGCTGGATCTCTTCCTTCGTGATCAGGCCCAGCTCCAGTGTGATCTCCCGGCGATCGCTCGCGTCCAGATCCCAGAAGCGATCGACGAGATGCCTTGTCCGTCGGTCGCCCATCGATGCCTCCGCGTCGCTGGCGACGGCCGCCATGGTTCGCTGAATCGTGGTGGTCTCCGTCGCTGAGAGCTCAATCACCGAACCCACCGTGTCGACCGCGATCCGCCCGGCTTCGACAGGGAACGGGATTGAGTGGCTGAACACCTCGTCACCGCCATCAGTTTTGATCGGATGGAATGCCTCGGGGTTGGATTGGAATTTGTACAGGTGGCTCCTGACGCCGATCCGCCTGTCGGCGCCGTTGCCGACGACCTGCAACTCGATGATGTTGTAGCTTGGCTCGAACTGTCTTTCCGAACGCGACGGGTTCACCGCTCCCGCGCTCCAACGCACGTTTGCCTTGCCCTCCAGAATGCGCTGCCGATGCTTGTGACCGAAGACCTGGAACATGGCTCGTGCGTTGAGCAAGTCGTCGACGTCGTCACCATCCATGAGCCAATCTGGTGGATGGTGGCATATCGTGAAGTTGATGACGTTGGGCGCTGGGTCGAGCGTAGTCTGCAAGGCGCTCAGGTATAGGGACCCCCGCGGATCATCCTTACCGTTGCGCCCCGACAGTAAAGTCGACGTCAGGCCGTGAATCCGGATCTTTACGCCAGGGCCGAGGTCGCGCTCCTGCTTCCAGTAAAGATGACCGGGATAGACCTGGCAGTTCATATTCCTGGCGAAATCGTTGTAAGCGACGTGGCCGTGAAAGAGGGCCTGTCCAGTTTCGTTGTGTCCCAGTTGCTTCTCAAGCATCCACTCACGCGATTCCGGGGATGCCTGGAAGATCATGGCATGCGCGTTCATCGTCGGCGCATCCTCACACGACTTGCGGTTCATGTCGTGATTGCCGGGCACGACCCAGATGCTTTCCTTGTCGCACCCGCACATCGTCGCGAGGTCGATTAACCACCGACGCGCCTCAACGTATTCCCGTGGATCGGCCTGAAAGGCTATATCCCCGCCCACCATGATGGCGTCGATCGGCCCGAGGGCCTCCACCCGCTTGACCACATCGCGCTCGAGACGCGTCCGGTAAGGCCGATCGCGGTCGGTGTCGGGGTCCAAGCATTGAGGCGCACGGAAGTGGATGTCCGAGAGATGGAGTATCCGCATAATCTGTTCTTGAAACTCCACCGGTCACTGGACGACGAAGGAAAGTCGAGCGAGTTGAATAGACTGCCCATTCGACCGATCCTAACACTTTTCGATGTATAGGATTGATGCGGTGGTTTTGCCAGTCGCTACGGAGTGCTTTGTTGGCGAGAAGGAGTAAATCCCAGTTTCGGCACTCGCTCCGATACCAAAATCAATCGTTTCGGTTGGACGAGAAGGCACTCCGTGACATGGCTCGGACAGCGAGCCGAGATGCCGCAGCGTTCTATCAACGGACATCGAGCACGTTCCGCGGTTCAAGAAGTGTCGAAGAACAGCCGGCAGCTTTCCGATGAGCAACCCTAGAACCTGCCAGTCAGCTTTGGGCCACAACCGCCCGGCGGAAATGCGCCGCATATTCGACGTTCCGGGACGACTGATCGTTTCCCGAAAGCTGTCATCCATTTAGGTTTTCGTGGACAAGCCTCTCTCGAAGATGTCTTTCACAACATCCGGGGCGTCACCCGCTTTCATGAACTCGTCAAACGATGCAATTGCATTGTCATCAGGAATTTCGGAGCGGTCGACGAAAGCTCGAATCCCGTCCGCAATCTGACGGCGGTTCAGCGTGCCGAGAATGACTTGACCGCTTTCGAGTTGGTAATCGAGCGAACCCGTCCACATGTTCACGCGGCCATAGCCGGGCGAGAACGCAACGGATTTGGCTTTGCCACTGACTTCATGCTTTGCCATCGACACCCGCAGAAACTCAATTTGCCCGAACAGAATATGAGTCAGGCGGAGATCTTCGCGCAGGCGGTCGACGACGGCGGGATTCTTCAACATTCTTTCAAGCTGATCAGCGCGCGACAGCTTGTTGGCGTGGATGAAGCCCTTTTCCAGTCTCAATGCGTCAATCCTAAGTTTCAGTCCCCCGTTTTCATGGAGCTTGATCGCTTCCTTCACCCGTGCACGCCATGTCCGAAGAAGTTCGTAAACTCTGAAAATCCACATCTGGGTTTGCGCATTCAAAAAAATCAGGCGACCGTAGTCCCGGCCCTCGATATCCTCCTCCAGAACCTCTTGCTCTATTCCGGAAATAAATTGGTCGACCATCGCCAGGTTGTTCGCTTGCATGGCCAGGAACATATCGTCGAAGAGCCCTAGGGAGCCCAACGCATGCCGAAAGGCGTTCCAATCGATGTCATCGACTGCTGGATATTCCGAGTTTTCGTCGGATTCGCTGTCGAAATCCTCGTCGTTCTCGTTGGCCATCTTGCTTATCCTCTCAGCAAGCCTTGAATGCGAAGTGAATTTCATGTGGGGCGAAACTTTAGAGTTTTCACCAGCAGCAACGGAAAGGCCCCGGCTATGCCGGGGCCTACGCATTCCTGTGGAAAAACAGTTACACACTTTTCCTGGAATTGCTCTTAGGTTTTTTCTTAGACCGTTGGCAACACTGGCTACAGGAATTCGCTGATCAGATCGAATTCTAATTGGCTCACTTGGTTGCCCCCGCCGAGGTAGACTACGATCTCTTCGAACACCGCGTCAATCGCGGCGAGCCTAGTGTCGGTATATATTAGCGTTGTTATGCGGTGCTTCTGAAAGTATTCTCGCATCTTGGTTGCTTCCTTCTCAAAATTCGCTAGCGCTTCCTCGTTTATCTGTTTCTGGGTCTTCCCGGCAGTTCCTTTGAGCAGTCCATGGGTGGACCATGGAGAAAGCTCGATGCCGACCTTTCTTAGGGTCACGGGATCTATGATGCACAAATCCAGCCGATACTTGTGCTTCTTGTCCTTGCCGTTGTAGCGAAGTTCCGGGATAAGCAGGGGAACGTCCTCCGGCTTTTCCTGGGCTTTCACATAGTCGCAATAGCGCTTCGCAATTTCTCGCTCATACGTAGACCCGGACGGCCTCACCAACACTTTCATAAAAAACTGTAGGTAGTCGTCGACAGTAGCGAAGGTAAGAGGCTTAGGGTCTTTCTGAACAACAAGGCCGGAGCTCAAGACATGACCGATCGTCCAGTACAACTTCGGAAAGTGCCGAATCTCGCTTTGGTCGTTTTCCCACTCCCCGTTCTTGTACCTAGGCGTGATCAGGATGCCATAGTCATTATTATTTTGGCCAATCCAGACCTCGGCATCGGCCGTCGACGGGCGCTCCCGAACTAGCTCGTCGTAGTGACGCAAGAACGAACGCTGAAGAAAAAGTAGAAAATACCTCTTAACCGCCTTTGACTTCGTCAACGTGGCGAAGTTCTTGTCCAGCGTGTCGGCGCTGAACGGGCTTCCGCCGGCCGACCATCCGTCTTTCTCCCGGGCCTTTTTGAACCCGGACAGATAGAGGGAGGTGTATTCATCGGCCGATTTGATGACGGCATTCTTAAGGTCGATGAATGTCGCCGCCTTGCCACCGATCAGAGCGTTGAACGACTGCTGGTCAGCTATGCCGGTGTCTGCAGATACGGTTGGCCATAGCGCCTTCAGTTCTCCCGTTATTTCGACGTCCCGTTTATTGCGGGCGGTCTTGTTCGGGTCACGTTTTGCCATTTCTGATTTCCTCTGGGGTATTTGAGCGCGTTTCCGAAATTGCCCCGAACAGGAATCTATTTGTGCCGCTCAGCGACCAAGCTCGAAGCTACCTCGCAGGTGGCAAAAGGACGCCGGTCGCGGGGCGCGCCGGCCTGTTGGCCAATTCCATCGAACGAGTTCTGTAAGGTGTTGCGTTACACATAACGCAACTGCTATAATCAGTCCATGGCTGAAATAAAATTTCCTCTGCATCCCGGGCAGTATGTCCGGGAAAATATCCTCAATAACCTAGCGGTGAACGTGACAGAGACTGCTAAGCTGCTCGGTATCAGTCGCCCTGGTGTGTCCAACTTCCTAAATGGAAAAGTTTCGGCGACGCCAGACATGGCGATGCGCATCGAGCGGGCCTTTGGCGTTCCTGCGAAGACGATCCTCGATCTGCAAAGCGCATACGATGCCCATGCAGGCAAGGCCGCGGGCACTGCGCAAAACGCGCGCGCTTACGTGACGCCATTCCTGAATGTGCAGGCGAACGACCTTGTGAACTGGTTCACGACAACCATCCAAGCGCGCACGAAGCTTTCAATCTTGCTGCGCACACTTGTCCATTCGACGGGGCACGATCTTGAGAAGGTCGATTTCCCCGGCAACGATGATGCCGAGCGTCCTGGTTGGGATGGCTTCATTGAGGCTGGCTCGGGTACCCCTTGGATTCCGGCTGGTACGTCGGGCTGGGAATTTGGCGTCACCGCTGACATCAATGACAAGGCCAACGGCGACTTAGCAAAGAGCGTGAAGGCGACGAAGAAGGCCGATCGCGACGACAACACCTTCGTTTTCGTCACGCCGCGCCGCTGGCCCGGCAAGACTGCATGGATTGCCGCCATGAAAGCGAAGAAACTCTGGAAGGACGTTCGCGCCTACGACGCCAGCGACCTTGAACAGTGGATGGAGCAGTCGCTTGCGGCGCAGACATGGTTTGCGAACCAGACGGCCCGGCCTTCAAGTGGTGTACGAACGCTGGATCGATGCTGGAGCGATTGGGCCAACGTTACAGCCCCTGTGCTTCATCCGTCGCTGTTCAGTATAGCCAATAAGGTCTGGGGTAACAGGATTAAAGGGTTCGTGGCGACAGACCGTTCCGAACCCCTTGTGATTGCCGCCGACTCTGTCGAAGAAGCGCTCGCTTTCCTCAGCCAGGTTCTGGCCGAGCCAGAACTGGAACGACACAAGGACCGCGTGCTCGTCTTTGACGAGCCGGGCGTGCTGCCAAAGCTTGCGCAAGGCACTACCGATTTCATCGCTGTTGCGCATACACGTGAGGTCGAACGCGAGTTTGGACCTTACAGTACCGCATTGCATACCATCGTTGTCTATCCGCGCAACGCCACCAACTCTGACCCCGACATCGTGCTGGAGCCTGTTGGCTACGAGGCCTTCAATAAAGCCCTCGAGGCGATGGGCAAGGGTCGTGATGACTTGACGTCACTCGCCAATGCATCGGGCCGCTCGCTGACTGTCTTGCGCCGTCAGCTTTCGACAATCCCGGCGATCCGCATACCTATATGGGCCGAGGATCACGAGACGTCGTCCGGCCTCATCCCGCTGGTCCTGCTTGGCGCATGGGATGCCCAAAACGAGGCAGACCAGACAGCGCTGTCACTACTTGCCGGTGATGTTCCTTTTGAGCATCTCGAAAAGCGCGTCCAGGAGCTTGCACAGCTGAACGACGCCCCTGTGTGGTCGATCGGGGGCTATCGCGGTGTTATCTCTAAGATCGACTCACTCTTCGCGATCGCGGGTGCGTTCACCAAAGCCCACCTCGACCGCTTCTTTGACATTGCCCGCATGGTGCTTGGCGAAGACGATCCTGCACTTGACCTTCCACATAAGGACCGCTGGGCGGCATCGATGCACGGCAAGAAACGCGAGTTTTCGGGCGCTGTGCGCGAAGGTATCTCCGAGACGCTGGTCTTGCTCGCCGTTCACGGCAAGAACCTGTTCGGCATGCGCCTGGGGTTCGATGGCGATCTCGCTGCCGCGAAGCTGATAAGAGATCTTCTCGAACCGATCTCCACGCGCAAACTCGAAGCCAATGATCGCGACCTTCCGCTTTATGCCGAGGCGGCGCCGGGTGCTTTTCTCGACATTATCGAACGTGATCTGCGCGCTGCTCACCCCGAGACGTTGGGCCTANTTTCCCTACACGACGCTCTTCCGATCTCATTATCGAACGTGATCTGCGCGCTGCTCACCCCGAGACGTTGGGCCTACTCCGGCCAGCGGACACTGGTCTCTTCGGTTCGTCCTGCCCGCGCACCGGCCTGCTTTGGGCTCTGGAGGGACTGGCATGGAACTCTGCGACCTTCTCGCGTGTCGTGAAGACTTTGGGTCAGCTGTCAGAAGTCGAAATCAACGACAACTGGGCGAACAAGCCTATCAACTCGCTCGGCTCGATCTTCCGCGTGTGGATGCCGCAGACCGCAGCCGATCATGACGCGCGGCTCAAGGCTATTCACATGCTGCTGGAAAAGCATCCTGCGGTTGGCTGGCAAATCTGCCTTCAGCAGTTTGGGGACTATGGCAGCCGAGTTGGCGACTATAGCCACAAGCCCAAGTGGCGGCCCGACGGCTATGGCTTTGGTGAACCCTTCAAGACACGGGGCCCAATCAACGCCTTCGTACTCGAAATGGTAGAGATCGCTCTGAGCAGACCATTCTATACAGTGGAGATGCTTTGTGATCTCATCGGCAGACTTCATGCGCTTGGGCCTGAGTTTCAGGTGCGGGTCTGGGAAATCATCGACGAGTGGCGCAAGAGCGGCGCCAACGATGACGAAATCGCCAAGGTTCGCGAAAAGTTACGTGTGACAGTGCTCTCCCGGCGCGGCCGCAAGAAAGCTGATGAGGAAGGGCACGCAAGTCTCTCCAAAACCGCGAAGGCGATCTACGAAGCGATGCGGCCCACGGATGTTGTCTATCAGCACGAATGGCTTTTCCGTCAGGGCTGGGTCGACGAGTCGGCCGACGAACTCGCCGAAGAAGAAATCGACTTTCAGGCGCGCGAGAAACGCGTCGAGAAGCTTCGTACTGAAGCACTGACGGCAGTCGTCCAGGAACGCAGCCTCGATGGTGTGTTTGATCTCGCGACCAAAGGCAGCTCGCAGCGTCAGATCGGCGCGTATCTGGCGAGCGGCATCCTCAATGAAGATCAGATCCAGGACCTCGTTTTGCGGTCCCTGCGTCCGCCCAGGGGCGAAACCGGCAGGGACGGCATCGCCGCAGGGGCAATTTGGGCGATGGACGCTGATCGCCGTGGGGCCCTCTACACGAACTTGCGCTCAATGCTAACAGAAGAAGAGGCTCTTCGCCTCCTGCTTCTATCTCCCTACCGGCTTACGACGTGGGAACTTGTGGATCAGCTGTCGGCCGAGGCGCGCGCTACCTATTGGCGCGATGTGGTGCCTCAGTACGCATTTGATGCGCCGGATGAGAACAACGAGAGCGTGCGCCGTCTTCTCCAAGCCAAGAGACCCCGCGCTGCCTTTGCGGCTTTGCACTTCAAGCTGGATGAGATTCGCCCACCTCTTCTCGTCCAGATGCTCTCGGGCATGGCGCAGGGAGGGAACGACAAGCCCGGGGAATATCAGCTGCATGATTACGACATTCAGCGGGCCTTCCAGTTGCTTGACCGCAACCCGGATATTTCGCTCGAAGAGAAAGCCGGATTGGAATTCGCCTACATCGATGTGCTCGCCCGAACTTTCCGTGGCGGCGACGGGCATCAAATACCGAATCTTGAACGCTATGTTGAGGACCACCCCGACATGTTCGTCCAGGCGGTCGCCTGGGCGTACAAGCGTAAAGATCGCGGTGAAGACCCTCCCGAATACCGGGTTGGGGAAGGCCGTGAGCATCTCGCGACACGCGGCTACCGCCTGCTCGAAGCGCTGGAACGAATTCCCGGACAGGGCAAGCCTACTGAAAAAGAACAGCGCGAAAAGCTCAGCGAATGGGTTTCTACTGTACGCAAAGCGTGCGCCGAACTCGACCGTGGCGATATAGCCGATCTTTGTCTTGGCAAACTTTTCTCAGGCGCACCAGCGGGAGAGGATGAGGTTTGGCCGAACGAAATCGTTCGCGACGTGATGGAAGACCTCCAATCGGAGTGCCTTTCAAACGGGGCGCACACTGGTCTTTACAATGCACGCGGCGTCCACTGGCGAGGCGAAGGCGGAGGGCAGGAACGCGAGCTTGCGGACAAGTATCGCAAATGGGCCGACGCGTTGCAGTTCACACATCCCTTTGTGTCTTCCTCGCTGCTGATGTCGATGGTCAGGTCTTATGAGCGTGAAGCCGATCAGCAGGACACAGAGGCGGGCATTCGCCGCCGTCTTCGTCACTAGAATTCATACCTCGAACGGGACAAAAAATACTGGCATACGGCAGAAGCAAAGCCTAAGCCAACGCGTGACGCAATAATGGTTTGGCACGACCTTTTTGGTATCCGCTGTTCTAGTCCGGGCCTTCGATCAGGCCGGGCCGCGAGCATCCTGTTGGTGTCTGCAATCGCTTCGAGCATGAAAGAAGCTGCCAGTCCGCTTCCGGCCCCACAGCCGCCGGGCTGCAATGCGCCTCATGCACGAACATGAAGTAATCGCGGAAGCGGTGGCCACCTGAGATGTAGCGGCGATGTTCGAACATCTGGCCGGCTGGCTGTCCCCCGATAGGATGAAGAACGGGCTCACGATGAACACCGGGCCCAGGCATCGAACGGAGGACAGCCATGGAGCAGTATATCGGTCTCGACGTATCCATGAAAGAGACGGCAATTTCGATCCGGCAGGACGGCAAAAGGATGTGGGGGCAAGTGCGCGTCCGACCCGCAACACTCGCGGCGCTGATCCGCAAGCGCGCACCCGATGTGCGGCGGGTGGTATTCGAGACGGGGCCGCTGTCGGTGTGGTTCTACCATGCGCTGACGGCGGAGGGGCTGCCGGTGATCTGCATCGACGCGCGGCATGCCAAGGCCGCGCTCGACATGGCCGCGAACAAGACCGATGCGAACGATGCCGATGGCCTGGCACATCTGGCCGAGGTCGGCTTCTACCGAGAGGTTCGGGTCAAAGGTTTCGACAGCATGCTGATCCGCACGCTGATCACCGCGCGGCGCCAGCTTCTCAAGATGCGTTTGCAGATATCCAACCAAATTCGCGGATTGATGAAGACGTTCGGCCTTGTCGTGCCCAAGGGCGCCGGCAGCGTGTTCGAGCGCAACGTTCACGATCTTCTGCAGGGCGAAGCAAAGCTGGCGCGCATCGTCGTGCCAATGCTGCAGGCATGGAGTGGTATCCGATACCAAACGCAGAGCTGAGCAAGCAGCTGGCAGCGATGGCGCGTGGCCGCGGTTCCATCGGTCGTTCGCGATGTTGTCAGCCGCCTTCCAGAGCTAGGCACCTATGCTGCCGACCCTGCGTCCTGTCGAGACAGCGGAATACGCGCCTTCGACCGCCTCGGCGACGCTATCGTCGACATCGGCCGCAGGCAGTTTGGACCATTTGGACTGAAGCATACGCTTCAGACCGGCGAGGTAGCCACTCGCATGAAGCGCCTCGATCATGCCTAGTGCGTCCTTCGCCTCGGTGCCTTCTGGGCTTTGGACAAGAAGACCGACGCCTTGGCGACGGGACCTGATCCCGGGGGTTCTTCCTCGTTCAACCTCGCCGTCCCCTTTTTGCGAACCAGCGGGTTGCCGGTCACCTACATACAGTAGTCTAGGGGCGAAACAGGGTCAGCGGGAACGCAGCGAATCAAGGCTTAGGAACCCATTTTGCGTAAAGGCTCTTCGAGGCCGTGGGAACCGTCTTGGCATCAACGAGAGCGACGAGCGAGCGGAACCGCTTCTCGCAGCCGCTGTTCAGGTTGATGCGACTTGCGACGAGGGTTGAGGCCTTCGGTAGATCCAGCATCAGCTTGACCTCGTTTGGCGAGAACGACTTGACCATCTCATTGTAGGATGGCGACGCCGCGTTCGAGACGCCGTATGAGTTGCCAGTCGCTGCCGTCACGACTGCCTCCACAAAAGTGGCCTGCGCTGTTTCCGGGACGCGGTTTTTCCGCGACAGCTTGAGGAGCCGATCGGCGAAGGGCGGCTCGTTGTGGAAGTTATCTCAGCCATTGTGCACACTTAAGAGCTTCCTACTCCCTGATGTGAAGATACTGTGAACCTCGGCTTCGCTCAGCAGCGACAACTGGCCCAGCGTCTCGAAGAACTGCAGCGAAGCCTTCTGACGAGCTTCGTCGCCTTTTGCCTTATAGTCCTGGTGTCGATCCACCAGCGCCGACCTGGTCCGGGGGCTAAGGTCGTTACTGAACGATTCGCAGGTTGCGATGGCGTTCAGGCGGGCTTCCTCTCCCGACGCTGGGTCACAGTAGATGCCGTGTAACATGACGAAGATCAGCTCGCGCTGGGCCTCGAATGTTTCCTGGATACGGCGTTCCCATTCTTGTCGTTGATCCTTCTTGAACTTCGTTGCTTTCAGCGCGGCGAGCAGGGACTTTGTGTCCACCCCCTTAGGGTGTGGGCGCTCGAGAGCGCATGCTTCTGGCAGCGGCTTAGGAAGCTCAGGAACTCGTCTTCGTCGACCGTCCCCGCAGCTGGGTGTGCGATAGAGAAACTGTTGCGTGTGGCCCTGCACTGGTCGAGGAAAAAGAAGTCGTCGTCACCGATCAGGTTGAGCTTACGGCAGAGGTCGAGCAGCTCGGCGTCCTTGAGGTCGAGGAGCGTGTCCTCGTCGAAGGACTTGTCGTCGAGGATCTGAGGGACGACGTTGATGCCGAACCGTCGCACCTTGTCACGCAGTTCCACCACGGCCGCGTTCCAAACGTAGTTGATCGCTGCGTCGAACAGACCGCTGGCGACGGCGACACACATTTTGACGATCCGCTCATCGCGCAGGTGCGGAGGGATCTTCTTGATCAGGCGTGGGAGCTGGGACCAAGCATGGGCGATCTGGTCGTCCTCGGCGAGCACATTGCGGGGGACTCCCAACGCGGCGGTAAGTTGGGCTAGCATGGGCGAGGAGAGAGGGGTCACGTCGGGCAGTGTGACGGCGGGCAGGTCGGTCTTTGGCTTAACTAGGACGTTGCTCATACCTACTCCTTGCATCGACGAGACCATCTCGCCCCATCGGTAGTCTTTAGCCGAAACAGAGTGAGGTCAGCCGGCGCGTGCGGCCTTTGTGCGATTACGTCCACCTGCCGCTCTTTTAACGCTACGCACGGAGACGGCTTTGGGAGCCACGACGTCGCCGAGCCGCTCTATACGGAGGGGCGCGCGCGAGGGAAGGCGAACGACGAGTTCGAGTTGCCCCCCGATCGCCTCGACGTAGCTTTTAAGAGTAGACAAGTACATGTCGGCTTGTTTCTCGATCTTCGAGACCGAAGGCTGCTTGATCTTGAGGACCGAAGCGATTTCGGCCTGGGCCTTTCCAGCGGCACGCCGCAAATCGCCGAGACTCTCGACTTCTCCCCTTAACTCTTCGAAACGCGCGTCGACCCGCTCCCGACGATCCTCGGGGAGCGCAGCGATTAGGTCGTCAAGCTTGCGTCCCATCACTTCTTCTCCTTCTTCGCCGCCGCCAAACGGTCGAGATGCCCTTGATAGCGCTTGTCCGCCTTGGCGATCAGACTTTTATAGAAGCGCTTCTCACTCACGCCCGACTTATCGCCGGCGACGAGCAGGATCGCCTTCCGCTTCCGGTCGAATGCGAACGCAACCCGCCAGACACCATCATCAGCGTCGAAGCGAAGTTCTTTCATGTTCGCGAACGACGAGTCATTCAAGGTATCCGCATGCGGTCGCCCCAGCTGGGGCCCGAACACACCGAGCAGCTTAGCCGAGGCCAATAGCTCATCTTGGACTGTCTGGGGCAACGCCTCGAACTCCCTATCGAACTCATCGCCAAAAACGACTTCCCAAGTCATATATAGCTCCTAGGCTATGTGGTCAACATCATCAAGCTGCCGAACGATAGTCTGCGGCCGAAACAAGATAGCGCGGTCGACGATAATCCGGCCGCCGTTGACACGACTGGCAATTCGCGACCTGTCTGCGCTATCGAGCGGCATCGTCACCGGCGTTCTGACGGGCATGGCCGGCGCGTAGCTGTCGCTTGCCCAGAATCCCGGCTTGTCGTGAAGGATATGACCGCCAGCAAGGGTTCCATCGCGCCGGCAGCGCTCACCGTCGCCAAATGGAAACCGGTGCCGGCGAGGTTCGCGTGTCTGGCGGCGAAGGTCGCGTGGCCCGGAGGTGAAGCCGGCGAGGCGCTTGCGCTGGTCCATGCGTAATCGTGCGGAGGACCGCGCCGCGCCGCGCCGTGCATCGCATCTCTCGTCCCGCTGCGCTGCTGAGGCCTCTTCTGTCAGGCGGTCTAGGTTTCGCGCTTCGGGCCGAGCAGGAACACTGTCAGGGCGGCGGCGAACGTGGCAACAGCACTGTAGGCAATGGCACTGGTAATCCCGGCATTGTCCACCAATACTCCGCCGAAAATCGCGCCGGCTGCGATTGCCACTTGGAATGCTACGACCATCAGCACACCGGCGCTTTCGGCCTGCTCGGGAACGGCCCGCCGCACCATCCACGTCTGTAATCCCACCGGCACCGCGCCGAAGGCAAAGCCCCACGCTGCAACCGCAATCGCCGAGGCGAAGGCCGATGCTCCCGTCGTCAGCAGCGAAACAGCGGCTATCGCTATGAGCAGCGGTGCAAGGGCCGCGACTGCCTTGAGACTGTACTCGGCTAGAAGCCCGCCGGCCAAATTGCCGAAGAATCCGCCGATGCCAAAAGCAAGCAACACAAGCGAGATCGTCTCGACGTCAAGCGCGGGAATCTTCTCGAGGAAGGCGCGGATATAAGTGATTCCGGCGAAGTGGCCGGAAGCGACCAGCAGGACGACCACAAGCGCGACCTTGACCATCGGAATCTTAGCCACATCCAGCAGGCTGCGGAAGCTAGCCACTCCAATCGGAGGCAGTCTCGGAATGGTTATGAGTTGCACCAGCAGTGTAGCCGCGCCGCCGACTGCGGCGAGCATGAAGGCGCTTCGCCATCCCCAGATATCGCCGACATAAGCGCCGATTGGAGCTGCGCAAACGGTAGCCACGGAAACGCCGGTGAGGATGATCGACATAGCGCGCGGCAGGAGGTGGCTTGGAACGAGCCGCATCGCCAGTGCTGCCGACATCGACCAGAAGCCTCCGAGCGCTATGCCGAGCACGACGCGTGCAGTCAGGAGAACCGCCAGCGACCACGCGCCGGCCGCCAGAACGTCCGACAGGATCAGCAGCAGCGTCATCGCCCACATGACGATCCTGCGGNCCAGCCGCTCCCTCGGTGATACCGAGATCATGCGCGAGGGGCGTGAGCAGGCTAACAGGCAGAAACTCTGCCGTCACCAGCCCGAACGTGCCCAAGGAAAGCGAAATGACCGCACCCCATGCGGGACCAGACGGTTGGACGGGCTTTTCTGAGTCGTGCAGAACAGCGTCCACGACGCCTGCCGCGGATTGGGTCATGAACGAAGTCTCCACTTTGATGCAATGCAACGTGATCTTGGCTGCCTTGACCCAAATTTAAAAACACAGGCGCATTTCCCGGCGGCGTTGCACGGAGGAGGGTATGTTCATTGCTTCGCGATATTTTGTGACGGTGCGGCGCGCAACATCGATGCCGGTTTCCTTCAGCCGGGCAGCGATGTCCTCATCGGAAAGCACGTCGCCCTGAGATTCTGCGGCAATCATCGCTTTGATCCGATGCCGGACAGCTTCGGCGGAGTGCGCATCGCCGCCTTGGCAGGACGCGATCGCGACTGTGAAAAAATACTTCAGCTCAAAGACGCCGCGCGGGGTAAGCATGTATTTGTTCGAGGTCACCCGGCTTACCGTTGACTCGTGCACGCCGATCGCATCAGCGACGGTTCTAAGATTGAGAGGCCGCAGGTGGGCGACGCCATGTTCCAAAAAGGCATCCTGCTGACGCACGATTTCAGCCGCAACCTTAACAATGGTCTTGGCGCGCTGATCGAGGCTGCGGATTAGCCAGTTCGCATTTTGCAAGCATTCGTCGAGAAATGCTTGATCTTTCGAATTTTGGGCAGTTTGACGCGTGACTTCGGCATAGTAGGTTTGGTTGATCAGCAGCTTCGGCAGCGTGGCCGGATCAAGTTCGATCTGCCACCCGCCTTGCGGCGAGGGCGTGACCCAGACGTCGGGTATGATTGATTCAGACGCACCGGATTGGAATCTGTTCCCAGGCTTGGGATCGAGCGCCCGAATCTCATGCATCATGTCGAGAAGGTCTTCTTCATCGACGCCGCAATGCTGCTTCAGCGCCTCAAAATCGCGTCGCGCAAGCATTTCAAGATTGGCAACCAAAGCTGCCATTGCCGGGTCGAGCCGGTTTCGCTGGCGCAACTGGATCTCGAGGCATTCTCTGAGATTTCGCGCAAAAACTCCCGGTGGATCAAATTGCTGCAACGTTCCGAGAACCCGTTCCACAGCAGCCTCACGGACATTCAGGCTCTCGGCCAGCTCCAAAACGTTTGCCCGAAGATAGCCAGTGTCTTCCAGATCGGCGGCAAGCTGGCCAGCGATCAGCCGCTCCTGTGGTGTGAACGCAGTGAGGGCGATCTGACGAGCGACATGGTCGTGCAATGTTTCGGCGAGGGTGGCAAACTCGTCGAGGGAAGGGCCATTGCCCGGCGGGTTGTTGGTCCTGTTGCGAAGTGATTTCCATTGCCCGAGCCGTTCAGGCGACCCTGCCCCGGTCGGTCCGTCAACGGCGTTTGCGCCTGGGCCGATAGGCTGATCCGCTCCCGAAATCGAAACGTCGTCAAAAGGCCCGCCATCGCTTGATGCAGATTCCAACAGCGGGTTCTTCTCAATTTCCCGCTCCACGAACTGATGCAGTTCAGTATGCGCCAGTTGCAGCAGGCGAATCGACTCAATGAGTTGAGGCGATGCGACCATGGATTGCTTCTGGCGCTGAAGCAGGCTTGCTGAGGATTGCATGGTGAGCGCGATGGTCCTGTCGAGGAGCCTCTTGGGGCGGGCAATGGCACCAGTGAGACGTTTTCTAGGTCATGCGGCGGCTTTCAGCGTTTCGAGAACGTTTTGCGGGGATGAGACGCCATAGGGGTCGGCCTCGCAGTTGTCGGAGAAACCTTCCTCCTCGAACCACTGCTCCACCACGCCATTGTTGATCAGGGCGGCGTAGCGCCAGGACCGCATCCCGAAGCCGAGATTGTCCTTGGCGACCAGCATGCCCATCTTGCGTGTGAACTCGCCTGAGCCATCGGGGATGAGCTCGACCTTCTGCAGGCCCAAGGACTTCCCCCACGCATTCATGACGAAGGCATCGTTGACGGAGACGCAGTAAATCGCGTCAATTCCCTCCTTCTCAAACTCATCATAGAGCTCTTCGAACTTGGGCAGTTGGTAGGTCGAGCAGGTCGGGGTGAAGGCGCCAGGCAGTGAGAACAGGATGACGCGCTTGCCGGCAAAGTAGTCGTCAGAGGTCTTTTCTTCCCAGCGATATGGATTTGGCCCCTGGACTGACTCATCGCGAACACGCGTGAGAAAGGTGACGAAGGGAACCTTCTTTTGAACGGTCATCAACTTGCTCCTCAGGAAAAAACTGGCGCGCTGGATTCTGGCAGAGGCTGGCGCAATACCGAGCAAAGGCTCGTATGCCGGGCACGAAGTGAGGACCGCGCGGCTCGCAACCTCCTTTTTCCATCCCGATGTATGGGAACGTCTTGGCTCTTGGTCTTCGCCACCCGAACGTCATCGATCTGAGCGAGCTGGATGCCGTCGAGCCGCTTGGGCGATCTTCCCACGGCTATGGCGTCGGAAGCGGCATCGATCACTCGCGCTCGTGCCCGGGAAAAAGTGATAGCGGCCGGAAGTAGCCAATATCGGAAGCATGTCGAGGCCTCAAATGTGACTTCACGCAAGAGACCCGCGTCACTGAACTGGTTCAGGGTATTGTCGATATTTGGCAGCGACCCGCCGACCTTGGCTTGGGTGACCGTTTGATGGGGCTCTTGGGCACTCACACGCTGAACAGAACCGGTAGACGGCAATTGCGCGAGCGCCATCTGTTGGCGTGCCGGCATCGGACCAGCCGTGCGCAAAGCGGCTGCCGAGGAAGGACCTCCGGAGGAGATGATGTACCGATGTTCAGCGGGAACGGGCACCGTCTCCTCAGGCCACGGTCTAGAGTTTCGCGTGTCGGGCATGGCGCAAGTCGCTTTCATCGTGTTTTGATGGGCTCTGACCAGGAGCAGCAAGCGGCGTGCCATTTCAAATAGAGATGCTTTTGGACCGCCCCCTTTTTCTCGGAGGCCGTGTCTTAGAAGATCGGGCGCGCGCTATAACCGCCTCGTCACCACACGCAACAACGGGTGCTGTATGGTGCGGATATTCGGCGCTTCCGCCCCGGCTGGGCAAAGACGAATCGGAAGCCGAGCCGATGCACTACCTCACACCGGCGGGCACTGCAGCGATTGCGTAGCGTGTGCCGCTAGCGTGTTCTTGCGTGCGGAGGCACGGCTATCGCGAACACGCGCCTGTCGCAGCAACCATGAGCGCGCGCGCTCTTCGGCAAGCGCCCTGATTCCGTGAGGACCGAATTCTCCAAGCGTGTCCCATTCGCAACCCTCTCATGTTCGAAACTGGACAAGAATGTCGCAGGCCCGACCGAAAGGTCCGCAAAGGCGCGGCTTCTGCTGGGTCGGCCAAATTGGCACGAGTTTTGAAGCTCCCTCGTTGCGAGCCGGGAGCCCCGACCGATTCATTTCGTGGATGACACCGCGATCGATGGAACGAAGAAAGAAAAGCAAATGCCAAATCCGCATCGGATAGCATTCTATGGGAAGGGGCGCTCGGCGAAACCGCCCCCTACCAAACAGCTCGCCGCCCTTGTCGACCCTTGCGCAGGAATCTTGATGGCCGGCTGCGCTCAAAGGCCCGCCACACTGGCCTTATCCTGAACTCGAAGGCGCAGGATAACGTTCTGCATCTCGCCGCGCGGTATGCCTAGGCAGTTAGACGTTGGCCGATCTTGATAATCGAGTCGGGCTACGCCGCGGAGGACGTCGTCTAGATGCCGTCTTACGTCATTCGATGCCCGTAGCGCCTGCCGGTCACCTTCCGCCCTTCCATCGCTTAGAGAGTGAAGTGCCACCATGTCCGAACAACCCTTGCCGACGCTGCCGATGTGGCGCGTCGATCACATCGAGCCCTCGCCCGAGATGTTGGCGCTAGGCGCCAACGGTCCGATCCACCGCGTGCGCTTCCCGTCCGGGCACGAAGGCTGGTGGGTGACAGGCTACGATGAAGCCAAGGCGGTGCTGTCCGACGCGGCGTTCCGGCCCTCGGGAATGCCGCCGGCGGCATTCACCCCGGATTCGGTGATTCTTGGTTCGCCGGGGTGGTTGGTCTCGCACGAGGGGGGCGAGCATGCCCGCTTACGCACGATCGTGGCGCCGGCCTTCAGCAACCGGAGGGTCAAGCTGCTCGAGCAGCAGGTCGAGGCGATCGCCTCGCAGTTGTTCGAGACGCTGGCGGCCCAGCCCCAGCCCGCCGACCTGCGGCGCCACCTCTCCATTCCGCTTCCGGCCATGGTCATCAGCGCGCTGATGGGCGTGCTCTACGAGGATCACGCCTTTTTCGCCGGGCTGTCCGACGAGGTGATGACGCACCAGCATGAAAGCGGCCCGCGCAGCGCGTCGCGCCTGGCCTGGGAAGAACTGCGCGCCTACATTCGCGGCAAGATGCGGGACAAGCGCCAGGATCCGGGCGACAGCCTGCTGACGGATCTGCTCGCGGCGGTCGACCAGGGCAAGGCGACCGAGGAAGAGGCGATCGGCTTGGCGGCGGGAATGCTGGTGGCGGGGCACGAGAGCACCGTCGCGCAGATCGAATTCGGCCTGCTGGCCATGTTCCGCCATCCGCAACAGCGCGAACGCTTGGTCGGCGATCCATCTCTGGTGGACAAGGCGGTGGAGGAAATCCTGCGCATGTACCCGCCGGGCGCGGGTTGGGACGGCATCATGCGCTATCCGAGGACCGACGTGACCATCGCGGGCGTGCATATTCCCGCGGAGAGCAAGGTGCTGGTCGGCCTGCCGGCGACGTCGTTCGATGCGCGCCATTTCGACGACCCGGAAATCTTCAACATCGGACGCGACGAAAACCCGCACCTGGCGTTCTCCTACGGGCCGCACTACTGCATCGGCGCGGCGCTGGCCAGGCTGGAACTCAAGGTGGTGTTCGGTTCGATCTTCCAGCGCTTTCCCGCGCTGCGCCTGGCCGTGGCGCCCGAAGAACTGAAGTTGCGCAAGGAGATCATCACTGGCGGGTTCGAGGAGTTCCCGGTGCTCTGGTGATGCGCGGACGCCGCCGGGAATCGCGATCTTCTCCGCAATTGCCGGCGCGCCTGGCGCGCGCCGGTCAGATCAGCCAGCCAACAGGTAACCAAGATGGACGTGCAAGAAACCACGCCAGCATGCCGGGACGCCTTCGCCGAACTGGCGTCGCCAGCGTGCATCCACGACCCGTATCCGTTCATGCGGTGGTTGCGCGAGCACGATCCGGTGCATCGCGCGGCGTCGGGCCTCTTTCTGTTGAGCCGCCACGCCGACATCTACTGGGCGCTCAAGGCCACGGGCGATGCTTTTCGGGGACCGGCGCCGGGCGAACTGGCGCGCTATTTCCCGCGTGCGGCGACCAGCCTGTCACTCAATCTGCTGGCGTCCACGCTAGCGATGAAGGAACCACCGACGCATACGCGTCTGCGCCGGCTGATCTCGCGCGATTTCACCATGGGCCAGATCGACAACCTGAGGCCGACCATCGCTCGCATCGTCGCAGCGCGCCTGGACGGCATGGCGCCCGCGCTGGAGCGCGGGGAGGCGGTGGACCTGCATCGGGAATTCGCGCTGGCCTTGCCCATGCTGGTTTTCGGCGAACTGTTCGGCATGCCCCAGGACGACATGTTCGGGCTCGTCGCCGGCATCAGCGCCATTCTGGAAGGCCTGAGCCCGCACGCCAGCGATCCCCAGCTCGCCGCGGCGGACGCGGCCAGCGCCAGGGTGCAGGCCTACTTCGGCGACCTCATACAGCGCAGGCGCACCGATTCCCGCCACGACATCGTGTCAATGCTGGTCGGCGCACACGACGACGATGCCGACATGCTGTCGGATGCGGAGTTGATCAGCATGCTGTGGGGCATGCTGCTGGGCGGCTTCGCCACCACTGCTGCGGCCATCGACCATGCGGTCCTGGCGATGCTGGCGTATCCCGAACAGCGGCACTGGCTGCAAGGAGATGCCGTGGGGGTGAAGGCATTCGTCGAAGAAGTCCTGCGCTTCGACGCGCCCGCCATGTTCAGCTCCATTCCGCGTATCGCCCAGCGCGACATCGAACTGGGCGGCGTGGTGATCCCGAAGAACGCGGACGTGCGCGTGCTGATCGCGGCCGGCAATCGCGACCCGGACGCCTTCGCCGATCCTGACCGCTTCGATCCCGCGCGGTTCTACGGCACCAGTCCTGGCATGTCGATCGACGGGAAGATCATGCTGAGCTTCGGCCACGGCATCCACTTCTGCCTCGGTGCGCAACTGGCCCGGGTGCAGTTGGCCGAGAGCCTGCCGCGGATCCAGGCGCGCTTCCCCACGCTGGCATTGGCCGAGCAGCCGACCCGGGAGCCCTCCGCGTTCCTTAGGACGTTCCGCGCGCTGCCGGTGCGGCTGCATGCGCAGGGGGGCTGAGATGCGCGTCGTGGTCGACCAGGATCTGTGCGGAACCACCGGGCAGTGCGTGCTGACGCTGCCGGGCACCTTTCGCCAGCGCGAACCGGACGGCGTGGCCGAAGTGTGCGTGGCGACGGTCCCGCAGGCGCTGCACGCCGCCGTGCGGCTCGCGGCCAGCCAGTGCCCGGTCGCCGCCATTCGGATCATCGAAAGCGACGCTGGCGATGGCGAGCGCGCCAGCGCCGACCCTGCGCCTTCTCCGGCGGAGGCCGAGCGGCATGCCGCGAAAGACGAACGCAATCCAGGAGGACACGATGGACGGTTTGAAGGCAAGGTGGCCGTGGTGACCGGCGCCGGCGCCGGCATCGGCAAGGCATGCGCCCTCGCCATCGCGCGCGGGGGCGGCAGAGTGGTGGTGGCCGATATTGATGGCTCGGCGGCCATCGCCTGCACCGCGCAGATCGCGGCCGAAGCAGGCCACGCGCTGCCCCTGGCCATGGATATCGCCGATGCGCAGGCGGTGGCAGCGCTGTTCGAGACGGCGGAGCGGCACTTCGGTGGGGTCGACCTGCTAGTGAACAATGCGAGCGCCATGCATCTGACCTCACTCGACCGCGCGATCCTCGACCTGGACCTGGCGGTCTGGGATCAGACGATGGCGACCAATCTGCGCGGCACGCTGCTCTGCTGCCGGCAGGCCATCCCACGGATGATCGCCCGCGGCGGTGGCGCGATCGTCAACATGTCGTCGTGCCAGGGGCTCAGCGGTGACACGGCGCAGACGTCCTACGCCGCGTCGAAGGCGGCGATGAACATGCTCTCGGCCTCGCTCGCCACCCAGTACGGTCATGCGCAGATCCGCTGCAACGCGGTTGCGCCGGGTCTCGTCATGACCGAGCGTCTCCTCGCCAAGCTGGACGAGTGCATGCAACGGCATCTGCGCCGGCACCAGCTCCTGCCGCGCGTCGGCTGCCCCGAGGACGTGGCGGCGCTGGTGGCGTTCCTGCTCTCCGACGATGCTGCGTTCATCACTGGCCAGGTCGTGTGCATCGACGGCGGCATGCTGGCGCATGTGCCGACGTACGCCGACGGTGGCAACAGCTGCGCCGCGCGGCCTGCCGGCGACACCGCCGAAGCGGCCGCGGCGGCGCGCTGCTGATGGACATGTTGCTCAACCCGCTCAACCGTCGGCACCGGCTGCGATACGACATCCCGGTCATGCCCGGCGCTTTCCCCCTGGTCGGGCATCTTCCCGCCATCGTCTGCGACCTGCCGCGCCTGCTGCGGCGCGCGGAACGGACGCTGGGCAGCCACTTCTGGCTGGATTTCGGCCCTGCCGGACACCTGATGACCTGCGTGGATCCGGATGCGTTCGCACTGCTCCGGCACAAGGACGTGTCCTCGGCGCTGATCGAAGAGATCGCGCCCGAATTGCTTGGCGGAACGTTGGTTGCCCAGGACGGCGGCGCGCACCGGCAGGCGCGCGATGCGATCAAGGCGGCGTTCCTGCCCAAGGGGCTGACCCAGGCCGGCATCGGCGACCTGTTCGCGCCCGTCATCTGGGCGCGGGTGCAGGCGTGGCGCGACCGCGGCGACGTAACCATCCTGCGCGAAACCGGCGACCTGATGCTCAAGCTCATCTTCAGCCTCATGGGAATCCCCGCGCAGGACCTGCCGGGATGGCATCGCAAGTACCGGCAACTGCTGCAGTTGATCGTCGCGCCCCCGGTCGACCTGCCCGGACTGCCCTTGCGGCGCGGCCGCGCCGCCCGCGACTGGATCGACGCACAGTTGCGCCAGTTCGTCCGCGACGCGCGCGCGCATGCCGCGCGCACCGGGTTGATCAACGACATGGTGAGCGCCTTCGACCGCAGCGACGATGCGCTTTCCGATGACGTTCTGGTCGCCAATATCCGCCTGCTGCTGCTTGCAGGTCACGACACCACTGCCTCGACGATGGCCTGGATGGTGATCGAGCTGGCGCGGCAGCCTGTGCTGTGGGACGCCCTGGTCGAGGAGGCGCAACGCGTGGGCGCGGTGCCGACCCGGCACGCGGACCTGGCGGTGTGTCCGGTCGCCGAGGCGCTGTTCCGGGAGACGCTGCGCCTGCATCCGGCGACCACGCTCCTGCCGCGTCGCGCCCTGCAGGAATTGCAACTCGGCCAACGGCGCATTCCCGCGGGCACCCATCTGTGCATCCCGCTGCTGCATTTCTCGACCTCTGCGCTGCTGCACGAGGCGCCTGATCAGTTCCGCCTGGCGCGGTGGCTGCAACGCACGGAGCCGATCCGGCCGGTGGACATGCTGCAGTTCGGTACCGGCCCACACGTCTGCATCGGCTACCACCTGGTATGGCTGGAAATGGTGCAGTTCTGCATCGCCTTGGCGCTGACCATGCACAAGGCCGGGGTGCGGCCGCGGTTGCTGAGCGGCGTCGAAAAAGGCCGGCGCTATTACCCGACTGCACATCCGTCCATGGCAATCCGCATAGGCTTCTCATGAGCTGGCATCGCATGCCCCGTGTGGCGAGGCAGCGGCGCCGGCGAGGCGCGGCATTGCTGCACTCAGCGCACGCGCTCGGTGCGACGCCGGCAACACCGCGGCGGCTTGGCGCTCGCCGTGGCCATCTCGTGTCAGGTACAAGGACATGAAAAACATGCAGACCGGTTCCACGCTACACGACGACCGAACTGGCGTTTCCGCGCTCGGCGGATTGGGCGCGCAGGCGCGCGGCGCATCCGGCAGGCTGCTGCCGGAGATCTGGATGCAGGACGGCGCAAAGCGGGTCGAACAGGCGCTGGCGCGTCTTCTCTGCGCCGAAGACGACGGTGAGACCGAGCTGATGGCGGCGATGCGCTACGCCACCTTGCATGGCGGGAAGCGCACCCGCGCCTTGCTTTGTCTGGCTGGCGGCGCACTGGCCGACACGCCGGCGCACATGCTCGACGACGTCGGCGCCGCCATCGAGATGATGCACGCCTGTACCCTGGTCCACGACGACCTGCCCGCGATGGACGACGACGTGCTTCGCCGCGGCCTTCCGACCGTGCACGTCAAGTTCTGCGAAGCCACTGCGATCCTGGTCGGCGATGCGCTGCAGGCGCACGCCTTCCTGACCCTGGCGAGCCTGGATGCGCCGGGCGACAACCGTATCGCGCTCGTGCGCGAACTGGCGCAGGCCGTATCCGCCGAGGGTGCCGCAGGCGGGCAGGCCATGGATCTGTCGCTGGTCGGAAAGCACGCCGAGCTGGACAGGATTGTGGCGATGCACCGGATGAAGAGCGGAGCGCTAGTGCGCGCGTCCGTTCGCATGGGCGCGCTATGCGCCATCCCGGAGGATGCCGCGCACGCTGCGCTGTACTGTGCGCTCGATCGCTACACCGCCTGTTTCGGCCTGGCGTTGCAGGTGGTCGACGACATTCTCGACGCGACAGCGGATACCGCGACGCTGGGCAAGACCCCCGGCAAGGATGCGGCGGCGCAGAAGCCGACCTGCGCGTCGATTATGGGGCTGCAGGCAGCGCGCCAGTTCGCGCTGGATTTGTTGCGCGACGCCGGGGAAGCCATCGCCCCGCTGGGGCCGCGTGCGGAACGGTTGGCGCAGATACTGCAGCGGGCCAACGGGTATCTGTTCAAGCACGCGCCATGCGCATGAGCACGCCCGTCCGCATGCAGTCGACCCTGTGCCGCTGCGATCGGCCGGCGGCAGCGGTGCATGCTGCACTGTGTCCGAGTCCGCGGCGATGTGCGCGGCGTCTGCCGATCCTGGTTCTCGTCAACCGTCTGCAGAAGGAACATCCCGCGTGAACGCGCTGTCCGAACAGATCCTTTCCGAATTGCGCCACCTGCTGGGCGAGATGAGCGACGGCGGCAGCGTCGGCCCGTCCGTCTACGACACGGCGCGAGCTCTGCAGTTCCACGGCAACGTCACCGGTCGGCAGGACGCGTACGCGTGGCTCATCGCGCAGCAACAGGCCGATGGCGGATGGGGAAGCGCGGACTTCCCACTGTTCCGCCATGCGCCCACGTGGGCGGCGTTGCTGGCATTGCAGCGTGCCGATCCTCTTCCCGGCGCTGCCGACGCAGTCCAGGCTGCAACCCGGTTCCTCGAGCGCAAGCCCGATCCCTACGCGCATGCGGTGCCGGAAGACGCGCCGATCGGCGCGGAGCTGATCCTGCCGCAGTTGTGCGGCGAGGCCGCATCCTTGCTGGGCGGCGTGGCGTTTCCGCGCCACCCGGCGCTGTTGCCGTTGCGGCAAGCGTGCCTGGTCAAGCTGGGGGCGGTGGCGACGTTGCCGAGCGGTCATCCGTTGCTGCACTCCTGGGAAGCCTGGGGGACGACGCCGACCACCGTATGCCCGGATGACGACGGCAGCATCGGCATCAGTCCGGCGGCCACCGCCGCGTGGCGTGCGCACGCCGTGACACAGGGAAGCACGCCGCAGGTCGGGCGCGCCGACGCGTATCTGCAGGCGGCATCGCGGGCCACGCGCAGCGGCATCGAAGGTGTCTTTCCCAACGTCTGGCCGATCAATGTATTCGAGCCATGCTGGTCGCTGTACACCCTGCATCTGGCCGGTCTGTTCGCGCATCCCGCGCTCGCCGAGGCGGTGCAAGTGATCGTCGCGCAGCTCGACGCCCGCCTGGACGTGCGCGGTCTGGGCCCGGCCTTGCACTTCGCGGCCGATGCGGACGATACCGCCGTTGCGATGTGCGTCCTGCGCCTTGCAGGCCGCGACCCGGCGGTCGATGCGTTGCGCCATTTCGAAATCGGCGAGCTGTTCGTCACCTTCCCCGGCGAGCGCAATGCCTCGGTGTCGACCAACATCCATGCCCTGCATGCGTTGCGAATGTTGGGAAAGCCCGCCGCCGGCACCAGCGCCTACGTCGAGGCCAATCGCAACCCGCACGGTCTATGGGACAACGAAAAATGGCACGTTTCGTGGCTGTATCCCACCGCGCACGCGGTCGCTGCGCTGGCGCAAGGCAGGCCCCAGTGGCGCGACGAGCGCGCGCTGGCGGCGCTGCTGCGGGCGCAGCGCGACGACGGCGGCTGGGGCGCCGGTCGCGCGTCTACATTCGAGGAAACCGCCTATGCGCTGTTCGCGTTGCACGTGATAGACGGGAGCGAAGAGGCGACAGGGCGCCGGCGCATCGCGCAGGCGGTGGCGCCTGCGCTGGAGTGGATGCTCGCCCGCCATGCCGCGCGTGGATTGCCGCAAACGCCGCTGTGGATCGGCAAGGAACTGTATTGCCCCACCCGGGTGGTGCGCGTGGCCGAACTTGCCGGGTTGTGGCTGGCGCTTCATTGGGGGTTGCACGTCCTGGCCGAGGGAGCAGGAGCGGCGCCATGATCCAGACCGAACGCGCGCTGCAGCAGGTGCTGGAGTGGGGGCGTTCCCTGACCGGGTTCGCCGACGAGCATGCCGTGGAAGCGGTCAGGGGCGGCCAGTATATCCTGCAGCGCATCCACCCGAGCCTGCGCGACACCAGCGCCCGCACCGGCCGCGATCCGCAGGACGAAACGCTGATCGTGGCGTTCTATCGCGAACTGGCGCTGCTGTTCTGGCTCGACGATTGCAACGACCTTGGCCTGATCGCGCCGGAGCAGCTCGCCGCGGTGGAGCAGGCGCTGGGGCAGGGCGGGCCGTGCACGCTCCCCGGATTCGAGGGCTGCGCTGTGCTGCGCGCTTCGCTGGCCGCGCTCGCCTACGATCGTCGCGACTACGCTCAGCTTCTCGACGATACCCGGTGCTACTGCGCGGCGCTGCGCGCCGGACACGCGCAGGCGGCAGGGGCGGAACGCTGGTCCTACGCCGAATACCTGCACAACGGCATCGATTCGATCGCCTACACGAACGTGTTCTGTTGCCTGTCGTTGCTGTGGGGGCTGGACATGGCGACCTTGCGCGCGCGTCCGGCGTTCCGCCACGTCCTGCGGCTCATCTCCGCGATAGGGCGCCTGCAGAACGATCTGCATGGACGCGACAAGGACAGGTCGGCCGGCGAGACCGACAACGCGGCGATCCTGCTGCTGCAGCGCTATCCGGCTATGCCTGTGGTGGAGTTCCTCAACGACGAGCTGGCCGGCCATACGCGCATGCTGCACCGGGTGATGGCGGAAGAACGCTTTCCCGCGCCGTGGGGACCGTTGATCGAGGCCATGGCGGCCATCCGCGCGCAGTACTACCAGNCCAGCCGCTACCGCAGCGACGCTGCGGGGGAGGGCCAGCGTGCGCCGGCCTGAACGCGCGGGAGGCGGCGGCGTGCGCGCGCTGCCCTCGGTCCGATCCGACGCAACGCCGTCGCCCGATGCGACGGATGGAGCGAGCATGAGCGACACCGCCCTGAGCCGGCGCAAGGACGACCATCTGGACATCGTGCTGG
This sequence comes from Mesorhizobium sp. L48C026A00, assembly GCF_000502375.1. Taxonomy (NCBI): domain Bacteria; kingdom Pseudomonadati; phylum Pseudomonadota; class Alphaproteobacteria; order Hyphomicrobiales; family Phyllobacteriaceae; genus Mesorhizobium; species Mesorhizobium sp. L48C026A00. The sequence continues at coordinate 74,496 of NZ_AYWU01000022.1, read as the reverse complement.
ATCGGCGAACGGCGCCGGCCACGGTCGCGGCCGGCTGGGAGTACATCCGTTTCGAACACTGCGCATTGCCCGAGTTGGACCTGACGCAGATCGACCTGCGCGCCTCGCTGCTGGGCAAGACCATGCGCGCGCCGCTGCTGATCAGCTCCATGACCGGCGGCATGCCACGCGCCGAGGCCATCAACCGGCATCTGAGCGAGGCAGCGCAAGCCTTGGGGATCGCCATGTGCGTCGGTTCGCAGCGCGTGAGCCTGCAATCCCGCAACTCCCAGGGGCTGACGCGCGCGCTGCGCCGCCTGGCCCCAGACATTCCCTTGCTGGCCAATATCGGCGCCGCGCAACTGCGCGAGGCCGACGGCCTGGACATGGCGCGCCGGGCTGTGGATGCGCTGGAGGCCGATGGACTCATCGTCCATCTCAATCCGCTGCAGGAAGCGGTGCAGCCGGAGGGCGACCGCGACTGGCGCGGCGTCCTGGCGCAGATCGCTCGCGCCGCGCGCAGCGTGGGCGTGCCGATCGTGGCCAAGGAAGTGGGGTCGGGCCTGTCCGCCTCGGTGGCCTGTGCGCTCGTCGAGGCGGGCGTGGCGGTGATCGATGTCGCCGGCGCCGGCGGCACCAGTTGGGCCGCGGTGGAGGGCGAGCGCGCCCGCGATGCCGCCGACCGTGCAGTGGCGATGGCGTTCGCCGATTGGGGGATTCCGACCCCGGCCAGCGTGCAGGCGGTACGTCGGGCGCTGCCAACAGTGAAGCTGATTGCGTCGGGCGGGATCCGCGACGGCGTCGACGTGGCCAAGGCCATCCGCCTGGGCGCGGACATCGCCGGGCAGGCGGCCGGCGTGCTGCGCGCGGCTAGGGTATCCACCGAGGCGGTTGTCGCGCATTTCGAGATCGTCATGCGCCAGTTGGCCGTCGCCTGCTTCTGCACCGGCTCGGCTGATCTGGCGGCGTTGCGTCAGGCGCGCTTGTTGCCCTCGGCACATCTGCCCGCCGGTTGATGCCGGCATCGCCCGCACGTGGCGGCGGGCGCCTAGAACTGGAGAAGCGAAAAAGTGCATTACGACATCATCATCATCGGCGGAGCCATCGTCGGCTCCTCGGTCGCCAATTATCTGCGCGAGGAAGGATTTTCCGGCTCGATCGCGCTTGTCGAGCGCGACCCGCAATTTTCCCGCGCCGCGACGACGCTGTCTTGCGCCTCCATCCGCCAGCAGTTTTCGATCCCGGAAAACATCCGGCTGTCGCAATTCACGCTGAAACTGTTCCGGCGGCTCAGGGAAGAATTTGGCGCGGACGCCGACATCGGCTTTCGCGAAGGCGGCTATCTCATCCTTGCCGGTGACGACGGGCTGCCGATCCTGCGAGCCAACCACGAGGCGCAGATGGCCGAGGGCGCCGACATCGTGCTCGAGGATGCGGAGGCGCTTGTCCGCCGGTTTGCATGGCTGTCGGCCGAGGGCATCACCGCCGGCGCCTATGGCCGCAGCGGCGAGGGCTGGTTCGACGCGCATGCCATGCTGATGCTGTTCCGCAAGGCGCTGCGCGAGAAAAACATCGATTTCATCACCGCCGACGTGACCGGCATCGAACGGCAGGGCGACCGCGTCACCGGGGTCAGCCTCGACAATGGCGAAAGGCTCGACGCCGGCATCGTCGTCAACGCCGCCGGGCCGAATGCCGGCAAGGTTTCGGCAATGGCCGGACTGGTGCTGCCGGTGGAACCGCGCAAGCGTAATGTCTTCATCTTCGAGGCGCGCGAGAAATATGACGACATGCCGCTGCTGGTCGATCCCTCAGGCATCTATGTCCGGCCGGAAGGCTCGGTCTACATCACCGGCGGGGCCGAACCGGAAGAGGCCGACGGTCCCGCCGACGCGAGCGATTTCGAGCCCGACTGGCCGCTGTTCGAAGAGGTGATCTGGCCGGTGCTGGCGACCCGCATCCCCGCCTTCGAGGCGATCAAGCCGACGCGCGCCTGGGCCGGCCATTACGATTACAACACACTCGACCAGAACGCCGTGATCGGCCCGCATCCCGAAGTCGGGAATTTCCTGTTCGCCAACGGTTTTTCCGGCCACGGCCTGCAGCAGGCGCCGGCCGTCGGCAAGGCGCTGGCCGAGCTGATCGTGCATGGTGGCTACCGCACGGTGGATTGCACGGCGTTCGGGTACAGCCGTGTCGCTGAGGGGCGGGCTTCCAGGGAATTGAATGTGATTTGAGCAGGAAGGGCGGGTGCGCCGCGACGGTCCTTTTGATGCTGGAGGGACACAGGGGGCGAAGGAACGCAACAGGCGGTCGATGGCCCAAAGCTGGCGAAAACAGCCGGCCAGGGCCTGCCGCGAACGGAATGATTTTGTGATGATCGTGGCGCTCGATCCGCCGGATTTCCGGACGATCAGCGACTTCCGCAAGCGGCATTTGAAGGCGCTCGAGGCGCTGTTCGTGCAGGTTCTGAAGCTGTGTGAGACGGCAGGATTGGTCAAACTCGGCCATGTCGCGCTGGATGGCACGAAGATCAAGGCGAACGCGTCGAAACACAAGGCGATGAGTTATGAGCGCATGAAGAAGCGCGAGCTGGAATTGAAAGCCGAAGTCGCTCGCATGCTGGCGGCGGCCGAGGCCGCGGATGCCGAGGAGGACGTGACTTTCGGCAAGGACAAGCGCGGCGACGAGATGCCGGATTGGGCCGGCGACAAGCAGAAGCGGCTGGCCACGATCCAGCAGGCCGATGGCGTCGCTGGAAGCCAAGGCAAGCTGGCGGCGCACGAAGAGCGCCGGATCGAGGCCGAAAAAGAAGAGCAGCACCAGGCCGCAGGCCGCAAGAAACCTGGCAAACCGGCGGCGGCGCCATCAGAGGAGCCCGGTGGCCATAGCAGCTGTTCTCGGAGGAACGCCGTTCGCTGTGCGGCGCTAAAGTCTGAGAGATCCTCGAAGAAGGATTGATCCCTTTGCATATCATTATTTTTATATATGATACGCGAACAGATCTAAAGTTTTGACTTGCTCGCTGGATGAGTACCTTTGCGTATCATCGCGCATTGGAATACATCCTATAGGTATCATGATGGACTCTGAATCGGAAATTCTGCGCGAGATCGGTGGGCTTTTCAGGCAGGCGAGGCTGGCCGCTGCCATGACGCAGGAGCAGGTCGCTGACTTGGCGGGTATATCCCGTCCCCGCTATCGCGACATCGAAAAGGGAGCCGCAGCGGCGCGTGCGACGACGCTCATGAATATCGCTCGCGCGCTCGGTCTGGAAATGATGCTGGTTCCGCAAGTCATGGTGCCGGCTGTCCAGGCTCTATTGCGCCCGCATGATGATGACGATCGACCCGCCTTTGTTTCTCAACCTGACGATGACTATCATGGCTCCAGTCTTTCGCGCACCTAAGACGATCCCGTCGCTGGACGTGTTCTTGAACGCACTGAAGATCGGCACAATCGTTAGGACGCCGGGCGATTTCAACGCATTCAACTTCGATGAGGCCTACCGCGCGACGGGCGGCTTTCCGGTTTTCAGCCTGTCGTTCCGGGCAGCGACGGGAGGATTGCGGAAAGATCCGAAGCCTCTGGCGGGCGCCTTGCCCGCCTTCTTCGCGAACCTCCTGCCGGAGGAGAAATTGCGCCAGGCGATGGAAAAGCACCACGAAGGCAATGTGCGGCCAGGCAATGATTTCGATCTTTTAGCGGCGCTGGGCGCCGATCTGCCGGGAGCCGTACGGGCGTTGCCCAGTGACAGCGCGATAGCAGTTTCGCAGGATGCTTCAAAGGATAAGCCCAAGGCGCGGTTCTCACTTGCCGGCGTGCAGATGAAGCTGTCGGTCATGAAGAACACTGGAAAAGGCGGCGGCCTTACCTTGCCGATGGACGACGAGCAGGGCCGATACAACGCCAAGTTCCCTCCGACGGCGTTTCCAGGCGTTTCCGAAAACGAATTCGCCAACCTCGCGCTGGCTGCAGCAATCGGCCTGGAGGTTCCTGAATGCGAACTGGTCGAGAAGTCCGATTTTGAGGGCGTTCCCGAAGAATTCAACACGCTGTCGGAGGGCAAGGTCCTTCTCGTCAAACGCTTCGATCGCGTGGCCGATGGTGAGAGGATACACATCGAGGATTTCGCTCAGGTCTTCGGTGTCTATCCCTCGCGCAAATATGAGGGGGCCGCTTATCACGACATAGCCTTGGCCCTTGGCATGGCCGTCTCGCCTACGGCGGCTCTCGAATTCGTCCGCCGCCTGGTGCTGACGGTCATCACCGGCAATGGCGACATGCACCTCAAGAACTGGTCTTTGATTTATCCCGGTAACGGCGACAAGCCGGTGCTTGCACCAATCTACGACGTTCTGTCGACCGTGCCATATATTCCCGCCGGCGCCATGGCGCTTTCGCTTGGAGGGGAGCGCTCGTTCAAGGCGCTAGCAGCACCGCGATGGAAAGCATTTGCGAACCGTGCAAGGCTTCCGGAGCCCGCAGTCCTGAAGGCAGTGGTCGAGACGGTCGAACTCGTCAACGAGCACTGGTGGCATCTGCCTGAGCGCGACGTTGTCGCGGCGAAAGTGCTCGAGCGGATCGACGAACATGTGAAGGCGATGACGCCGGTACTGAACTCCTGCGCCGATAAGTGAGCCGAGTCCCCTCGAGTTGGTGATATGGCGGAATTATCGCCCGCGGCCCCGTATGGATGGCCGTGGATCGAAGGTATGCCAGCGTGGCGCGCAAGATTCGCAGTGTCGATGAGGACACGCGAGAGCAAGCACGTCAGCTCGCCGGAACAGAAGAGTTCGCCCATCCCGCAATTAACGTTAGAGGGTCGAGATGCTGTTCGCCCACTGCGGTTCGAACGATTGGGGTGACTGAGGCTCGCGATCCGACGCTTTGTGTCACCATTGTCGAGTCCGCTACACGGCTTGTTCCGACGATCCTTTCCTTGGCCTCAAGCTAAATCCCTGAAAAGCAACCATGAAATTATTCTTCGGTTCGATCAGCCAAATTGGCACGAGTCTTGAGATCCTTGGGTGCGAGGCGGCGACAGCTGCCCGACCGGCATTCATGTCGCGGCAGCCGCGATGAATGGAACGAAGGAAGGAAAGCTACATGTCAGGTTTGCGTCAGATCGCCTTTTACGGCAAGGGCGGCATCGGCAAGTCCACCACCTCCCAAAATACGCTCGCCGCCCTTGTCGACCTTGGGCAGAGAATCCTCATCGTCGGCTGCGACCCCAAAGCCGACTCCACCCGCCTGATCCTGAACGCGAAGGCGCAGGATACGGTCCTGCACCTCGCCGCAGAGGAAGGTTCGGTGGAAGACCTGGAACTCGCGGACGTGCTCAAGGTCGGCTACAAAGGCATCAAATGCGTGGAGTCGGGCGGCCCTGAGCCAGGTGTCGGCTGCGCCGGCCGCGGCGTGATCACCTCGATCAACTTCCTCGAGGAGAACGGTGCCTACGACGATGTCGACTATGTCTCCTACGACGTGCTCGGGGATGTGGTGTGCGGCGGTTTCGCGATGCCGATCCGCGAGAACAAGGCCCAGGAAATCTATATCGTCATGTCCGGCGAGATGATGGCGCTCTATGCCGCCAACAACATCGCCAAGGGCATCCTGAAATACGCCCATTCGGGCGGCGTGCGGCTCGGCGGCCTGATCTGCAACGAGCGCCAAACCGACCGCGAGCTCGACCTCGCCGAAGCGCTGGCTTCCAGGCTCAATTCCAAGCTCATCCACTTCGTGCCCCGCGACAATATCGTCCAGCACGCCGAGCTCAGGAAGATGTCTGTGATCCAGTATGCGCCGGACTCCAAGCAGGCCGGGGAATACAGGGCGCTGGCCGAGAAGATCCATGCCAATTCGGGCCAGGGCACCATCCCGACCCCGATCACCATGGAGGAGCTCGAGGACATGCTGCTCGACTTCGGCATCATGAAGACCGACGAGCAGATGCTTGCCGAGCTTCAGGTCAAGGAAGCGGCCAAGGCGGCCGCACAGTAACCACCGCTACTGACTGGGGGCGCGGCCTTGACCCGGCGCGCCTTTCAAAAAAACGGCGCCTCGTTGGTGAGGCGTCACCCTGAACCTTGAAAGGGGTCCCATGAGCCTGGAATACGAGAATGACGGCGCCCTCCATGCGAAGCTTATCGAGGAGGTGCTGTCGCAATATCCTGACAAGTCGGCGAAGCGCCGCAAGAAGCACCTCAGCGTCGCAAAGAGCGGCGACGAGGCTGGCGAGGAAAACGAGGTCCTTTCCGAATGCGAGGTAAAATCGAACATCAAGTCCATCCCCGGCGTGATGACGATTCGCGGCTGCGCCTATGCCGGCTCGAAAGGCGTGGTGTGGGGTCCAGTCAAGGATATGGTCCATATCTCGCACGGCCCAGTCGGCTGCGGGCAATATTCCTGGTCGCAACGCCGCAACTACTACGTCGGCACGACCGGCATCGACACGTTCGTCACGATGCAGTTCACCTCCGATTTCCAGGAGAAGGACATTGTTTTCGGCGGCGACAAGAAGCTGGAACTGATCATCGACGAGATCGAGGAACTGTTTCCGCTGAACAAGGGCATGAGCGTGCAATCCGAATGTCCGATCGGCCTGATTGGCGACGACACCGAAGCGGTGTCCCGCAACAAGGCCAAGGAGCACGAAAAGACGATCGTGCCGGTGCGTTGCGAGGGCTTCCGCGGCGTCTCGCAATCACTCGGCCACCACATCGCCAACGACGCGATCCGCGACTGGGTGTTCGAGAAGAAGGACGTCGAGTTCGAGGCCAGCCCGTACGATGTCAATGTGATCGGCGATTACAATATCGGCGGCGACGCCTGGGCTTCGCGCATCCTGCTCGAGGAGATGGGCCTGCGCGTGGTCGCCAACTGGTCGGGCGACGCTACGCTGGCCGAAATAGAGCGGGCGCCAAAGGCCAAGCTCAATCTCATCCATTGCTACAGGTCGATGAACTACATCTGCCGGCATATGGAGGAAAAGTATGGCATCGCCTGGATGGAATACAATTTCTTCGGCCCTTCCCAGACTGAAGCCTCTCTGCGCAAGATAGCCAAGCATTTCGGGCCGGAAATCGAGGCCAAGGCCGAGGCGGTCATCGCCAAATACCGGCCCCTGGTCGATGCGGTCATAGCCAAGTACCGGCCGCGCCTCGAAGGCAGGACGGTGATGCTCTATGTCGGCGGGCTGCGCCCCCGTCACGTTGTCACGGCATATGAGGACCTGGGCATGGTTATTGTCGGCACTGGCTATGAATTTGGCCATAACGACGATTATCAGCGCACCGGCCACTACGTGAAGAAGGGCACGCTGATCTATGACGACGTGACTGGTTACGAGTTGGAGAAGTTCATCGAGGGGATCCGTCCTGATCTCGTGGGCTCCGGCATCAAAGAGAAGTACCCGGTCCAGAAGATGGGCATACCGTTCCGTCAAATGCATTCCTGGGATTATTCCGGCCCGTATCACGGCTACGACGGCTTCGCCATCTTCGCCCGCGACATGGATCTGGCCATCAACAACCCGGTCTGGAACCTCTACGACGCCCCCTGGAAGAAAAAAGCCGAGCCGTCGGCGGCGATCGCAGCCGAATGAAAACCTGGCCTTCCGTAAGCCGGGAGGCCGTTAAACGCCTGTGGCCCTTTGTCCGCGGGAGACCTGAAACGTTTCGACGTCCCTGTGCCGCCGTATGGCGGGCCAGGTGGAAAAGAGGTAACCACCCATGCCGCAGTCGGCTGAAAAAGTTCTCGACCACGCGCCCCTGTTCCGCGAGCCGGAATACAGGCAGATGCTCGCCGAGAAGAGGCTGAATTTCGAATGTCCGCACCCGGACCAGGTCGTTACCGACCAACGCGAATTCACCAAGACGTGGGAATACCGCGAAAAGAACCTCGCTCGCGAAGCGCTTGTCGTGAACCCCGCCAAGGCCTGCCAGCCGCTTGGCGCGGTGTTCGCGGCCGCGGGCTTCGAGCGAACCATGTCCTTCGTCCACGGCAGCCAGGGCTGCGTAGCCTATTACCGCTCGCACCTGTCGCGCCATTTCAAGGAGCCTGCTTCGGCAGTTTCCTCCTCGATGACCGAGGACGCGGCAGTGTTCGGCGGCCTGAAGAACATGGTCGATGGGCTCGCCAACACGTACCAACTCTACGACCCGAAGATGATCGCCGTCTCGACCACTTGTATGGCCGAGGTCATTGGCGACGACCTGCACAGCTTCATCGAGAACGCCAAGGACCAAGGCTCGGTCCCGCGCGACTTCGACGTGCCCTTCGCCCACACGCCGGCCTTCGTCGGTAGTCATGTCGACGGCTATGACGTAACGGTCAAGGGCATTTTGGAGCACTTCTGGAAAGGCGAGGAGCGAACGGAAGCCGAGGCAACCATCAACATCATTCCGGGTTTCGACGGCTTTTGCGTTGGCAACAACCGGGAGCTCAAGCGCCTGCTCGATCTGATAGGCGTGTCCTATACCTTCATCCAAGACGCCTCTGACCAGTTCGACACGCCGTCGGACGGCGAATACCGCATGTACGACGGCGGCACGAAGATCGAAGACGTGAGGAAGGCACTCAACGCCGAGGCGACACTTTCGCTACAGCATTACAACACCCGAAAAACACTGGAGTATTGCGAGGGGGTAGGGCAGGCGACTGCCTCGTTCCATTACCCGCTCGGAGTCCAGGCGACCGACGACTTCCTGATGGAGGTCTCCGCGATTTCCGACAAGCAAATCCCCGAGACAATCCGCCTGGAGCGCGGCCGACTTGTTGACGCCATGGCGGACAGCCAATCCTGGCTGCACGGTAAGAAATACGCCATCTACGGTGATCCGGACTTTGTCTACGCCATGGCCCGCTTCATCATGGAGACGGGCGGCGAGCCGACCCATTGCCTCGCCACCAACGGCACCTCAGCATGGGAAGCGGAGTTGAAGGAACTGCTTGCATCATCGCCCTTCGGCAAGGACGCTCAAGTCTGGGCGGGCAAGGACCTCTGGGCGATGCGCTCGCTGCTCTTCACCGAGCCGGTGGACCTGCTGATCGGCAGCTCCTATGGCAAGTATCTGGAGCGCGACACCGGCACGCCGCTGATCCGGCTGGCGTTTCCGATCTTCGACCGCCACCATCACCATCGCTTTGCGCTCATGGGCTACCAAGGCGGGTTGCGCGTCCTGACGACGATCCTCGACAAGATCTTCGACAAGCTCGATCGCGAGACAAGCGAGACGGGCGTGACGGACTATTCGTATGACCTCACCCGCTAAGCGTGACGGTCGGCTTTGGCCGGTCGTCTTCCTGAGGGACTTTGGAGACCGACGCAATGTCCTTGCTCAGAGCCAAAATCCAGGATGTCTTCAACGAGCCTGCCTGCGAGAAGAACCGCGGCAAGGATGCCAAGGCGCGCAAAGAGGGCTGTTCGAAGCCGCTGACCCCCGGGGCGGCGGCCGGCGGCTGTGCCTTCGATGGCGCCAAGATCGTGCTGCAGCCGATCACCGACGTCGCGCACCTGATCCATGCGCCGCTCGCCTGCGAGGGCAATTCCTGGGACAACCGCGGTGCGGCTTCGTCCGGGCCAACGCTGTGGCGCACGAGCTTCACGACCGACCTCACCGAACTCGATGTTGTGATGGGGCAGGGCGAGCGGAAGCTCTTCAAAGCGATCCGCGAGATCAAGGAAGCGTATGGGCCGCCGGCTATCTTCGTCTATCCAACCTGCGTGACGGCGCTGATCGGCGACGACATCGAGGCCGTCTGCAAGCGCGCGGCGGAAAAGTTTGGGCTGCCGGTGGTGCCGGTCAATGCGCCGGGCTTCGTCGGCTCCAAGAATCTCGGCAACAAGCTTGCCGGCGAGGCGTTGCTCGAGCATGTCATCGGCACGGTGGAGCCCGACGATGCCGGCCCTTACGACATCAACATTCTTGGCGAATTCAACCTCTCGGGCGAATTCTGGCTGGTGAAGCCGCTGCTGGATCGGCTCGGGATCCGGGTGCGCGCCTGCATTCCGGGTGACGCGCGTTACTTCGATATTGCCTGCGCGCACCGCGCCCGGGCGGCTATGATGGTGTGCTCGACCGCCCTCATCAATCTCGCCCGCAAGATGGAGCAGCGCTGGGACATCCCGTTTTTCGAGGGCTCCTTCTACGGCATCACCGACACCTCGGAAGCGCTCCGACAGATCTCTCAGCTGCTCGTGAAGAAGGGTGCCGATCCGGAGATCCTCGGCCGCACCGAGGCGTTGATTGCAGAGGAGGAGGCGATCGCTTGGAAGAAGCTCGCGGCCTACCGGCCGAGGCTCGAAGGCAAGCGCGTGCTGCTCAACACCGGCGGTGTGAAGTCCTGGTCGGTCGTCCATGCGCTGATGGAGATCGGAATCGAGATCGTCGGCACCTCTGTCAAGAAGTCGACGGTCGAAGACAAGGAGCGCATCAAGCAGATACTCAAGGACGACAACCACATATTTGAGCAGATGGCAGCGCGCGAGCTTTACGCCATGCTCTCAGAATGCAAGGCCGATATCATGCTGTCTGGCGGGCGCACGCAATTCATCGCGCTGAAGGCGAAGACGCCATGGCTCGATATCAACCAGGAGCGCCAACACCCTTACGCCGGCTATGACGGCATGGTGGAACTCGTACGCCAGATCGACCTCGCCATTCATAACCCGATCTGGCGCCAGGTGCGGGAGCCGGCACCATGGGATTGCCAGCCCGCGGTGAGGGAGGAACTGCCGAGCACGAAAAGCGAGACCGCGACCTTGCATGTTGTCCAGGAATTCGCCGGCACGACGGCCGACGATTTCGGCGAGTGAGGAAAGCCGATGGTCCGCATCCTTCCCCAGACCAAAGCGGCGGCGGTCAATCCGCTGAAGTCGTCGCAGCCGCTGGGTGCCGCCTTGGCCTTTCTTGGCGTCGACGGCGCGATGCCGTTGTTCCACGGCAGCCAGGGGTGCACCAGCTTCGCCCTCGTGCTCTTCGTGCGGCATTTCAAGGAAGCCATCCCCCTGCAGACAACGGCGATGGACGAGGTGGCGACGATCCTCGGCGGGGCAGACCATCTGGAAGAGGCGATCCTCAACCTCAAGGCCCGCACAAAGCCAACGCTGATCGGGGTCTGCACGACGGCGCTGGTGGAAACCCGGGGCGAAGACTGCGCAGGAGATATCGCCGATATCAGGCTGAAGCGCGCGGAAGAACTCGCGGGTACGGAGGTGGTGCTAGCCAACACACCGGATTTCGACGGCGCGATCGAAGAGGGCTGGGCCAAGGCTGTCACCGCGATGATCGAAAGGATTACGCGGCCCGGCGAGCAGGCGCGGCAGTCGAAAAAGATCGTGATCCTGCCTGGCTGGAACCTCACTGTGGCTGACCTAGAGCATTTGCGTGAGATGGTTGAAAGCTTTGGACTCAAGCCGGTGATTCTGCCGGACGTCTCCGGCTCGCTCGACGGTACAGTGCCCGACCGCTGGGTCACGACCACCTATGGCGGCACCAATGTCGAGGATATCCGTGAGCTTGGCACGGCCGAGCAATGCATCGTCATCGGTGAGCATATGCGCCGCCCGGCCGAGATGCTGCAGAGGTTGACCAGCGTGCCTTACGTGCTGTTCCGGTCGCTGACTGGATTGAAGGACGCCGACCGGTTCGTCTCGCTGCTGTCCGCGGTTTCGGGCGCGCGGGCGCCGGCTGGGGTGCGCCGTCGCCGGGCGCAGTTGCAGGACGCGTTGCTCGACGGACATTTCCACTTTGGAGGCAAGAAAATTGCGATCGCTGCTGAACCAGACCAACTCTACCAACTCGCGAGCTTCTTCATCGGCATGGGCTCCGAAATCGCGGCGGCGGTCACCACGACCGACATGTCGAAAATTTTGGAGGAAGTATCGGCGCAGTCGGTTCAGATCGGCGATCTCGGCGATTTGGAAGCTCTTGGCGCCGGCGCTGATCTTCTCGTCACCCATTCCCACGGCCGCCAGGCGGCGCAGCGCCTCGGCATTCCGCTCATGCGGGTCGGCTTCCCGATCTTCGACCGGCTCGGCAGCCAGCACAAGCTCACAATCCTCTACCAAGGGACCCGCGACCTGATCTTCGAGGTTGCCAACATTTTTGAAGCCAACCGGCACGCGCCGACGCCTGAGGCGCTTGATCCACTCCGTAAGCGAGAAATCCCAGATGAGCTCCGTTCGTCGCCTCTCGCTCGTCACTGACGAGGTTCACGCACCGACGCCAGAACGCCAAGCCGGCGCATTGCGGGTGGCGATCGCCACGCAAGACATGAAGGAACTCAATGCCCATTTCGGGTCGGCCAAGCGCTTTGCCATCTACGACGTGACGCGGGAGGAGTGGGATCTCGTGGAAGTCGTGGCCTTCGATGACGTTTCCGATGAGAGCGGGGAGCATCGGACTGAGGGTGATGACCGCATCACCCCGAAGGTGGAGGCGCTGAAGGGCTGTCATCTCCTGTTTTGTCTGGCGATCGGTGGACCTTCGGCAGCCAAGGTTGTTTCGGCGAAAATCCATCCGATCAAAGTGCCGCAGCCCCAAACCATCCAAGAGGTGCTGTTGCGCACGCAGATGATGCTCAGGACGTGTCCTCCCCCTTGGCTTCGCAAGGTGCTGGCGCAGGCAGGGGTCGCCGTACAGAAACCGTCCTTCGAGGACGAGGACTGAAATGAGGAGTGGGCGAAATGTCTGACGCCGTGGTTAGCCCTGCTGTCGCCGAAGACGAGGCTGCCCTTGCCACCCCGTTCGTCAAATGTCTCGTGCGGCTGGTCCGGGCTCATGATTCCCACGGGTCTTGGGAAGGCAAATCGGACGCCGAGCTGCTGGGCGACTTCATCATCACCAGGGAACAGCGCCGTGCGATCCCGATCATCGGCGATCCCGATCCGGACGTGCTGTGGAGGCTCGAGATGTTTTACACCGCCGTCGGGCTTGCGATCGAGGAGCGCTCCGGCCTGATGGCATCGCCGATGATGGAGATGAGCCATGAGGGCTTCGGGCGCGTGCTTCTCACGGCCGGGCGGTTGGTCGTTCTGTCCAAGACCCTGCGCGACGTCCACCGGTTCGGCTTCGAGACGTTCTGGAAACTCGCCGCGGCCGGTTCCAAACTGGCCGGCGATGCGACCGCAGCCATTGAGGCTCATCCCGAGGTGGCGCGGGCGTGATGGAACCGATTTTCGATCAAGGGGATCATGTCAGGCCTTGAGGACATGCGATGGCCAGCCCTCTCAATCGAGGCGGTCGAGGCTGATGTGGTTCTTGGGGTAGCGCTGATGAAGCCACTGGTCCTGATCTGTTCGCAAGATGCTGAGTTGTATCTGTTCCTCAGCCACATTCTGGGAGTGGACGGCTTCACGAGTGAGCCGGCAGACGGCGTGAAGGAAGCACTTGCATTGGCCGATGAACGGGAGCTCCAGGCGGTAGTGCTGGACTGCGGGCCAGCAAGTGCGATAGGTTCCACAATCTGCGCCCGGTTCAAGGGGGCGCCCCGGACCGGCGGCCTGCCGGTAATTGCGCTGATCGCGCCCGGCGCCGAGAACCAGCACCTCGATCTCTTGAAGGCAGGTATTGACGAGAGCTTTGTGCGGCCCTTCGCGCCGGCCAAGCTGCTCGACTGTCTACGGACGAAGCTGGCGCTGCCGAAGCCGGGTTCAAACGGGATCGAAAACGGCAGGTGGCTCTGCTGCGGCAGCCTTGAGATGAAGCTCGATGCCCACCGAGTTCGCGGCAATGGCCACGACATCCATCTGGGACCGATCGAATTCAACCTACTGCGGCATTTGCTTGAGAATCCCGGCAAGGTCTTCAGCCGAGACGAGCTGATCGCCGCGGCCTGGCCGGACAATATCCACATCGGTGCACGCACCGTCGACGTCCATATCAGCCGGATCAGAAGGGCGCTGAAGACGGCCTCGCCCGGCAGCGTCATTCGTACCGTCAGGTCGGCCGGCTACTCGCTCGAGAAGCCGGACGACTGAATAGCGAACGGATGTAGTGCCACTCTCGTCTCCGTCGTGCTGAGGGCAAGTCTTGCGGCTTCGAAACGCGCCTACAGGTACGACATACTCTAAAAAGAAGCAGTCAGATGGCCTTCAAGAAAATACTCATTGTGACGGGAGCTGACCACTCCGATCAGGATGTAAGAATAGCAGCCGGCCTGTGTGCGGAGGTCGGCGCGTATCTTTCGGTACTGATTATGTCGCCTCCGCCGCTCGCTGTGTCGCCTCCGCCGCTGGGCGATGGCATCCCCGGGTGGCCTGAACAACGCGCACACGCCATTGCCGCACTGGAAAAACGGTATAGGCAAATCGAGAGATTTTCACAGGACATGGCCAGACTGGAAACAACATCCAAGGAAATTCAGAAACAGCTGAGAGCTATGCGGCTTTGCTATGACGTCGATACCCACTACTGCGATCAGGCCAGCGTCGGTGACGCGGTGCGACAGCGGGCGCGCTGCAACGACCTGACAATCGTCGGCCCCGCACTTCTCAACGACATTAATCTCGGACCCCTTGTTATCAACGGCAGCCTGTTCGATACGGGAAAGCCGGTGCTTGTCGTGCCGGAGGGCGCTGAGGCGACTCTGTCGCCACGGCGCGTGCTGGTCGGCTGGGATTCGCGAGTCGAGGCGTCCCGTTCGGTTCGGGAAGCGCTGGATCTGCTAGCCGGTGCTGAGGAAGTTCGCGTCGCATTAGTCGATCCGGAGGCGACCTGCACCGGAAACGGTACCGAGCCGGGAGCCGACATCGCTGCCTATCTCACTCGGCACGGTGCTTGGGTGTCGGTTGACCGGCTGGCGAGCGCCGGCAAACCAGTGGCCACGGTGCTCGCGCAGCACGCAATCGACACGTCTGCCGACATGATAGTGATGGGCGCTTATGGCAGCCGACGGCTGCGCGAGCGGCTCTTCGGTGGCGTAACGAGATGGATAGTGGGGAAGCCGCCATTGCCGCTGTTTTTGGCTCGCTGACGGGTTTTGAAGCAGCACCGATGCTGTTCGAAGCTCTACTCCCCTGGGTCACCTATCCTGGTGCCAAGTCGGAGAAAGGCCGCGGCAAACGCGCACATTTCGCGAAGCTCCTAGGAGCCAATCTGCACGCGCCGTCGCCGAGAACATCCCGAACGTCTCTAACGCGCGTGGCGGACAGCCGCATCTTCAGCGTTTCCCGTTGGTCCGCCCAACCTGCGTGGCGACCGAGCAGTCTTGGATTGTCAATTCCGCCAACGCTCAGGTCGCGCCACGAGGTTCCGTTGCACCTGAGCACCGGGAACACAGAAGATAAACACAAAGCAGGAATCCCGCAGAGTTCACCGGCCGGCGCTCATCCTGACGTTTTCCGTCATGATCATCATCGTCGGTCTGACGATGGCGGTATTGGCGAGCCGCAGCAGGACCGGCTTCGTCGTGAACAACTCCCATGTCGCCAGCCAGGAATTCAATCGCAACGCGCAAGAGGGCAGGGCGCAGGCGGCGCTCGGTCGGGATGGAGCGCCTCCCTGCAACCGCAAATGGTGAGATCCGCTACCGCCTGAGGGACCGGAACGGCAAGATGCTCAGCCGGTGGCGTGAAGCGGACGATGATGACGGGCCTGGCGGCAGCCAACGCTGTCATGATGTCCATCAGCCTCGTCCCTCGGCCCGAATACATATTGAGTCTTCCGGGCCACGCTTTTCTGCCGACGTGAAGCGCGTGATGTTTGTTCAAAACCTGACAGGGGCAGAAACATGTCGGCTTCAATACAACGGGCCATCTTGGCATTTGAAGGTTTTTCTAGCGATTCATGCGCTTACCCCCCTGAGCGCGCTGGCACGGTGTTTGCGGATTGTGATGCGGCAACACTGCGTGAAGGCTGACTGCACGCAGACGCGCGAGACGAGCGATGCTCTCCTTTTCCTGCCCGTGTGCCCCCTCTTTAAAGAGGGAAACAAGCTCGCGCATAAAGTCGCGCAACCTGTGGCAACAGCTTTGGAGAGCAGCATGGTATTGCAGATGAAGTCACCGGCTCCTCCGATCAAAGTGGACACCTGGCTGCGTGGCGAGCCCCTGACGAACGTCCAACCCGGCAAAGTGTATATCATCGAATTTTGGGCAACTTGGTGCGAACTATGTGTGGCGGAGATGCTCGATCTGATGCGGCTCCAGGAAAAATACAAGGACGGCGGACTTGAGGTCGTCGGCGTCGCGGCTGATGAAGACGCTCCAACGGCCATTGAGGCTCGAACCAAGTTGGACGCGTGGTTGACCGAAAAGTGCTCGCATCTGAACTATCGGATCGCGTTCGACTACACAGGTGAAATGAAGAAGCTTTGGAGGGAGCCCAGCTTTTCTGTTGGGATTCCGGCCTCGTTCGTGGTCGACCGAGACGGCCACATCGCCTTTATCGGTCATCCGAGCCAACTCGATGAGGTTTTGCCGAAAGTGCTCAACGGCAGCTGGCGCATCAGCGATAAAGCTAAAGCCGCCGATGCGGAGCGGATCGCCACAAGCGAGCCCATGGCGCGCGAAAAAGCATTGAAGCAGCCGATCGATGACACATTCTGGGCGGCGGTGAAGTTAGAAGATTGGAAGACGGCGCTCTGGGCGATCGAAGGGGGCATCGCCTTGATGCCCGACGACATCAATTTCCGCCTGGCTCATGCGCACCTGTTGCTCCACAAAATACAAGACATGTGGACCGGCTTGCCCGTGATGCGCCAATTGGTTCGCGACGCGATCGACAAAAACTCCGAGGACTGGATGGTTTCGGCGCTAGACCAACTTTTCCATCCGGCCAATGACCATTCGCGCCTTCCCCCCGCTGAGCGCTTCGCGATGGGCAAGGAGCTGTCCGAACACATTCTGGCACTGAATCCCCCGCAAGGCGACAGCCCTAAGTTCCGGTCTTATCCCGCAGTCGCCCGGTACCATTACGAGAACGGCAACAACAATCGCGCGATCGAGCTGGTCGAATTGGCACTGCAGTCGCTGGACGGTCCGGAGCCTGTCCCGGACGAATTGAAAGAGCACCTTCTACCGGATTTGCTGCAGGCCCTCGCCAACTACAGGGGTGGGAAGGTTTGCTACGGCTCTCTCTGTGCGGCTCCGCAAAACAAGCTTCCCGAAGGGGCCAAAGCGCAGCCGGGCGAGAAGAACACCTAAAAGGGGGGATGGTCGAATGTTTACGGGCCAACTCGTTCATTTCCCTGGCGTGGCCGCAGCAAGCAGGCCCCATGCAGCACAGGGCGGATGTTTGCAGCAGGTTCGAGGTTCGTATCTTGCGATGACCTGCGGCCGCATCGCGGCGGAAGTGATGTTCGACGCGAATTCCGGCCGGGGTGGAAGACCTCGCAGTCGAGGACGTGTTCAAGGTCGGCCAGTGGGACATCATTGCGTGGAATCGGCCGCCCCGAGCCGGGCGCCGGCTGCGCAAGTCTGCCCGAAGTAGGCGTCCCCGAAAACAGACATCGTGCTTCGAGGAAGAGGATTGAAATGAGGAGAAGACGAAATGTCTGGTGCCGCGGTCAGCCGGGCTATCAACGAGGACGAGGCGGCCCTTGCCCATGCCTTTTGTCAGATGCCTCGTGCGGCTGATCCGTGCTCAAGACTCCTACGGCTCGTGGGAAAGGCAAATCGGACGCCGAGCTGCTGGCAGACTTCATCGTCACCAGAAAACAGCGCCGTGCGATTCCTGTCATCGGCGATCCCGATCCGGACGTGCTGTGGAGGCTCCACATGTTTTACACCGCCGTGGGGCTTGCGATCGAGGAGCGCTCCGGCCTGGTGACACCGCCAATGATTGAGATGAAAGCTATGGGGGCTTCGGAGATTGCTTTTCACGGTCGGGCGGTTGGTTGCTCTGTCGAAACCATCCACCGGTTCGGCTTCGAGACGTTCAGGAAGCTCGCGGAGGCCGGTACGAAACTGGTCGACGATGCGACTGCAGCCATTGAAGCCTATCCCGACGTGGCACGGGCGTGAAGAAACCGATTTCGAGGAAGGATCTATGTCAAAGCTAGATGAGATGGGGAAGAAAGTCCGAAAGCTTCAGCTGCGCGCGGCAGTTGCCAAGATGAAATTGCGCGACCTTGCAGAGGATCTCCCGGGAAAATGGACGGAGATAGAGGAAGTTGCCGAGGAAACGTCGGCCGTTTTTGCCGAGTTGGATGGTGCCAAGAGAGAGCTCGCTGCAATGAAGAAGTTACGATGAGGAGCACATTCACCACCCGCGACGGATCCGGATGGATGCCGGAATACCTCACCGCTATAGACGGCACGACCTGCATCGGCTGCGGCCGCTGTTTCAAAGTCTGCTCTCGCGAGGTCATGCATCTTTACGGCGTCGATGACGCGGGTGAAATCCTCGGCGCCTGCGACGGCGAAGGTGACGATTTCGACGGCGAGCTCAATCGCATGATCATGGTCGTCGATCATGCCGGCGGCTGCGTTGGCTGCGGAGCCTGCGGCCGCGTCTGCCCGAAGAACTGCCAGACCCATGTTGCGGCCGACCAGGTCGCAGCATGATCTGAGGAGACAAAACCAGGAGAACGGCGTTGCCCTTAAAAATCCTTTGTCGCGTCCTGGGAATGGTCCTGTGCAGCACCGCTCTGACCGTCTACTTCGCTTCTCATTCCATCGGCACAGTAGTCGTCACGACGCTGGCTTGTTCGTTGCTCCTTCAGCTGGCGTATTTCGCAAGCGTGCTCTTTCTGATCTGGCGGTCCAGCTGCGCTAGCAGAGCTGGCCAAAGGGCTGAGCATTTCGGTCGTTGCAAGGAACTGGATACCAGCCGCCAGACGATGATGAGGTGAGGAATGAATCTTCAGACGTGCCTCAGCTCCTTCCTATGGGCGGCATGCCTCCGCCACTCCCGCCCAAACCAAGGCGCAGGTGCTAAACATTGCCGGGCATACTGCGAAGCTCGTCGACTTTGGCACGGAAATCGTTGAGGATGACGTGGTGTTGCTCGAGGGGTATGCGTCTCCGTGTTACGGCCTTCCGTCCGAGGCAACGAAGGAGGCCATCCGCCTGTGTGCGCGGCTCGAGGGTATAATTACTGATCCCGTCTACGAGGGCAAATCGATGCAAGGGATGGTCGACCTCGTCCGGAAAGGCTTCTTTCCGGAGGGGTCGAGGGTCCTCTATGCGCATCTCGGCGGCGCGCCGGCGATCAACGGTTATGGATACACCTTTCGCAATGGCTGACGCTCCACGGATTGCGATTGCGCCGCGCTGCCGTGCCAGCGATGCGCTCCAAGTTCGTTCGGGGGCCTGCCCGGCAAACCCGGGACCGGCTGTTAACTGCCGCCCAACGCGAAGGTGACCGGGTTCATTCGGAATGTCTAAATCGGGTCTATCTCGATGGCAATTCGCGCGGGCCCGCTTGTATGACACGCCACCGAGGGGGTCGCGAGCATGATACCACGGAATGGGGAGACGCAGCTCATCCGTGCTTGGAACGCGGCACGAGGCGTGCACCAACGCCGCATCCTACCAGTCGGCGGCGTCGCGTCCGAGATCCAGCACCGGGTGCTCGGCGCTTTTACGCTCGCACCATGGCGCCGGCATGCCGCCGGCGAACCATGACGCATTGCCGCCGATCTGCTCGCCAGCAAAAGCGCGATAAGCCCTAATGGGCAACCTCTTCGGGACCGAAAAGAGCGCTAAACCGCCTGGCTAGATCAATCCAGGGTGCCGCGTCGCCGGTCTCTGAAGCTATGCGAACGACCTCCGCCAGATAATCGGTAAAAGCCTTCAGTCTTATGGCGCCTTTCTCGGAGAGGTAGCCAAGGGCGTCAAGCCGCTGGTGAACGGCAGCGAGCATATGTTGCACCAACAACAGGGAGGATGGGCAAGGGCAATCGCTCTCAGTCGCGAGGCGCTTGCACTCGCTGCAAATCGGCGGAATGTCCTCTAAGGCTAGCTCGCCGGAAAGACTTTGTATGAGATTGTCAGTGGCGTTCCACAAATTCGCTCGCATGCAGCACGGAATGCAGCGCTACGCCATGTTGGGCTAGCAGCGCCGTAGCTCCCTCGTCGCGGTCCACGAGGCAAGCAGCGTCACGCACAATGCCCCCGACGTGGCGAACCTCTTCAATCGCCTTCAATATCGACTTGCCGCTAGTGGCAACGTCGTCAACGATCAGGACGACTTTTCCCTTGAGATCTTCTTTGGGGCCAAGGCCTTCAATCACGTCCCTTGTGCCGTGGGCCTTTGGAGCCTTGCGAACGAAGATCGTGTTTATCGGTTTGTTCATGACCGAGCTGACAGCCGCCATTGATCCGATTACGGGGACCGCGCCCATTTCAAGGCCGCCGACGTACTCTGCTTTCGTTTGCTCAACGATCT
Source organism: Mesorhizobium sp. L48C026A00 (assembly GCF_000502375.1). Classification (NCBI taxonomy): domain Bacteria; kingdom Pseudomonadati; phylum Pseudomonadota; class Alphaproteobacteria; order Hyphomicrobiales; family Phyllobacteriaceae; genus Mesorhizobium; species Mesorhizobium sp. L48C026A00. Next base: position 54,181 of record NZ_AYWU01000022.1, on the reverse strand, counting down.
TTAGGAACTCAAGAGCGGCAAGTTGCGCGCCGCGCGCCACCATCATAGTAGGCTTCATATTGAAATAGATATCGCTCTCTATGCCCGACGAGAGCGTGTAGCGTCCGAATCGAAAAGAGCGCTCACGGACAATCTCGCGGAGCTCGTCCTTGTCGTGTTGGCCGGAATCAACTGGTCTGAATTTTGCCAGTGCCGCCATAGATCAGACCTCGCCCCTAGGAAAAAATTGGGTGCGGCATGCCCTCAGCTACTACCGCTATGCGGCTTATGCAAGTGTTCGCGGGATGTGTCAATTAAAGTCAATACCGGTGCGACCGTTTCGCGCAGATTTTCCCCTATCGTTATTGCGGCCTAAAGCGTAATCACGGGTTGGCGGCTCCCATGAGCGCCATCTCCTTGCCGACGCCACTCGCGGCTCCGGGGATCACCGCCACCTTGTCGAGAAGCCCGCCACCGGCTCCGTCGTCGCGCTGGTTCGATAGGATATCATTCTGAAAGTTCATGGGTTCTTCCTTTCGGATAGCGAGGCTCGGCTTGCTCGAGGTAGTCGTGGACGACCTTCCCGAGCGCGAGCGTGAGATCTGCGACGAGGTGTACGGCCGAGACCACTTCCAGCACCGGCAGTTCGGCGACGGGGGCAAGCGCATGCGACCAGAGGTTCAGGGCTGCCGGGCCGGTCCAGGCGCCCCTCAGATCGATGTCCTCCAGGTGATATTCCACGAGCTCACAGATGCGCGGCGTGCCGTCGACATGCGGGATGATTTTTAGGAGGAAGTTCGGTTCGGCGAGCGAGGCCTTCACGCTCGCAAGGTCGGCGGCTCGGTGCTTGTAGCCCATGGTACCCGTCGCGACGCGGACGGGGCCGTAGTCCAGCGTGCCAACAACGGTATCCGTCTCCGTTCGGAGCGTTGGGCTGGCGAGCTTCTTGGGAAAGCCCCACAACTCGCGGCCGCCGGCTATCGGCGGATGGTCATCGAGAAACATACAGTGGGTGTAGCTCCCCCTGCGGCCGCGGAAGGAGACAGGGACGACCTGTCCGCCTTCCGTGTAGTCGCCGAAGCCCGTCGAGTCCGGCATGCGAATGAACTCGAATTTGACGAGAGGCTCGCAAAACTGGAGCGGCTCCGGCACCAGGTTGCGCAGTTTCTGCGGATCGGTGCGATACGTGATGATCAGATACTCCCGGTTCCGGAAGCGATATGGGCCAGCCGGGTAGGCCGGGCTGGTCAGGGGCATGGCGAAAGCTCTCGACCGGACGGTGTCTTGGTGCATGTCTGAAATTCCTTTGTGCTGGATCAAGCGGCGCTTAGATCGGTCTGAGTGTTAGCGGCGAGGCTCTCCTTGGCGCCGTCGTTCGGCCTCGAATAAGGATGCGTGCGGTAGATCGCGCGCAGCGATTTGCGCTGAGCGATTGCCTTCGGGGCGCGCTCGTTGGCGATGATGCCGGACAGGATCTGGGCGCGGACGCGGTTCGATGGCTCCGGTTGTGGTCGCGGGACGAGTGGCAAGGTTTGAGGCAAAGTGATTTTGTTCCTCATTTTGAAGGCGCTGCTTCCTGGCTGCCCTCGTTGTAGGAGAAGGTGGATCGGCGGGCATCGCCGAGCCGGATGAGCAACCGTCTCTTGTTGCCAGGACTTGGTCGAGCGTGCTGGTTTGCGGATGAGCAAGCATTTACCATGCCAAAATGAGAAGTCGTTTCGAGGCAAAGCGATGGATCTGGCTCAGCTACGTTGCGTAATCCGACATTGTCGGATATCGGACAGCTCCGAACGGAACAGCTTGCGGGTTGGGAGGATATCTCGCTCATGCGGAAAAGGTTGCGCCTCGAAGGTCTCTGCCGCTCAGGCAAATGGCTCCGTCGCTATGCTCCACCCACCATTGGCCCGGAGCTGTACCAGCTCAATCAACGGAGGAGAGGGTGAATGCGCGCCGGCGTCAACAAGGGACAGCGCTGTTAGGCGAATGTCTGGCGAAAGAGTGAGAGCCCGCTATTTTGGTCGAAGTATAGCCGCATCGACATTGATTGAAGCGCACCAGCCCAGACATTTGGCGGAGAGGAGGACTGGCGCAGCGGTGTTGCGCCTTTGGTTTGCGGCCTGTAGTGGGCAGCAATGCCCGCCCAACACGCTGGATCGTTTCCAGCGTGTGCACATGCTCAACTCGCCCGTCCGGGCCCTCCGCTCAACCCGGTCTCACCATTCGCGACGCGGCGCGCTCGTCGCGATCGACTGGCGCCGCGCCTCAACGAAACGGCACGGACTAGCCTCGGCTGGCGGTTAGCGATCCGGTGGGATGCCGCCTGGCGAGATCCTGCTCTTCGCTGGCGGGGAGTGCTATCAGGGCGGCGTGCGGCTGCAAGATCGTCTTACGCTATTAGTGGTGAAAATCTGACGCTTGGGAGCCGAAAGGGAATACCGCTTTTGGGTGGAAAGCAGCCATGAGCCGGCGTCTAACGGCGACTAGCCGCCAAAGTTCCAGCTCAATCACGTGTTGCCGGAGAGAACATGCTGCAAAAGTTCGAACGATATCCACTCACCTTTGGACCCACGCCCATCGAGAAGCTCGAACGCCTCGGCAAGCATCTCGGGGGAGGGGTGGAAATCTACGCCAAACGCGAGGACTGCAACTCCGGTCTCGCGTTCGACAGAAACAAGCTCCGCAAGCTCGAATACATCATCCCCGACGCGATCGCGTCAAATGCCGATACGCTCGTCTCCATCGGCGGCGTGCAGTCCAACCACACGCGGATGGTCGCCGCGGCCGCCAAGCGGCTGAAGGCGCTGGAGGAGGAGAACGCGAAGCTGAAGAAGCTGCTTGCCGACCAGATGCTGGAAGCCTCGGCGCTGCGCGAGCTTCTTTCAAAAATGGTAGGGCCCGTCGCCAAGCGCGAAGCCGTCGCGCATCTGAGGGCCGCCATGGGCCTGTCGGAGCGGCGGGCCTGCTCGATCGTCGCTGCCGACCGCAAGATGATCCGTTACCGGTCTTGCCGGCCGTCTGAGACGGAACTGCGCGGCCGCTTGCGAGACCTTGCCAATGAGCGCCGGCGCTTCGGCTATCGGCGGCTGTTCATCCTGCTCAGACGCAAGGGCGAGCCGTCGGGGATCAACCGCATCTATCGGCTCTATCGCGAGGAAGGGCTGACGGTTCGCAAGCGACGGTGNGCGAGCCGTCGGGGATCAACCGCATCTATCGGCTCTATCGCGAGGAAGGGCTGACGGTTCGCAAGCGACGGTGACGACGACGCGCGGTTGGCACCCGCGCACCGATCCTGGTCGAGGCAAGGCCGAACGACGTCTGGGCGATGGACTTCGTCCACGACCAGTTCGCCTGCGGCCAGCGCTTCCGCGTGCTCAACATCGTCGACGACGTGACACGCGAATGCCTGGCGGCGATCCCAGACACCTCGATCTCNGCGCTTCCGCGTGCTCAACATCGTCGACGACGTGACACGCGAATGCCTGGCGGCGATCCCAGACACCTCGATCTCAGGCCGGCGTGTCGCGCGCGAACTGACGGAACTGGTCGCCCGCCGCGGCAAGCCGGGCATGATCGTCTCCGACCATGGCACCGAGTTCACCTCGAACGCCATCCTCGCCTGGTCGAAGGATCACAAGGTGGAATGGCATTACATCGCGCCGGGCAAGCCGATGCAGAACGGCTTCTGCGAGAGCTTCAACGGCCGGATGCGCGACGAACTCTTGAACGAAACCTTGTTCTTCGGCCTCGACCATGCCCGGACGACGATCGCCGAATGGGCGGACGACTACAACCGATCGCGCCCACATTCGGCGCTCGGCTACATCACGCCCGCGGCTTATTCCGCCAATCTCACCGCAACGGGCGATCAGCTGCACAACCCCGACCAGCTCCNGCTACATCACGCCCGCGGCTTATTCCGCCAATCTCACCGCAACGGGCGATCAGCTGCACAACCCCGACCAGCTCCCGCCGATCGCCCGTTGCTCAACCCGCGCCACACGGCGTACAACCCGCCGAGGCTCTAATTGCCGCTGGATGAAAATTCGGTGGCAGGTCAGGGGCACGATGGTTCGTGTTGCTCCCGGAGCGCCTGCAACACGTTAGCATGCTGCTGCATGGCAGAAGCGCCTGCCACCCATGAGCCGGTGCTAGCGCTGAGCTTGATAGGGTTGGCAGGGCGTTTCGCCGGGTACAAGCAGGTGCGTCAACTACCAAATACCGTAGTATCGACGCCTCCCCGAAAACTCTAGAACTAAGTTCGTTCCAACGCATAGACGAGAGATATCGCCGTGCAGAGCAACGTGACTACGGTAGAGGTTCCGAAGTGCGTCAGTGCAGCAGTTGAGCTGTCGCGCGAGTCCGGTCTCCCTTTTGTCGCGGACCTTTTTGAGGAGCGTGTCGGCATTCCGAACATATTCATGGGAAGTCACGACCGTCCAAAGTTCCGCCCGGACCGTTCCGATCTTCAGTGAAACTGAAAACAACCGCAACAAACCAAACGCATTTAATCACTTGCTCGTTGAACGCGACGCGACACGCAGAGGGACCCTGAAATGAACACCGACGTTTTTACGACTTATGAGTCTAACGTTCGTCGCTACGCGCGGTCGTTTCCCACAGTCTTTACGAAAGCCCTTGGGGCGACAATCTGGGACGAGGCCGGTAAGCCATATATCGATTTCCTCGTAGGGTCCGGCGCCCTCAATTACGGACACAACAACCCGAATATTATTGCACCAGCAATCGAATACCTGGTTGGCGAGAACATTATTCTATCGCTCGACATGTATACGGCGGCAAAGCGTGAATTCATTGAACTGTTTGTCGACTCGATCCTGAAGCCTAGAGGCCTTTCCTACAAAATACAGTTTCCTGGGCCGACCGGCACAAACGCTAACGAAGCGGCACTGGCCCTGGCGCGAAAATATACCGGCCGCTCGAGCGTTATGGCCTTCACAAACGCCTTCCATGGGATGTCGCTCGGCTCTCTGGCGGTATCGGGTTCGGCGTCAACCAAGGAGTTAGGCGGCGTTGCTCGCCACGATGTGATCCGTGTCCCTTATGACGGCTATCCGAACCAAACTTTTGATTCCGCCGGCTACATCGACTGCGTTTTGGGGGATCCAGGGAGCGGCATAGAAAAGCCAGCCGCAATCATTCTGGAGACTATCCAGGCAGAAGGCGGCCTGAACACTGCATCTGCAGCATGGCTCACAGAGATTCAGCGCATTTGCCGCAAGCACGGTGTTGTTTTGATCGTCGACGACATCCAGGCGGGTGCGGGACGAACAGGCGAGTTCTTCTCGTTTGAGTTCGCGGGGATTGATCCCGACATCGTATGCCTTTCAAAGTCCCTAAGCGGATCAGGCAGTCCGTTCTCTATCGTTCTGATTCGCCCCGACCTGGACATTTGGAATCCCGGAGAACATAGCGGTACCTTCAGAGGCAACAATTTCGCCTTCGTGACTGCAGGGGCGATGTGCAAACTGTGGTCCGACAGGCAGTTTACTGCAGGCGTCGAGCGGACTGCTGTCAACCTGCAAAAACACCTTGATCGCCTCGTCGCGAAATTTCCTCAGCGCATCGAACAAAAGCGCGGCCGCGGTCTGATGGCCGGCCTCAAGTGCCGCTCGCAGGCCGTTGTCGGCCGTGTGCACGATGTCGCGTTCGAAAATGGCCTGCTGATCGAATCTTCCGGACCAAATCGTGACGTCATCAAAGTCCTCCCGCCGATAACCATCACCGATGACGAACTCGATCATGGCATCGCCATCCTTGATCACGCACTAAAGGAGCAAGCCAATGGAGACTAATCAAGTGTTCCAAGCCCCAGCCATCTCGCCTGTCGAGATTAGAGAGCGAACCGGCTCGATCAGCACTGCGGAGATCATCTCAGTCCTGAAAGGTGAGATCACCGCTCTGCACATCAAGCAAGCTTTCAGCACCGAAATAGCCGAGGAGATCACCGCGAATTTCAGTGGCAGTCCCAGTCTCAAGGAGCGTAAGGATGGCGTCCCCGGACAATATGTCGGCGCATCCCACTACAGGAAGGATGCAGCCACCTATTTCGCAGAGGCGGAAACTGCGCGACCGTACGTCGACGCCCTTTTTGAGAATCTGGTTGATCCGGTCCGAGCATTGTTCGACGCATTGAAGCGCGAGCTTCGCAAACAGGGCATTGAATTGCGGCTGGCCCGTTCGGAGCACGGTCAGGCTAATGTTTGTCGCGCTCTCAGTTGGTCTGGCAGCGGCACATTCTCCTTGGACCCCCACGACGACGTCGCTCAAGTGTTATGTGCTGGGAACGATTACGAGCTTTCTGCGGTGGCGCACAACACCGTCGCAGCACTCAACTTCTATCCCAGCATGCCCGAGGAAGGTGGCAATCTGCGGCTCTGGAGCCACAAGCCGACGGTCACCGACCGAAAGTCGCAAGGTGTGGAGACTACGGGCTATCCCTATTCGGCAGCCTATCTCGAGGGCGTTCCTTGTCGCGACTTCCAGCTCAGGGCGGGGGATATCGGCCTGATCGATGGCGGTTTCGTTCACGGGGTCACCGGTCAATCAGGCAACCGAAAGCGTCGCCTGGTGCTGAACAGCTTTTTCGGGTTTGCGCGGCCGGATCTTGTTCTCTGGTGGACTTGAAGTTGGACCTTGTGACCCGATCTGGTGGACGGCCTGCCTGGCATACCTGGCACTCCGCCAGGGCGCTGGCGCAGCTCGGCGTAGCAGAAAGCTGCCTTCGATGTGGCGACAATAAACAGTAAGCGCGGGGGTCATAACCCAAGGCTCTTAGCCATATCATCGTTTTTGGTCGGTCGCCGCCAATGGATTTGGGCTCGCGGATGAAGTCGGTCTTCGCGGCCGAAGTACGTCAGGACGAGGATCTGGAACGTCGGTCCTGTGGACCAGAGGCAGCCGTCCCGGTCCATGTCGATGTAGGGCGCCCCACAGCAGATCAACCTCCTCACCGAGCAGTTCGGCGCGAGCGGGATGGTGCAGGCCGGGGCGATCCCAGCCGCGAACAGGCCGCGGGTCTGCCGCCTACGTCCTTGGCTCTTGCTGGCAGCGTGCTTCCATTGGCGATGGAGGCTTGCAATCTATCGGCCTGTCTGATCCCCGCGCAACTTCGCAACGTCCTCGCTAGCTGCGATCAAAGCACGGCATTGGGGCGGTGAGGATTAAGCCATCCGATGAACCGATGGGTGCCCAGAAGCACGGTGCTGACCTCGGCGGAGGAGCCATTGTGCTGGCATTGCGCAAGAAGACGCTTCTGCCTCTGGACGATATGCTGGATAGCCTTGAGGGATGCGATCCCTAACCTCAGCCCCAGGGGGTTGCACCGTTGCCTTGAGCGCGATGCAAGCTCCGACCGAAGCAGAGAACATCTTTCGAAAAGCCCCGTGACTATTCTGCAACGTATGTCTCGGTCAGCCTTCCAGGCGAAAAGTCCAGAAAGAAGCTCCTGGCATGGATTGCGCGGAAATGCGGCCCAGTTTCGACGGATATTTTATAGGATAACAAACTTACAGGACTAAACTATCGTAATATTACAATTCTGCAAAATAGGCAAAACTAACGCTTAGCGAAAACATAATCTATGCAAGGTAGTAAGGTGGTAAGGTTTTGGGGTTTCCGGCCTGCCGAGGACAGGGCCCAGCCTCAGCCATCACGGCCGGAAACTTTTGCGTCAGTGTCATCCGGCAAAATGGCTGCGGAGCAGAGAACTATGAAACTCTCGCCGATCAATGCCCCCCGATTTCGAGGGCAGGCAACCAGAGTGTCCGACCGATATTCTTTTGTCCCGTTGCATTGCCCGAACGCGGCTACAGTGGCGTTTGCCGAGGAACTCGGCCGGTTTCTCGAACAGAGTGATGCCATTGCTCAATCCGAGCAGTTGTTCGATCTGTTGTCTGGTTTTGCACGTAATTTCGGTTGCCCCTGGATCGCCTATGGCTCCCTGCCCGACCAAAGACGCTCCAGGCCGGTCCGACACCATCCGGTCCCCATCCTGACCTATCCTCATCAATGGCAGGAGCGCTGTTTCGAAATGAGTTATGACCGAATAGACCCGATCGTGAAAACGAGTCGAAAGCGGGCAGGCGCCTTCCGATGGAGCGAGGCGTATAACAACGCAAGCACGACTAAAGACGAGCGTCGCGTTTTCGACGAGGCTGCGAGGTTCGGCTTAAGGTCAGGCATTAGCGTTCCCTTGCACGGCCCGGATGGCAGCTTCGCGATCATGAGTTTTGCTCGACCTTGGGAGCATGAATTTCCAGAAAAAACAATGACTTGCTTGCAACTTGCCGCGTTACATTTTCATCTGAGGGTGGCGGAGTTCTCCAGTTCAAGTGGGGTCGAGGAAGTTCCTGAGCTTTCTCCGAGAGAAAAAGAGTGCATTTTATGGACGGCAAAAGGAAAATCGTCATGGGAAATAGGAATGATTTTGGGGATTTCCGTAAACACTGTCAATTTCCATATAAAAAATGTGATGCGAAAATTGGACGCCGCTAGCAGAACGCTCGCTGCGATAACAGCCGTGAACTTCGGCATCATCGAATTATAAAGGGGATTGCCGCCGCTGGTGCTATTCGGTTCTGGCCGACCTGTGGCTGTCGAGCTACGCCGCGCGCCCGAGAGCGTGACGCCGACAGTCCATGTGATCTGCCACTGAGAATTTCCTCCATCTAAGATTAGAGTCCGGGCGTTGATTGAAGGACGGACTGATGAAGATAAATCGGTTTACGGAAGAGCAGGGGTATTCGGTTCAGCTCGCTGAACGCCTGGCCCCTTTTCGGATCATGACGTTTGTCTGATGCTCAGAGCCGACCTGGCAAAAGGAGATCGGCATGAGTGTTTATGCAGGACTGGATACTTCACTCGACGCTGTAGCTATTTGCGTTATCGCCGAGACCGGCGAGATGCTGTGGCAGGGAAAGGTGCTCGGTGACCCGGATGCTGTGACGGCTGCACTTCAGCGATGGCGGGACGATCTAGTTCGCGGTGGCTTGGAAGCCGGTGCGACATCGGAGTGGATCGGCGGACACCCGGTCGACGAGGGCTTCCCTGTCGTGTGTCTCGAGAGTCGAAATGTCAAAGCGGCTCTGGGCACGATGACGGTGAAGACGGACCGGAATGACGCGCAGGGGATTGCACAGATTGTGCGCACAGGTTGGTTCAAGGCAGTTCATCTGAAGTCCGCTGCCGGCCAGAGGCTGCGCACGCTCACCGCCGCGTGCAAGGCTGGCGTCAGGGCGGTCACTGCCAACGAGCAGGTCATCCGAGGCTTGTTGCGTCCCCTGGGGCTAAAGATTGGCGCCGTCACGCGCGTTCGTTTCGAGGCAAGGGTTCGACAGCTGGTCGGAGCGGATCGGCTGTTGCTGGGTATCTTTGAACCGCTCTTGCAGATGCACAGGTGTCTGCGCGAGAACCTGGCGGATCTGCACCGGCTCGTCCTGAGAGCGGTTCGAGTGGATCCCATCTGCCGTCGCCTCATGACCATGCCTGGCGTTGGGGCAACAGCTTCATAATACCCGCTATCAGTCGGGCGAGACGATTATCCGTTACCGATTCCATCCCCGTTACGGGGAAACGGTTACTGTTGCCGGGCGCAATCGTCGTGGTGACGAGGTCAGTCTGACCATCCGCCAGCCTGACGGCACCCTGGCGCATCTGCCGATCTGGATGACGGAAGATCAGGCGGAGGCGATGATGATGACGAAGCGTCCCCGTTTGCCGCTGGCGTATCTGCACGAACTTCGTCTGGAGCTCGATGCCTCTCTAACCTTGCTGCGTGACGATTCCCGTCACGAAGGAGGAGACAAGCATGAAGCAACGGCAACCCTGTCACCGCCAATTCGATCTCTTCGTGCCCAAGACCCCACCGGTGCCGGTAGCAGCGTCCGAGCGGACGAAGCTATTGCCACTGGTGAGCGCGCTGCTGTCGGAAACACTCAGCGTCCCCGCAGTGACGGAGGCCGGCGATGAAGATCACGTCTGATCACCTGGCGCGCGGTGCCTTCATCTACATTCGGCAATCCACCGTCGATCAGCTTGCCAACAACCATGAGAGCCGGCGGCGTCAATATGGACTTGCCGACCGTGCCCATGCTCTTGGCTGGACGGATGTGACAGTCATCGACGACGACCTTGGCCGCTCGGGGTCGGGCATCAGTCGTCCGGGCTTCGAGAAGCTGCTGGCAGCGATCTGTGAAGGCCGCGTCGGTGCCGTTTTTGCGATCGAAGTGTCGCGTCTGGCGCGCAATGGACGTGACTGGCACACGCTGATCGAATTTTGCGGACTGGTTGGCACGGTGATTGTCGATGAGGATGGAATCTATGAACCACGCCATCCAAACGATCGGTTGTTGCTGGGCATGAAAGGGACGATGAGCGAACTCGAACTGTCGCTCCTGCGGGCCCGTTCGATGGAAGCCTTGAAGCAGAAGGCTCGACGGGGCGAGCTCTTCTTCACGGTAGCTGTCGGCTATGTGAAAGTAGGCCGCGACAAGATCGAAATGGATCCAGACCTGCGTGTGCGAGAGGCGATCGGGTTGGTCTTCACCCGCTTTGCCGAAATGCATAGCATCCGCCAGGTGTTCTTGTCGCTTCGAAGCGACCAGATCGCGCTGCCGTACCTCAACTCCAGGAACTCCGGACAACGGCAGGTGCTGTGGAAGCTTCCGGTCTATGCGACGGTGAGCAATCTTCTCACCAATCCTGTTTATGCCGGCGCTTACGCCTTTGGCCGAACCGGAAGTCGAACGATAATCGAAAACGGCCGCAAGCGAATCGTGCGCGGCCGTCGCAAAGATCGTTCAGATTGGGCTGTCTTGCTCGTTGACCATCACGAAGGCTGTTTGTCCTGGGCGGAGTTTGAAAGGAACCAACGGCTGATCGCTGACAATGCCAACGGCAAGGGCATGATGGTGCGCGGGCCGGTGCGCAAGGGGGAAGCTTTGCTCGCAGGCCTGCTGCGCTGCGGCCATTGCGGCCGCCGCCTGCTTGTCAGCTACAACGGCACCAAGGGCGATGTCGGCCGCTATAAGTGTGACGCCACCCGAAGCAACCCTGGCGGTGAGACCCGAGGGAATCATGTTTACTGACTTCGCCATGAAGGTTGACGCCGACCATCTGCGGCGTGATGCATTCCTCTACGTGCGTCAGTCCTCTCTTCGTCAGGTGTTCGAGAACACCGAGAGCACCAAGCGGCAATACGCCTTGCGCGATCGCGCAGTGGCGCTGGGCTGGCCGATTGAACGTGTCCACGTCATCGATAGGACCTGGCCTCTCCGGCGCGCAGTCGCAGGACCGCGACGGTTTCCAGCACCTGGTGACCGAAGTGGCGATGGGGCATGCAGGGATAGTGCTGGGGCTGGAAGGGTCGCGCCTGGCGCGCAACAATGCCGACTGGCACCGTCTCCTTGAGCTGGCCGCCCTGGCGCGTACGCTCATCATGGACGAGAATGGCGTCTACGATCCGGCCTATTTCAACGATCGCATGCTGCTCGGGCTGAAAGGCACGATGAGCGAGGCCGAACTGCACATCCTGAAGTCGCGGCTGCAAGGCGGCATTCTTAACAAGGCGCGCCGCGGCGAGCTCGAGATGCCGTTGCCAATTGGATTGGTCTACACCCCAGACGCGCGGGTCGTGCTCGATCCCGACCGACAGATCCAGGACACGGTGCGGCTCCTGTTCGATACCTTCCGCGAGACCGGCTCGGCCTGCGCCGTCGTGCGCCGCCTGCGGGGCGAGAAGATCCTCTTTCCCCGGCGTATCCGTCGCGGCATCGGCAAGGGCGACGTCCTGTGGAGCGAGATCGACCATTCCCGCGTGCTCCAGATTCTGCACAACCCGCGATATGCCGGCGCGTTCGCCTATGGGCGCACGCGCACCGCCTACAATGCCAAGCTCAAGTCCGTGCAGCTGCGCGTGGCGAGATCCGACTGGCAGGTGCTCATTCCCGAAGCCCACGAGGGCTACATTTCCTGGGCCGAGTACGAGCGCAATCAGACTACCCTGGAGCAGAACGCTGCCGGTTTTTCACCCGGCCTGCGTGGGCGCATGCCCCGCCAGGGTAGCGGTCTGTTGCAGGGACGGCTGCTGTGCGGCCGCTGCGGTGCACGCATGCGGGTCCATTACGAGCCGTTCGAGGGGCGGCTGCGCCCGTATTACGTCTGCAACGAAGCCGTCGTGCGACACGCCGGCAAGCATTGCCAATGGGTGCGCGGCGCTCCGGTCGACGACGCGGTGAGCGCGCTACTGCTGGAGGCGATGGCGCCGGCAGCGATCGATGTCGCGCTTGCCGTGCAGCAGGAGATCACCCAGCGCGTGGAGCAGGCCACGGCGCTGCGCGGCGCGCAGCTGCAACGCGCCCGCTATGAGGCTGAACTGGCCGCCGACGCTACCTGAAGGTCGATCCGGACAACCGCCTGGTCGCCGACGCGCTGGAAGCCGACTGGAACGCGCGGCTGCGCGACGTCGACGCGCTCCAGCGCGAGCACGAGCGCCAGAACGAGGCCGACCGCTCGCTGCTGGACGAGCCCGCGCAGGAGCGCATCAGGGCGCTGGCCGCCGATTTTCCGCGCATCTGGAACGACGAGCGCACCGGTGCCGTCGAACGCAAGCGCATGCTCGGCCTTCTCATCGAAGACGTCACGCTGCTCGTCGACGAGCAGGTCAACATCCATATCCGCTGGCGCGGCGGGCGCACGCAGAGTCTGTCGGTGACCAGACCACGGCCTATGTCAGTGATACGCAAGACGCCGGCACAGGTCGTGGCGTTAATGAACGAGCTGCTGGAGACCGCCAACGACCAGCAGATCGCCGCCCGTCTCAATGAACTCGGGCATCGCAACTGGCGCGGCGAACTCTTCACGCTGAAGAAGGTTATGCTCGTGCGCCGCGCCTATGGTTTGAAGAGCCGGTACGAACGGCTGCGGGAGAGCGGCATGATCACCGGCGAGGAAGTAGCCCAGCAGCTCGGCGTGTGCGTCTCGACCGTTCACCAACTCGGGCGCAAGGGCATTCTCAAGCGCCATCGATACGCCACCAACCATCGATACCTGTACGAACCGCCGGGCAACGTCAGACTCGAAAAAGGCGCCGGCAGTCGATATGGTGGTCGTCCGCCCAGATTAATTGTCGCTCAACCACTCCAACAAGGTGCATCGTGATGCCTGCTCCTTCGTTTTGGCGCGGTAAGGCCGACACGCCTTGGGATGGAAACCATAGTGGCGGGCAAGATCGACGAGGGCACGGTTGTAGACGATGCCGCCGGTATCGCCTTCGCAGATCACAGCCGTCTTCATACGGTCGTAAAGCACTTCGCGAGGAGCGCCGCCCAGCGCCTCGAAAGCCCCAGCATGGCAGCGCAAGACAGTCGGCAGATCCTGGTGGACGACGAAGCGTGCCCAGATAAGACGACTGAAGCCAAGCACCATGGAGAATAGCCAGACGATTCTCGGCGTGGTCGGCTCATCGGCAAAGACGACATTGAACTGGGCGAAGTCGACCTGCGCCTGCTCGCCGGGCGGGGTCTCGAAGCGAACCTCGTATCCACGCTCCGCCGCGGCAGGACGGACGTCGCGCAGGAAGTCGGTAACGGCCGTGTAGCCGCCGCCTGCTCTGAAATCCCGTTCCTGTTCGTCGAAAGCTNCCTGCGCCTGCTCGCCGGGCGGGGTCTCGAAGCGAACCTCGTATCCGCGCTCCGCCGCGGCAGGACGGACGTCGCGCAGGAAGTCGGTAACGGCCGTGTAGCCGCCGCCATAGCCGAGGTCCTTCAGTTCGCGGAAAAGCCGGCTGCCGGTGAGCCCTGGATATCGCGTGACCCGTTCGCGAAGGTAGGCTGTGAAGGGATCGATCACCGCCTGACGCGGCTTGCGCGGTCCGTAGGCCGGAGCCTCGAGCCCGCGCGCAATGTATTTGCGCACCGTCTTGCGGTCGATCCCGCTCTTGCTGGCAATCGCCGACACCGACAGGCCCGGCCGATGCAAATCCAGTATCATCATCATCTCCCCGATCTTGATCACCGAAATCCCTCTCTCGACCATCAGGAGAAGCATCAACGATCACGCGCCGCCGGTCTCCCGGCGCGCGCTCCGGAAGACCGGCGACAGCGCTAAACTGGGGAAGATTCAAACGGCACTTCTGGGGAGTATTGAGCCGGCATCGACACGCAAGCACGGGATCTCCGAGGCGACGCTGTATAACTGGCAGGCCAAGTANCGGCACTTCTGGGGAGTATTGAGCCGGCATCGACACGCAAGCACGGGATCTCCGAGGCGACGCTGTATAACTGGCAGGCCAAGTATGACGGGATGGACGTCTCCGACGCCAAGCGGCTGAAGGCCTTGGAAGACGAGAACGCCAATCTGAAGAAGCTGCTCGCAGACCAGATGCTCGAAGCCTCGGCATTGCGCGAGCTTCTGTCAAAAAATGTATGGTCCGCCCCGTCGGTGGTGTCGCGACATCACGAATGACGATTTCAATTGCATAAGTGTATCCGGCCTCTCGCGAGTGGACTGCTGTTGCAGGCCAGGCCATGATGAGATCCGCACATGCCGTTCCCAATAAATGGTTCGGGCACGAAGCCCGCTTTTTTGCACAGNCACCCAGACAATGCGTGCCATCTTGGCGGCAAGTGCGACGACGGCTTTGTTCGGATGCATGCGAGACTGAAGACAGTTGAGCCAGCTTCCCAAGCAATCACGCGTTCGGTCGAGAGTTGTGAGATCGGGGCGGACTCGGAGCAGATCCTGGAGGCCGCCCGGGGAAATACGGGCGGTCTGCACCTCATCGAAGATAAGAAGAGCGCCGCACTCATCCGCAACGACCCGAAGAGCGGCGAGGAAGGATTGGTCGCATGCCGCCGCCGCTCCCCATCATGGGTTCGACGATGATGGCGGCGGTCTGTGGGCCATTTTTCTCCAGGACACGCCGGACGTCTTCCACGTTGTTGTAGCGAGCAAAGCGCATATGCGGTTTGTCGACGTTGAGCGGCGCTTCAATTCTTACGCAGCTCGCAAGGCTGCCGTGATATCTGCCGCGGAAAGCAAGGACCAATGGCCGACCCGTAATCGCGCGCGCCAAGCCCATTGCCACCAGATTGGCCTCGGTGCCGGAATTGCAGAAGCGGACACGCTCGATTGATGGGAAACGACTGCATATCGCTTCGGCCAGCCCCTCTTCGTGCCTATGAGGACGTGCCGGTGCCATCGCTCAGTCGTTTGCATTGAGATAGTTGTTAAGTTTCTTTGCCAGGACGCTCACATGAGGGGGAGAGACCATGGTGTAATGATCACCTGGCACCTCATGAATTTCCAAGTGGCCTCGCGCGAATTGCTTCCACCCAAGATCGCCATCGGGTTGATTGGAGGACACACGAAGTCCCTTCTTGGCCGCAAAAAGAATGGCCCTACTGTCGTTGGGCCGAGGCGTATAGTCACGCAGCGCAATTCTATTAGCCTCGGCAACCGTCAGGATATGGTCGAGTTGTGCGTCGGTCATCTTTGGGACATGGCCAGCCTGCCTTCCGAAATCGAATAAGGCCACCGCCTGACGCTCGCGTTTCATGGATTTCAGCTTTCGCCAATGTTTCTTGAGCGCGGGAAAAAGGACGCTCAATATGACCGCTTGCTCGCTTAGCCAATCGGGAATGGGGCTGTGGCCGAGCAGCCGATGATACCGGCCGCTTATGTCCTCTTCATGCTTGTGAAGCGCTTTGGCATCGAGCAGCGCAAGGATTGCGACCTCGTCACCAGCATCGCGCAATTGGCAGGCCATTTCCCAAGCAATGCTGCCGCCCATGGACAAGCCGGCGAGTTGATAAGGGCCGCGTGGCTGAACACTCTTGATGGCCTCAACATATTCCTGCGCCATCTCCGGAATGCTCAGATAAGGTCTTGCCTCACCGTTCAGACCGCGCGCCTGGAGACCGAAGAGCGGCTGCTCCACGCCCAGTGCTTTAGCAAGAGGCGTATAGAAGAGCACATGCCCGCCAAAAGGGTGGGGGCAAAACAGAGGCGCCCGCGAACCACCGCTTTGTATCGGCACCAATGCTCCCGGACGCGCGCTTCCACGGGTCTTCGAGAGGGCTATTGCGAGTTCTCTTGGTGTCTGCTGTTCCAGCAGCAGGGAGAGAGCCAATCTCCCTCCCGTGAGCTGCTCGATGCGATTGATGACGCTCAAGGCGCTCAATGAATCGCCACCAAGATCAAAGAAGCTGTCGGTCAGGGCAACGTCATCCAAGCCCAAAATGTCTCGATAGACGGCCGCGATTTGGCGGTCCAAAGCTGGCTCGCCAGACATCTCAATCAAATTCGGACCGCGCGCTTCTTCTTCTCCAGCCGCGCGATCGACGAATACAGCCGCAGTATCGGGTTGATTCAAATCAGCATTTTGTCCCCTCTCTTTGCCGGCGACCGCATCGAGCCAGTAACGCTTGCGATCAAAAAGATACGGGGGGAGAGGAATCCGATGCAGAGGCTTATTGCCTTGCAGGCCAGACCAATCGATGCGAACGCCGCAGGTCCACAGCTTGCCCAGCGTATGTAAGAGTGTCGCGTGATCGCCTTGTCCATGGTTGCCTCCTGGCAAGGCTGGAAAAGCGACCAAGCCGCGCCGGTCGCTCTTTGACTTGACCTGCCTGGATTGTCTGGTCAGAGCTGCGCCGGGCCCCATCTCGATGAACAACTCGTAGCCCGATTCCACCAGCCGATCGAAAGCCAGATGGAATTGCACCGTCTCTCGCAGATTGCGGACCCAATAGCTGGCGTCCATAGGCACATCAGCCTCAAGCCAGTCACCGAGCACTGTTGACATGAAGGGTATTTGCGGCGCCTGCAACTCGACTTGTTCTGCGTCAATCCTAAACTCCGGAAGGATAGGATCGAGCAACGATGAATGCACCGCATGAGTTGCGCGTATTGGTTTGCTTGCGATGCATTTCTCCTGCAATCGCTCATGAAACGCTGCGATCTCGGATGCGGCTCCCGAAACGATGCACTGACGCGGCCCGTTTATTGCTGCCAATGAGAGGCTTTCGTTCCAATAAGGCTGGAGCTCTTCCGGCGATAGGCCGACTGCAACGATGCCGGCTGCAGGCACACGTGAGATCAACTGTCCCCTTATCAGCGTCAGTCGAATGGCATCGGGTAACGAGATGATGCCCGCAATGTGAGCTGCCGCATATTCTCCGATGCTGTGGCCTATCACAGCTGCGGGGAAAACGCCCCACGACATGAAGAGCTTCGCCATTGCATATTGGGTGGCGAAGATGACGGGCTGTATGACAGCTTCCAGCTGAAGCTCAAGCTCACGATCGGATTTGCCTTCCCCGTAGAGGAGGGGGCGGAAATCAATATGTGCGAACTCATTAAGCCACTTTGCGCATTCGTCGATCGCGCTTCGGAACACCCGCTCATTTTCGTAAAGCTCTCGACCCATTCCAATTTGCTGCCCGCCTTGGCCGGAGAACATGAACACGATACGGTGTTCACTGCTTGACACTCCTCGCAACGCGTCCGTCTGCAGTGCCGCCTGATCAAGTTGGTCGGCTAATTCCGCCAGGTCGGATTCCACGAAGCTCGCGCGGTATCGGAGAGCGGCTCGACCCTTTTGCAGGGTGTATGCGATGTTAGCTGCGCTGTGCTGAATATCCTTGCGGCGCATAAAGCCGGCCAGTTGCCGGAGCATTTCGGTCATTGCCGATCTGCTCGCCGCCGACACCGGAAAGACGTGCGGCCTGCGACTCGCCTGCTCCCCGGTTCGCGGCGGAGCCTCCTCGAGAATCGCGTGCGCGTTCGTGCCACCAATGCCAAATGAGCTAACCCCGCCGCGTCTTGGCGCATCACCTTTGGGCCAAGCGGTGCGGGTCTTGTTTACCCGTACCGGGCTCTCTTGAAAGTCGATATTTGGGTTGGGTGCATCGAAATGTAGGCTAGCGGGAATGACGCCCTTGTTCAGCATTGTGGCGAGCTTGATCAATCCCGTTACACCTGCTGCGGCGTCGAGATGGCCGATATTTGTCTTCACCGAACCAATTGCGCAGAATTGTTTTCGTGCGGTCTGGGAACTGAAGGCCTTGCTCAGGCCGGAGATTTCGATGGGGTCTCCAAGGAAGGTTCCAGTACCATGCGCCTCCACGTAGCCAATCGTATCCGCTGGGACGTCAGCATCGGTGAGGGCATCTTGAATAACTGCAGCTTGGCCGTCGGCGCTGGGGGCGGTGAAGCCTACCTTTGCGGCGCCGTCATTGTTAATGGCGGTCCCTTTTATGACCGCCCAGATATAATCTCCGTCTCTACAGGCATCGCTCAACCGCTTGAGAACGACGACCGCGGCTCCGCTGCCTCTCACCGTTCCTTGTGCTTTAGCATCGAACGCGCGGCAGTGGCCGTCAGGGGATAAGATGTGGCCCTGTTGATGGAGATAACCTTTTCCGTGCGGCAGGGAAATCGATGCACCGCCTGCCAGCGCCATGTCGCACTCATTGCCGCGCAGGCTCTGGCAAGCGAGGTGGACAGCAACCAGCGAAGTGGAGCAGGCCGTCTGAACTGAGACGCAGGGGCCGGTCAAGTTGAGCTTATAGGCAATCCGCGTCGCCGTGAAATCGCAGCTATTGAGAATGCGAATCTGCAACTTCTCTGAATCCAGCAGGTCGCGGCTCGCTTCGCCGTCGGCGAGATAGTGGTTGGCACCCACGCCGGCAAAGACACCAACACGGTCACCCTCTGTCTCGCGAGATCCGTATCCCGCATGGTCGAGCGCCTGATACGCTGTCTCCAACAGGAAGCGTTGTTGCGGGTCCATCCACGCTGCTTCCTTAGGCGAGAAGCCGAAAAATGCTGAGTCAAACAGATCAACTCCGCTGACAACGGCTTCGCGCCTCACATAACTAGGCTTGCCAAACGTCTCAGGATCGACGCCAGCTTCTCGCAATGTCTGTTCATCCAGATCTGCGATGGACTCAATGCCATCGACCAGATTGCTCCAGAATTGATCCACATTCTCCGCTCCCGGGAACCTGCCCGCCATACCGATGATCGCGATAGCATTGCGATCCTGTTTGGGCTCCTTCCCGTTTCCCGCAAAGCCGATTGGTTTCTTTAAATCTTGGAGGGGGTGAAGAGCAGCTGGAATCGCCTTCAAGTGCGCAGCGAGCGCTCTTATGGTGGGATGCTTGAAAAGATCCAGAATCTTGCAATCAATTCCCAAACGATCGTGGATGCGCGCCTGAACCTGGACGATGGCCAGGGAATGTCCGCCAACATCGAAGAAATTGTCCTCAACGCTGACGGAGTTCAGCTTCAGCACATCCTTCCAGACTTCAGCCAATTCCGCCTGCAACCCACCGGTCGGTAAAGTTGCGGCCTTTAATTTCGAGGCGTTTCTCGGCCGGGGAAGGGCGCGCCGATCGATCTTGCCGCTGCGATTGGTCGGTAGCTGCGGGAGAAACACGAACTGTGAGGGAACCATGTAACCAGGCAGCGCGGCGCGCAGAAAAGACTGAAGTTCATCGGTATCCTCCGAATTGTCCCGTGCCCTCACCACGTAGGCTGTCAGGCTCGCATTTTCATCGAGACGGTCTGTCAGCGTAACGCAGCATGCTTTGACGTTTTCGTGTTCCATCAGGCACTGCTCGATTTCGGCAAGCTCGACCCGCACGCCGCGGATCTTGATCTGTCCGTCCTTCCGACCTAGGAACTCAATCGTGCCATCTGACCGATACCGGGCCCGATCTCCAGTCCTATAGAGCCTGGACTGCGGCTCATCATCAAAGGGGTTTGGCTGGAAAAGCTCGCGCGTGAGTTCATCGTGATTGATGTAGCCGCGAGCCAGGCCGACGCCCCCGATGCAGAGCTCGCCGATTGCGCCGATCGGCGCCGGATTTCCATAGCGATCGATAATGTAAACCTTGGTATTGATGGCAGGGCGCCCGATGGGCGGCTTTCGCCCGTCGGGTTTCACCTCGGTCCTTATGCAATACACGGTCGTTTCGGTGGGGCCATAGGAATTGAAGACGCGGCGCTTCCCACCCCATCGGTCAACGAGGCTCGGCGGCAAAGGCTCTCCACCTGACTTGACCACGGTGAGATCAGGAAGGTCCGTCGACGGCAAGGAGTTCCATGCTGTGGGCGTAAGACCGGCAGCGGTAATGCGCTGACGGCGCATGAACTCGACAAGCTCTGCTCCCGGCAGTGGCGCTGATGGCGGCGCAAGGCACAATCGACCACCAGAAGATAAGGCCAATATGAAATCAAACAGAGATGCATCAAATCCGCAGGAAGCGAACTGCAATACCCGGCTATCCGGCCCCAGCTGATAGGTGCGTCTTAGATCCTCCGCCATGTTGCAGGCGCTTCGATGTTCAATCATCACGCCTTTCGGCTGCCCCGTGGAACCGGACGTATAGATCACATAAGCCAAATCGGAGGGGCCGGCGGGGCACTGCGGAGGCGTGACTTCGTGCAGAGCAATTTCGGTGTGGTCCTGGTCGAAAAGAACCATCGCACATCCATTCAGGCCCCCAATGTTTGGCGCTGGATCGGCTTTCCCGAACGTTTGCTCTTTGAGCTCCGTTCTGCTGATGACCGCAATGGCGCCAGCGTCCCGCACCATAAAGCGCAGGCGCTGGGCTGGGAGTTGCGGATCGAGAGGAAGATAGACGGCCCCCGCCTTCAATACCGCTAGAAAGCCGACAATGAGATCGCACGAACGCTCAACGAGAACGCCGACCACATCTCCAAGGCGGACACCTTTTGAAATCAACTGACGGGCAAGCCTGTTTGCCCTTTGCTCAAGGACAGCATAGCTGAGCGCCTCCAAGGGACAGCTGACAGCGATATTGTCTGGGTAACTGGCGGCCTGCGCTTCGATCAGATTGTGCAGGCAAATGTCGGAGGGAAACGGTGTAGCTGTGTCGTTAAAATCATGCAGGAGCTGGTGCTCTTCCTCTGGCGTTAGAAGACTATAACCGCCTATCCGTTGCGAAGGCGCATCTGCAATCGCATCAAGCAGCAAACAATAGTGCTTCGCAAGCCGCTCGATGCTTCTGCCATCCCACAAATCCGCATTATATACGATGTTAAGGCGGACGCTGTCTTTGCCAGCGAGGATACGAAAGTCAAGATCGATCCAGGTATCGGTCTCGCAAAATCGGATTTGTGCAGGCAAGCCGGATAGGTCGACGTCGCATGGCGTGAAGCCGAGAGAACTCACTGCCTCCGGAGTGAAGTTGAAGACTGCTTGCGCGAGCGGATTGCCAGGTGCGGCAGGTAGCTTGAGCTTCTCCAACAGTAGTGGAAGAGGAAAATACTCGTGACTGCGCGCGCATCGCATCACGTGACGGACCTGCCGCAAATGGTCGAGGAAAGTGGGATTTCCGGAAAGATCCTGACGTAACGCTGCCAAGGTCACAAAGTAGCCGAAGGTTCCCGAGAAATTTCCTGCTGGACGACCGAGGCGTCGGACGTAGAGGGTGATGTCGTCCTGCTCGCCATAACGATGCAGCAGGACGTAATAGGCAGCAAGCAGGACGGTGGCCAGCGTTACCTTTTCTTTGTGCGCCAGCTGCTCCAAGCGCGAGATCAGCGGCATCTCAAGGTCCAGCGAGACAACAGACCCGGTGTGCGTGGCATGCGCTTCTCGTGGTCGGTCTGTCGGAAGCGCCAAGTCGGCCTCGTGATCGACAAATTGGTTGCGCCAGTAGGTCCACATGCGTTCTCCGTCGTTGCCGGCAAGAAGGCGCCCTTGCCAGGCTACGAAGTCTTCGTAAGGAGCAGCGGTGGTCAGACTCGGCATTTCCGCGTTGCCGCAGCACGCCTGGTAAAGTCTTCCGAACTCGTGCAGGAATGTACGAATGCTGTAGGCGTCGGAAACGATGTGATGGAAGTTGAGAAGGAGTACCTCTTCCGTAGCAGTTCGAATGAACAGGTGAGCGCGAAACAACGGCCCATGTTCCAGGTCGAAAGGCAAGCGGGCCTCTCCGGCGATAGATTGATGGAACTCCGCCTTTTCGACTCCTGGCAGCCGAACCACATGAAGACTCAGGGAGCCTGTCCGATGAATGCGTTGAACGACGTGCTCGCCTTCCTGATGGAAGGTCGTGCGCAGCATTTCATGACGATCGATCAATGCCTGGAGTGCGCGCCGCAAGGCATCAATGTCGAACGGGGCCCTTATGCGAAGTTCGACTGGTAGATTGTATTCGCTACCGGTCGGTCGTTTTTGATGATGTAGCCAAAGGCCCATTTGGCCATGCGACAGCCGACGCGTGAAATGGTCCATTGCTTTCTCCGTCACTTGTTGTGCGGAGAACGCTACCCCTCTTCTCGTAGAAGCGGTTCGAATTTTTGGAGAATTATTGTGTCATACATATGAACTTTTCGTATTGTATAATACATACTTGCGGCTTCAAATCGGAATCGGTGGCCGGCCTCATCGGAATACCCAACATGCATGACGAGGATCAAGCCGAGCGCGATCGTTGAACAGCCTTCATATATCTTTCCACATCGCGAATTGTCGGCAGCGTATGCGTCTCCTAGCCTGAAAATTCATTGCGCCCCGATGGCACGTATCACCAGTGGAGGAAGGTTCCACCCAGATAGTAGTCGATTGGTCTGGTAGCTGACGAGCGGCTCGGTCGGGTAACTGGCCGGGTCGAAACCTCGTGACAGAGGCCGCCTTGAGCGGTTGAGCAATCCGATGGGCCGTAACGTGAGTGAAGCCTGAGCAGGCCTTGAAAAGCGATGATGTGGCGGACCGGCAGCGAACTTTGTCACGACTGGCGCACGAGGTCCACCGCCATGATGGCGCCCTTGTTCGCCCATCCGTAATTGTTCTTCAAAAGGCTCATCGGCCGTGAGTGGAACTTGCACAAGAAGGGGAGCGGAGCATGCATCGGCGTTAGCCCGTAGGCATCCGCAATTTGGATGGCGCTGAATCGCTGCAATAGGCTTGCCGCGGTGCAGGCGCCGAATATCTGCCAGGTGGCATAGCCCTTTACCTTGCGGTCGCGGTCTTCGCTCGGACGCATGGCGGTGCCAAGGCGCAGCGACATTTCGTAGCCGCCGACGATCGCTGCAATCAGCTCCTTTCCAGAGCTGCCGAGCTCTTCGGCGACGGCGAGGGCGGCCGGGATATTCGACGCGCCTGGATGGCCGAAGAGAATGTAGGAGTCATCGAGGCTCACATGCTGGCGCTATGCGCGTTAGCATGGGCCGCATTAGCGGGATGGAAGCGCAGCGACGGACCGAACACGGTGCTGGCCCCACCGGAGTCGATGCGCCCAAGGTAAGGCGTCATCTGCCTGGCCCCGCGCGTCATGCTTCCCGCGATCATGCAGCCGACGTGGTCGAGGACCAGCAGCTTCGCCTTGTCGCGCACGTGTGCCGGAAGCTCATCGTACGTGATGTTGGCGACCTAGTGGTGACGTCTTGTGTCAGCGACATGATTTTGAACCTCTCTGAAAACGCAAGATCAAGTGCGGCCCGCCGGCCGCTTGTCGAAAAAGTGCCTAGTTCTGCCGTCGACGAAGATGTCCCATGTGAATACCGGTCAGCAACTCCTGCCGCCTCGCCGCGAGACAGGTTCAAAAGTCGTGCCAACTACGCATAAAGAGCCAGAAGGAATCTATTCAAAGCTGTAGAAGAGTATAGCAGGAACCCTGGCCAAACACCGCCGTGTTGCGGACTCGACAAACCTGACAGTAAGTACCGGTTGCTCGGCGTTCCCGCTGAATCTCGGATAGAATTCCTCTGCGGTGGGAGCCGAATTCACGCATCATTCAACCGGGTTCCACGTTGTCCGATGTCGAGACATGCGACATAGGGTGGTAGAGCCGTCTACTGTTTTGAAATGATTTTTTCTTTTGGCACGGAACGTGCGTGGTCACCACGCGAATGCGTCACGGACCGAGGAGAAATCGTCCCATGATCACGCTCACCGAAAATGCCGTCGCCGCCGTGAGGACCGCGCTTCAGGGGCAATGTGGGACTACAGTGAACACTTCTTCAATCCGAAGAATGCCGGCGTGCTGGAAAAAGCCAATGCAGTCGGTGAAGTTGGCGCCATCTCCTGCGGCGATGCGCATAAATTGATGATCATCATAGCGCTTGGACGCAGCGCAGAGCCTAGGTGTGCTCGAAGCCCGACCAGGCGAGCCGAAAGTGCTAGAGCAGATGATCGAGCGGCTGGCCAGCGATCGACACGCCCAGGCTGCTCATGTCGGCAAAATCCGACAGCCAGGGCCGGCCGGGCTCGTGAACCTGACGGAAGATGACCTTCTGCTCTTCGCCCTGGATGGCGAGCATGACCGAATGCGCCGCTCCAGGGTCCGGCGAATGCCCTCGCTCAGTTCCGGGTCCCGCCGCAGTATATCTTCGTAGATAGCGACAGCATGGATACCTGGCGCCGCCTTCAAAAGGGGAACGACCTCGGTATCGAAGGTGCTCGAGAGGGTCAGGCCGTCGCCGGCCGCGAGCCTTTTGCTTTGCGATGGCAGGTCCGGATTCTTCTTGATGCGATAGGCCGTCGCTCTGCTGATCGACGCCTTGGCCGCGGCAACCTCGGTCGTGTGTTCCTGTCGTAACTTCATAAAGGGCCTCATCTGATGGTCGGTAGCGGCCTGGCACGAAGGTGATTCTCCATTCTTCCTGTCGTGCAGCGTCCCCCAGTGCCTCCACCAGCAGGTTGAGCGCCAGCCGTGCCGCAGCCGGTATCTCACTTTGCGGGTTCCGCAGGCACTCCAGCAGCCTGGCCACATGGGAAGGCCGCTTGGCCACCACCAATCCGTATTCGAACGGCTGCTCGTGCAGGGCGTTGATCAACTGCGTCCTCTGCACCAGCAGGTCGCGAGCCCGAAACACCACCGCGCTCGCCTGCTGCTCCTCGCCTCATGCACCACCGCCACCCTATCCGGCGCCTGGCGCACCTGCGCCGAGAACAGCTCGTGGATGCACTTGTCCGCAGGACAAGAAGCCGCCGTCCGGTTCAGCTCCTACAGGGGATAGCCGCGCTCCTCGGCCGGCAAAAGCTCGATGCGGCCGACCGGCTGCCCGGCATCGACCATTACACCATGTAACAAAGTTTGCAAATGCTGCGTCATGCGGTCGATCTGCTGGGGTGCGAGGCGACTGGCATCAAAGTGCCAGCGAAAGCTCCCATCCAGAGCGCAAACCTCAAATGTCAGCAACTTGCCCGGCAGGGCTGCCTCGCAACACACCTTCGAGGCTGAGTGAACAACGGCACCATTGTTTTCTGCCGCAATCGCCATTCCAACCGGCCAGGGCCTTTGCGATCGTAGCGCCTCCATCCCCTTTAATGGCGGGCAGCGCCCGATAAGATCGCGCGCAAAGCTGTCGCGCTCCCTCAGCTGAGCACATTCGGCCGCCACCGCTTTGCGTATTTGTTTGAAGTGATCGGCAAGGTCGATGGTGACTTCCATGGGCACGGCAGAAGCGATAACGGCCTCCACTGTTTGCATGCCGGCTCGCGACGCTGTCGGCGCCGGCGTCCATCCCAGCTGAAGCTCTCCCTGGCCTGTGATGCGGGCCAGATAGATCAGCCAAGCCGTTACCAAGTATTCCACCCGATCAATGGCCGACAGCTCGGCCAAGGCCCCTGGGCTTAGCCACGAACTCGACTGCCATCTCGCCGGCGCTTCGGCTGTGCCGGATGACAGGAAAGGCGGCTCCGCTATTTTAAACTGCTCAAGCCGCTGCCGCCAGAAGTTCTCTGAAGGCGCTATCTCCTCATGGATAGCAGTTAGGCGCCGCACCAGATCGTCGCTCAAGACAGGAAGGGCCTCGCCTTCATCCAGATTGCAGCGGCTGGCGAGTGCTCCCGCCTCCAGAGCCTGGCCGTCCAAGCTGCCAAACCAGACGTCGACATCCTGCGTACCCGTCGCCACACGCCAATGGCTCGGATGGATTTCAAGCAGACGACCTGCCGCAAAGCCCGAGCGACGAGGCAACACCTCCAAGCGCCTGACGGCGACGACCTCTTCCCCTACGATGGCCTTGCACAGACACAATGGATTGGGATAATACGGCCCAAAATCCAAGGCCCGCGTCATCGCCGACAGATATTGCGCGGATCGATCCCAACGCAGAATACCTGCCGCATCGGGACGCCGATGTCTGGGAAAGTAGCTTCTGTCTTCCAATGCCTGCGGACGGGTACTGAGCTTGCCCCCCGCTAAGCCAGTTAAAAGCTCGCGGAAGCCCTCGACAGCGGCTTCGTAACATTTGAGGTTCAGGGTCAGTGCCGTATCGGCGGGCGTCACCAACACTTGGCGCTGAACCGCCACGTCACCTGTGTCAACACCGTCAGCGATACGATGCCACGTGATGGCATGCTCGGACTCTTGCGCCAGCAGCGCCCAAGACGTCGCGTGAGTTCCGGCATATCGCGGCAAAGGGCCGTCATGGTAGTTGAAAGCCCCTTGACTGATCCGCCCGAGCACATCGGCCGGCAAGATGAACGGATTGACAACGGAAAAAAGCCACTCCACCGGCTCGGTCTTCAGGAAGCTCGAGAGCTCTGCCACACTTGCAATGCACGGGACGTTGGCGCGAGCCGCCCAGCTGGCGAATATCGCGTCTGCACACAGCACCGCGCGAATGTCGTGGCCCATCTCCATTGCCTGCTGAGCGCAGCTGATCGCGAGCGTACCCTTGCCGATAATAATGCTAGACGGGACTGATCGGGCTCCAGAGCGGTGCTCATCCCTATCGCCTATTTGAGTGGTTGAGGACGACTGGGTCATCTCACGGCCCCGGGGGAATCTTATGTGCAGTCTGCAAAATTTCTGTGCTAGCCGCTGCGCTTCCTCTGGCAGTACCCAATCGAGCACGGCGGAACTTTGCCTTGAACTTTTCTGGCTGTCTCGGAGCCGCTCGAAATTCAGTACGATCCTGCATCATCACACCTATCTCAATGAGAGAGAAGTCGCCGCCGCCTGTCTGTCCCAAAACCACTGGCTCGCAACCCTCTGTGGGTGTTGCAGCATGCCGATCACGAGAGGAAACAGCCGAGGCTCTAACCGCCACTGGATGAAAGTTCAGTATTCAGTGGAGTGTCATACGCTTCCGAGTGCTTCTCCTTAGTTCAGGGACTTTTACACCTCACGTGCATACGGCGTGCCAAGGAGAAACCGTTTTAGCTCAACAGGATGGGGCCAACTCTGCTATGTCGCAGGTCAGACATTGTCGCAACTTTCACATCACTCGCTCCCGAGGGGGGCTCCTTGGCGGGTGCCCGTCCATGAACGGAACGGGTCCACACCGGACGTAACCGGCCGCAGCTGGTGCGACGGGTCTGTATTCTCTAAGCCGATGGCGGCAAGCGGCCACTCGGGATGCCGGCGCTGGAAGACAACGCAGAGAACACGCGCGCCGAACTGAGCCGCGACTTTACCCGAATGCGGCTGCTACACGAACAGATCCGCGAGATCGAACGCGAGCGCTTGTACCGGCGCGCCTCAGCTTCCACGGTACCTGCGGCGGAGCAAGGGGCGCATGCGATGGTTCGTCCCTCGCGCGGGTCATCGGGATTGCCGTCGAGACGGCAGACGTGCTGCTCCATGAGATTTTGTCGCGCGACTTACGCGATCGAAGAGCGATCGCCCCGGTACGCGGGTCTCACCGGGCGCCCGACGACCAAACGTCGGCGCGAGAAAGGGCTCGCACGGGCCGGCAATGTGCGCGTTCGCTACGGCATCATCCTGCTGGCGTGGCGCTTTCTACAATACCAAAAGGACAGCGCCCTTGCCCGATAGTTTACGACGCGCACCGCCGATGGTCGCGGCGGCACGCGCAAGACAATGATCGTGGCACTGGCGCTCAAACTGTTGATAGCACTATGGCGACTGGTCACGACTGGTGAAATCCCGAAAGGCGTCGTTTTGCGCGCGGCATGATGCCAGAGGAGGGAGACAGCCGATCCGGTGGACCGGAAGAGGTCTAGCGACAAGGATTCCGAGGTGGCGGTGACCCGATCGCTCACATGGCTTCTCAAGCCGCGCCCGTAGAATGGGTCCGCCGCCCGGAGCTTCGCCCGTTGATGCGTATGGCTGCGTCATGGTTCGCGATCCGCGAGGATCAATCGCATACAAGCTTGCGGCGCGTTACCACGCCTGATGGCGAGCTCCCCTCGGAATTGTCTTCGTTCGTTCAGGTCTCGCCGAGCCAAACAGCCTGCCGCCGTGCTCGTGACCGTCAAGGACAAGTCGCTGCGCGATGGGTGCCTGGCGGCCCCATCCTTGACCATCACTGCGCGCGGCAGCGAGCGCTAAGGTAGGTCGGGACGAGGAGATGGTCGCCCAATTGGCCGAGGCTGCCGATGACGATCCGAGGTGGCGGCAACCCGAAGCTACACATGGTCCTTCGGACCGCCGATGTAGAATGGGCCCGCCGCCCCGGAGCTTCGCCCCGATGGGCATGCTGCATCATGGTTCGGATCCACGGGAATCGACCGCATACAAGTCTGCCGCGCGACCCTTCGCGCCTGGCTCGGCGAACTCGCCTCGGAATCTGTCGTCGGCTTTTTGGCTCCCCTGCAAAAAAGGGCTCACCCGACCAGTCAGCCTGCCGTTCGCCCTCGTGACCGTCAAGGACAAGTCCCTCACGCGATGGGCCTGCGTCCCCATCCTTGACCGTCACTGCGCGCGGCGGCGAGCGCCAGGGTAAGGTCGGGACGAGAAGATGGTCGCCAATGGCCGAACGAGGAGATGAGGAAACGAACAGGAGCATGCTTGACAATCAGGCGTGCCGCGCCTGTTCGAGGATTTGGCGCTCGCCAGGCCGCTTCCCACGCCTCATCGACAAACTCACCGCGCGCAACTGCTCATCCTCGATGACTTCGGAACCCACAGCCTCACCGATCAACAGCGCTTCCACCTGTTCGAAATCGTCGAGGAACGTTATCGGCGCTGAACGCGGAAGGCTCTGTCGCAGCACGCGGCTGCGCGTTCAAGGGCGAGAATGTCTGGCTTCTGCGAACACGGCGGGGCATCCCCACCGTCAAGATCAACGGGACGAGCGCCAATCCCGACCGATGGCCAGACGGAACCTACTCGGTTCAAGGGACGGCGGCCGCCCTGGGCGTCACACCACAAACTGTTTTCGACTATCTCGCATGCGGCTTGCTCGAGGGGCGCCAGCTTACGAAGGGGCAGCCGTGGCAGATCGAACTCTCGGATGACCAAATCATACCATGCGAGCACGGCTCACACGCACCAAGCGATCGAGGAAGAAGGTCTCATGACAAGTTCGGTGACACGCCGTTCGGTCGTGCCCCGCTGAGTGGTGTAGCTCGGCGGTAGCGAAGCCGCTCGCGAGCGCGCCCTCAACAGCGCTGTAGCAAGCGAGCGGCGTAGCGGCGGTCATCGATGTTCTTCGGTAGGGTTGGGTTGCTGACACAACCTGATTCGAAGGAACCACCGATGACCAACGACATGATGGNGCAAGCGAGCGGCGTAGCGGCGGTCATCGATGTTCTTCGGTAGGGTTGGGTTGCTGACACAACCTGATTCGAAGGAACCACCGATGACCAACGACATGATGAACCTGCGTACGCTCGTAGAGAAGACCCCCGACGCCGATATCTTGCGCGACATGATCGGCTTTGCCGCTGAGCGGCTGATGGAGCTGGAGGTGGGCGCCGCCACCGGCGCCGGCTATGGCGAGAAGAACTCGCTGCGCACGGCTCAGCGCAACGGCTACCGCGACAGAGACTGGGAGACGCGGGCCGGCACCGTCGAGCTGCGCATCCCCAAGCTCAGGAAGGGCTCTTACTTCCCGAGCTTCCTGGAGCCCAGGCGCATGGCCGAGAAGGCGCTGACGGCCGTCATCCAGGAGGCCTACATCCAGGGCATCTCGACACGCTCCGTCGACGACCTGGTCAAGGCCATGGGCATGAGCGGCATCTCCAAGAGCCAGGTCAGCCGGTTGTGCGAAGAGATCGACGGCAAGGTGAAGGCCTTCCTCGACAGGCCCATCGAGGGTGACTGGCCATACGTGTGGGTGGATGCCACCTACCTGAAGGTGCGCCGCGGCGGGCGCATCGTCTCGGTCGCCGTCATCATCGCCGTCGGCGTCAACAGCGACGGCCGGCGCGAGGTGCTGGGCATGGAGATCGGCACCTCGGAGGCCGAGCCGATCTGGACTGAGTTCCTGCGCAAGCTGACCCGGCGCGGCCTGCGCGGCGTCAAGCTCGTCGTTTCCGATGCCCATGAAGGCATCAAGGCGGCCGTCACCAAGGTGCTGTGCGCGACATGGCAGCGCTGCCGGGTCCATTTCATGAGGAACGTGCTGGCGCATGCCGGCAAGAGCGGCCGCCGCGTCGTCTCGGCCTTCATCGCCACAGCCTTCGCCCAGGAGACGCCGGAAGCCGCCAGCACCCAATGGCGCGCCGTCGCCGACCAGATCCGGCCGAAGGTGCCCAAGCTCGCCGCCATCATGGACGACGCCGAGCCCGACGTGCTCGCCTACATGACCTTCCCCAGGGAGCACCGCGCCAAGCTGCATAGCACCAACCCGATCGAGCGCCTCAACGGCGAGATCAAGCGCAGGACCGAGGTCGTCGGCATCTTCCCCAATGACGATGCCATAGTCCGTCTCGTCGGCGCGCTCCTGCTCGAACAGAACGATGAATGGGCCGTGCAGCGGGCCCGCTACATGACGCTTGAGACCATCAGCCAGATGAGCGATGATCCGCTCATCAGCCTGCCGGCAGTGGCGCGCTGATCATTCCGGCCCATGCCGGAGAGCACGGCGACCAATGCCGTCAGCTACATCACGCCAGTGGGCACGATCCGCCGTTCCTCACCAAGAATCTCGACACGCATCGCAAACCTCGCCCAAGACACGTCGCAAACGACGTCGTTAAACACGTGTCATAGGTCATCACCACGCCGGACCCGGGGCATAAGTCTGCCGCAGCTGGTCAAGGAGCTGAAGCCATACCTCATCGGATGGCGCGGCTACTTCGGCTTCTGCCAGACCCCACGGGTGCTTACGAACTTGGAAGCGTGGACCCGCCGAAGATTACGCTTATCTTTGGCGGCAATGGGGGAACGGGCACAACCGCTACAAGGAGCTGCGCCGTCGTGGCGTGCCAAAGCTCCGGGCCGCGGTTGCTGCCGGTTCACCGACGGGATTCTGGCGCATGTCAGGACACCCGGCGGTCCAACAGGCCCTGCGCAACCAACACTTCGAGTCGCTCGGTCTTCCCCGTCTCTATGTCTCTGTCTAAGCTTAATCCGGTCGAACCGCCGTGGTACGTGATCCGTATGCCCGGTGGTGTGGGAGGGGCGGCGCCGCGAGGCGTCCCCCTATCCCGATCAATCCTCAAAACGCGCCCAGAACTAAAAATCTGCCAAAGTAGTGCTAGGCTCAGGATCTATTAATTTCGTTTGAGATGTGATTCACGGTCTCCATTGAAGGAGGCCGCTATGGGTGATTTGTTTCTGCTGAGCGAGCGCCAGATGGCGCGGATTTCGCCACATTTTCCGCTGTCGCACGGGGTGCCAGGGTCGATGACCAACGCGTCGTCAGCGGCATCGTCTATGTGATCCGCAATGGGCTGCAGTGGAAGGATGCGCCGGCGGGCTACCGTCCGCACAGACGCTCTACAACCGCTTCATCCGCTGGAGCCGGCTCGGCGTGTTCGACAGAATTTTCGCCGCGTTGGCCGGCGAAGGGCCGAGACCCGAGCGCATCATGATCGACGCGATCCACCTGAAGGCCCACCGCACCGCGGCGAGCCTGCTCAAAAAGGGGATGTTCCCCGCCGTATCGGGCGCACCAAGGGCGGACTGAACTCCAAGCTGCATGCCGTCTGCGATGCTGACGGACGGCCGATCATCCTGCTCCTGTCGGAAGGCCAGATGAGCGACCACAAGGGTGCCCGCCTTGTACTCGACGCCCTGCCGCCCGCTTCAAGTCTGATCGGGGATCGCGGATACGACAGCGCCTGGTTCCGCCAAGAACTCCAAGCCAAAGGCATCGTGCCCTGCATCCGTCGAGCCGCAACCGCAAACTCCCTTACGCCTACGACAAGACACTCTATCGCCAGCGGCACAGGGTCGAGAACCTATTCGCCAAGCTCAAGGACTGGCGACGCATCGCAACGCGCTACGACCGATGTGCCCACACCTACTTGTTTGCCATCTGCATCGCTGCAGCCGTCATCTTCTGGCTCTGATCAATGAGTACTGACCCTGCTAGTCGACGAGCCTCCTGAAACTCAACTCTTCCAAATCGAGATATGGAAATGGTGAAACAAAATCGGTCGGCAACATCCAGCCTTGAGCAGGTGCTCGACGAACTAGACTAAGACTAGCCGGCAAACTCATAAACTGAGTTTCGTTTTGTGACGAGTTCTGATTCAAGGCTTCTTTTGGAGGCTTGGATGCGTCGTTACGAACTGAGCGACTTTAAATTGGGCGTGATCCAACCGCATTTGCCGAACAAGGTTCGCCGTGTGGCGCGTGTTGATGACCGCACGACATCCTGTGGCGCTTCCGAACCGGCTCGCCATGGGCGATGTGCCGGATCGCTATGGTCCCTATACGACATGCTACAACCGGTTCGTGCGATGGCGCAAAGCCGGGGTCTGGGGCTGCTGGCGGAGGTTCCCAAGGCTTTTGACGGCGAGATCATCATAATCGACTCCTCCTGTGTCCGCGTTCACCAGCATGCGGCCACGGCAAAAAGGGGGGCGATGACGATGGTTGCATGGGACGTTCCCGCGGCGGCCTCACCACCAAGATTCATGCGCTTGTCGATGCCGAAGGGCGGCCAATCGATCTCGTCCTGACGGCCGGACAGGCGCATGACGGCAGGCCCGCTCTCGCCATGCCCGACGCCCTCCAGCCCGACGCGATCCTGCTCGCCGACCGTGCTTACGACAGCGACGCCATTCGCGGCCCTCGCCGCAGAAAAAGGAGCCTGGGCCAACATCCCGCCGAAGAAAACCCGAACCGGCAGCTTCTTTTTCAGCGCATGGGGCTACAAGCAGCGCAACCTCGTCGAGCGATACTTCAATAGCTCAAACATTTCAGAGGAATAGCGACCCGATACGACCGCGATCCGCGAAACTTTCTCGCAAGCGATCAAACTCGCTTCAGTTCGCATATGGTTGCGGGCTTATGAGTCTGCGGCCTTAAGAACGCGACTATATGGTGAGCCACCCCAAAAGCGCGGAACAAGTCAAAATGGCGGCACAGGTCCTGCCAGGTGGCAGCACGCGGACGGCACTGCACTTCGATCTTTTCCGCTTTATCATTGATCGCGCCTCAGGAAGCCACCTCACCGACCTTGACGGACATACCTACATCGATTTCGCCGACGATTTTATCGCTGGCTTCTATGGCCACAGTGACCCTGTGATCGTTAATGCTCTGAACGACGCCATCGGATGATGCGCTTACGCGTGACGGCCGTGGCCGCCGGATGATGCCACGCGGCTTCCAGGTCGACCCCCATTTTGCAATACGCGGTGGCGCTCCTCGGCGCTCAAAGCGGCCGGCCGCTGTCGAACCACGGCCTCCAGTTCTTCCTCGAGTGCGCGTACGGTCGCGAGGGCGCCGTTCCACCGGCGCTCGAGTTCGTGAGCAACCAGACGATTCTCAGGGTCGACCGTGTCATACTGCCCGCGCGCTCTGGTTGCCTCATATCGCGCCTGTTCGAGCGCCAACTTGATCTGGCGCTGTTTTTCGCCAGACTGATGCTCCCGCTGTGCGATCGTCTGGATGGCCGCTTCAACGCCGAGCGGCTGCAGCAACCGCACGATCTCGGCTCCCACCGCCTCGTCGACCCGTAATGCGCCAAACGAGATATAGGGATCACCGTCGGGATTGCTCCGGGTCGCGTCACACTTATGGCGGCCGACATCACCTTTGGCGCCATTATAGCCAACAAGCAGCCGGCGGCCGCAATGACCGCAACGCAATTAGCCCGGCGAGCAAAGCCTCTCCCTTGCGCACTCGCCCGCGCACCATCATGCCCTTGCCGTTGGCATTGTCAGTAATCAGCCGTTGATTCCTTTCAAACTGCCCAGGGCAAATAGCCTTCGTGATGATCAACGAGCTGCCCGATCTGAGCGAGCTTTGCGACGGCCGCGCACGATTCGCTTGCGGCCATTTCGATTATCGTCCGACTTCCGGTTCGGCCAAAGGCGTAAGCGCCGGCATAAACAGGATTGGTGAGAAGGTTGCTCACCGTCGTGTAGACCGGAGGTTTCCACAGCACCTGCTGCTGTCCCGAGATCCTGGGGTTGATGTACGGCAGCGCTATCTGGTCACTGCGAAGCGATAAGAACACCTGGCGGATGCTTTGCATTTCGGCAAAGCGAGTGAAGACCAACCCAATCGCCTCGCGCACGCGCAGGTCGGGATCCCTTTCGATTTTGTCAGAGCCCACGTTCACATAGCCGACGGCGACCGTGAAGAAGAGCTCGCCCCGTCGTGCTTTCTGCTTCAAGGCTTCCATCGAACGGGCCCGCAGGAGCGACAGTTCGAGCTCGCTCATCGTCCCTTTCATGCCCAGCAATAACGGATCGTTTGGATGGCGGGGTTCTTAGATGCCATCCTCATCGACGATCACCGCGCCAGCCAGACCGCAAAATTCGATCAGCGTGTGGCGAAGACAAGCCGGTGCGCATCGTTGCACCGATGCTTCATGAGTGGAATGATATGCGAATCCAAACAGCAGAGCTGAGCAAGCAGCTGGCGGTTATGGCCGTGAGCACCAGCACTGCCGTCTGCTCATGTCGGTGCCCGACTTAGGCGCAACAACTTCATAATGCCCGCTATCATTCGGGTGAAGCGATTATCCGCTATCGATTTCATCCCGTTACGGGGAAGCGGTTATTGTTGCCGGGCGCAATCGCCGTGGTGACGAGGTCGCTCTGATCATTCGCCAGCCTGACGGCATCCTGGTGCAGTTGCCGTTCTGGATGACGGAGGATCCAATCGACCGTCGACCAGCTTGCCAACAATCATAAGAGCCGGCGGCGTCAAATGGTCTTGCCGAGCGCGCCCGTGCTCTTGCTGGACGGATGTGACAGTTATCGATGACGACCTTGGCCGCTCGGGTTCGGGCGTCAGTCGTTCGGGGTTCGAGAAGCTGCTGTCAGCGATCTGTGAAGGCCGTGTCGGTGCTGTGTTCGCAATCGAAGTGCCGCGTCTGGCGCGTAACGGACGCGACTGGCCCTTGCAGAAGGTCGCGAACGTTGCGCTCGAACATGCTGCCGGCGCATAGGGGCACGAACATGCCGAACGTCTTCATCAAGCCACGGATTTGGTTGGATATCTACAAACGCGTCTTAAGTTTCGACAGCACGCTGATCACCGCACGGCACGCTGATCACCGCACGGCGACAGCTTCTGGCCGAGGTCGGCTTCTGCCGCGAGGTTCGGGTCAGAGCGCCCACCCCACGCGTTCTGGAGGAGACGCGCGGCATGCCCAGGCCGCGCGTGACATGGCCGCGAATAGGGCCGATGAGAGCTATGCTTAGCACATATGCGTCCAGAATTACCTCGACGGGACAATTGTCATCGATGGCATACCGGCGTAGTCGAGGCCGGCCTCCGGGCCAAACGCCGTGGCGACTGAGGTGCCTATGATGGGCAAAGCGTCCTCGTCGGCGCGGAGGCCGATGGTCCGGTCGGCCGGCGCAGTTCCGCCGCGGATCACTGCGACAACCCCGCTTCGAGCGACGCCGGCCACCACCTCGTCTAACCGGAAGCTGCAGCAGATCGCCAACGCGTGCAGCGGTGCGGTCGACGTCAAACAAAAGCTCGGGGTGGCGATGAAAATAGCGGCGCCAAGCCGTTGATGCCGCTATGGTATCTTTATTTGGAATCGCGCTGAGTGCCTTCAGTCTTGTGGACGCTGGCACGGGCAAGCGCCTGGTCCCGTAGCGTTATCAGCGACAGAATGTAAGCATCTCGTGCCTCTTCCAAATCCTCGATTGCGCGCCCATCGATCTGCCGCACCACTCCTGCGACTAGGTCATCGACAAGAGCGTCGGTTAACTCAGGGTTGTTACGCTCAAAGGAAAAGGTAATCTTGTTGGTTCTTTGCCGCTCAATGACGGTTCTTGGTCCGGCGTCTCCTCCAGCCATTGCACGCGTCATGAACGGTCCAAGTAAGCCAAGCCTTAGTCCCGCTCCGTTAGTCATGGCAGCGTCAACCTCCTCCGTAGTCGCCACGCCATCGGCAACGAGGCGTAATGCCTCCGAAAACAATGCCCGTTGTAGCCGGTTGCCCAGGTGACCCAATACTTCCTTTCGACAACGCAACGGGCGGTGGCCCCACAATGAATAGAACTTCATCGCCCAATCGACCGTGTCTGGCGATGTGCGTCGGCCACCAACAACTTCCACCAGGGGCAACAGATAAACGGGATGAAACGGATGGCCCACAATTAATCGTGCAGGATTGAGGCAATGCTGCTGGATGTCTGTTGCGGTAAGATATGACGCGGAGGAGGCAACCACGACGTCCGGCCGAATGACTTTGCTGATATCGCCGATGACAGCGTTCTTGACGTCCAGCAGTTCCGGAGCCGATTCCTGCACGAAATCGACGTCGGAAAAGGCACCATCCGGCTTTTCTTGGAAACGTAGCCGATCGAGTGACGCCCCCTCTGCTAGCCCTTTACTTTCCATCACTGGCCATGCTTTGGCAATCGTGCGGCGCATGCGTTCTTCGGCACTTGGATTCGGGGCGACGACAATAACATCGAGCCCACGCGCGAGGAAATGCGTCGCCCAACCAGCGCCAATCGTTCCCGCTCCAACGAGACCTACCTTTTTGACGGCGTCTGGCGCAATACGCGACGCATTAGTGTAATCCGATTGCATTGACTGATTTTCCTTTTTAGACTGAGAGAGTTGAGGCATGCCGCACGTCCTCTTGCTAGTTCATTCAGAGATTCGAACATCTATTGGCAAGCGTCTTGAAGAGGTCGATTCCGCCTCGGTGGCGGGTCACGCAACTGATGTCACTGGGCCGTTCGATCATGGCATCGCGTACCGCTCCTCCATGGCTAGTCTTCGCGGCGGCCCTTCGTGAAGGACTTGTCCTGCAGTTCGAGGCCAGCGCATAGGGGAGGCGGAATGCGGGTTGTCTTACGGCGAACGCCCGTTGAAGACGCGGAGGTTACCCTCGTGAATGTGCTTGATGTCGCCCTGACCAAGCCGCTGGCGCCAGGGGACACCCGTGGACGTCCGCAATCTGCTTGGAGCTCAACCGGTACAACACGCTTGTCGCGGCACAGGACCCTAAGATATGCGAAGTAGCGAGGCCTTTGACGTGCCAGCCGCGGTCTTCGCTGAGTCGCATCGCGGTGTAGCTCCGCAGCCGAAGACAATCCCTGACACATTCCAAGTGCCGGATGGTGGTCGGAGCATTTGCTGAACGCGGTCCAGACGTGTAAAATGTCACCTGTCGCCAAGCGGTCTGTGCGCCTCGGCATCCATTTCGCCTTCGAATCACATCTCTCACGTGACGGTGCCCCAGGCAACCATGGTCTGAACCATAGCAAGTCGCCCGGAAGTGTTCGAGGTCGGCATGAGGAGGAGCTTAATGCGGTAGCGTTCTCAATCGGGTGAAGCCGTTTCATCGCGGATGATCTTATTTGTAGCTGCCGCCGGCGAATTCCAGAATGACCTGGCGGTTTTGCCGCCACGGCTAAGTCCGCGCGCGACCAGCGAGAATGCCGTGACTCGATAAAGTGCAATGGTCTTTCTTCCATCAGGGACTTTAGTAAGGTCGTCGCGCACACCACCCCCCGCCACTGGACAACTCGATCCTGTCCAAGGTCCCGCAGTAACTATTCGCGTCATGCTACACAGCCTGTCGAAGGCCGGTTTGTTCCCTTGGGCAAAAGAGCGGTGCAGCAGGAACGCAACATCTCGTGCTCTCGGTTGCCCCGACGTTCGGCCACGATCACCCTTTGCCGGTCACCTGCGCTGGTGCGGAGTGGTGAGGGGCCGCTGATGTTCCTGGTCGGTCGAAAATGGTGCGATCGACCAACGGACTAAGTCGACGGCACGCTGAAGTATCGCTTCGGTCTCAGCAAGGCTGGGTGAAGCGGCGATGACATGTCCCATAGAGTCTCGGTGATCGCCTTTCCTGACGATCGACGTCTTGGCTCCAACATAAAATTTCACCTCGGCGACACCTGGGATCGCAGCTGCCCGACTGTCGCCATCGATCCAATCGAGAATGCCGTCGCGATCAGCAAGTAGGCACCGCGTGGCCGCAGTCTGTGAATGCCTTCTGCGCAAATCGCATTCGTCGCCGATGACAAGCTTGATGAGTTCGGTGACGAGATCGACACCGTAAGCCAGTTGAATCCGTTGAGGGGTGGTCCCACCCGCAAGACGCGGATTGACTTCAATGACGACTGGGCCACGTTTCGTCAACCGGAGTTGAACGCTTGCTGGCCCCCAGGCAAGGCCGAGAGCTTGCAAAGAACTCAGCGAAACATCGGCGATACGTTTATATTTTTCATCACTCAACGGGGCGGGAAAGGTGGCCTCACGAACGACGAAATGCGGTAGGGGGCCGAGGTCAGCGACCGTAAGCCCTATAACCTCATTTCCCATCATCTCAGCGCTATAGTGGGGGCCCTCTGCGAATTCTTCGACCAGTATCCGCGGCGAAGACCGCCAAATGTGCTTCCCGCCCAACAGATAAGTCGCATGTTCGGCTAACTCGCCGACGTTGCGGCACAGTCGGACACCACTGCTGCCGGTGCCGACGGCTGGCTTGAGAACCACGGGCAGGCCGATCTCCGAGGCAAAGCTTTCTATGTCCGGCGCATTCGTTGCTAAGCGATAAGCAGGTATTGGAACGCCGGCCTCCGCGAGGAGCTGCCGTTGAGTGAATTTGTCGCAACATCGTTCAATCGATGCGGGATTCGGTCCCGGTAGATCGAAATGTCGGCAGAGCTTGCCAACTGTCGCATAGACTTCCTCCTCGGCGCCCGTAATGCCAGCAATATCATAGTTCACGCGCAATCGGGAACATTCGTGGATCAGCGCATCAAGATTGTCAGTATTGACACGGATTACCTCAAGCTTTTCCGTTGCCAGGTAGTCGTATAGAGCTGGATCAGCCGACAGGGTGATTGGATGAAGACCAAGACGCCGGGCCGCTTGGGCGAATAGCAGACCAATACGCCTGTGGCCTTCAACCATGATGAGTGCTCTTCTTGCCATTGCAACTGACCTCCGTTGCGTGCTGTGCGGTCACAGCGTAAAACTGGTATCGCTTTTGATCCTTGCCTCACCTCAGACCTTGGGATGAACGTACCATTGTCAGCGATTTGCGGTTGCAAAGATTCAGTGAAATGTATTTGTAGGATCTGTTGCGCCGTTAATTGCAGCCGGTGTGACAGGATTCGTCTCGATGAGCCTCGGAGAATTGTGATGTTCCAGAGACCCCAGTATAACAAGTCAGTTATCCAGCATTGCGTGCGCTGGTACCGGGCCAGACCGGAGTTCTGTACAGCTCGCCTGCTGAACACCCAGCCTCGTCACGCCGTTGCTCGGAATGTCGATGCCTCTTGCTGAGTGCGTTCAAACAACATGATTTCTACTGCTTCCAGGCTAGCCCGTCCTATTCACGAGCAGCTGGTTCCCTTGTCGCTGAGCGTTCGGTCATGAAGGTGTTAGGCGTCTTTTTTACCGCAGCTGAGACTGGACTTTGGAACACGCTGGAGGTCGGCTGATGCGGGTTCATTTGGGGCTTGATGCCCCGGCGCTCATGGCGCCGCGGGCTGCCGCGTGATGGCGATCGCTCGGAACAGACTTGCCTCAGGACAGACGGCGGCGAAGGCCAGGCGGACGCGCGAGACCGTTTCGGCAACGCGGGCGCTGAGCTTGAGAAGCCTGAGCCGCACCGTGGCGAACTCGGCGTTGCGCAGATGACGGGTCGTGGGCACCGCCTCGCGCAGGGTGAGCATTAACCAGTATGCGGGTGCAGAACGAGACGGACCTAGCAGGCTTTTGTGATTGGGTCGTTGAGGTCAAGCTCCTCCTGATATTTTTCCGGACCATGTCGCCCCGCGGGTCACTCGCTTCTCTTCGCGGTCGACGTTAGGCCGCCGTATGATGTGGGGTGGACGGCCCCCGCACGGCATCGATGTTCCAGAATGGGGTCGTTGCAAAATCTCTAGCAAAGGAGACCGTCCGTGGAACACATTATTCGAATTGGCATCGACACGTCAAAGCACGTCTTCCAACTCCATGGCGTAAACGCGGCTGAGGGGCCGGTGCTGCGCAAGAAGTTGCGGCGCAAGGAGGTGGTAATGTTGTTCGAGAAGCTGTCGTCGACGTGGTAGCGATCGAAGCGTGCGGCGGATCGCACCGCTGGGCGCGTCTCCTGCAGTCGTTCGGGCACGTGAAGCTGATCCCTCCGCGATATGCCAAACCGTGCGTAAAGATATGGTCAGGTGAGCATACTTCACTTGGACTGACCCGCTCCGCGATTGCGGAGCGGCAAGGAGGGTGTGGGCCGCCGGCGTGGTGTTGATCGCGTCGTCTGTCGTGCTGGTCATGTGTAGAAGTTTGCACTTGATCGGACGGGACTGTCAGGAATTCTGTGCGCGAGGCCATGATGATGGAAAGGAGAGAATCATCACATGGCTATCGAGAAAGAACTTCTGGACCAGCTGCTTGCCGGTCGTGATCCGAACGAGGTTTTCGCCAAGGAGGGTCTGCTTGACGACCTGAAGAAGGCGCTTTCGGAGCGCATTTTGAACGCCGAGCTCGACGAGCACCTCGAGGACGAGAGCACCGAGGGGAACGTCAATCGTCGCAACGGCCATTCGCGGAAGTCGGTGCTGACGGGCACATCGAAGATGACGCTGACGATCCCGCGCGACCGTGCCGGAACCTTCGATCCGAAGCTGATCGCCAAATATCAGCGCCGCTTCCCAGACTTCGACGACAAGATCATCTCCATGTATGCGCGCGGCATGACGGTGCGCGAGATCCGCGGCCACCTGGAGGAGCTCTACGGTATCGACGTATCGCCGGACCTGATCTCGGCTGTCACCGATGCCGTCCTGGAGGAGGTTGCCGAATGGCAGAACCGGCCGCTCGATGCCTGCTTTCCCTTGGTCTTTTTCGACGCGATCCGGGTCAAGATCCGCGACGAGGGCTTCGTCAGGAACAAGGCCGTATACATCGCGCTCGGCATCCTGCCCGATGGCACGAAGGAGATTCTGGGCATCTGGATCGAGCAGACCGAGGGCGCCAAGTTCTGGCTGCGCGTCATGAACGAGCTGAAGAGCTGCGGCGTCGGCGACATTCTGATCGCCGTCGTCGACGGCCTGAAGGGCTTTCCCGAGGCGATCAACGCCGTCTTTCCCCAAACCGTCGTCCAGACCTGCATCGTGCACCTGATCCGCCATTCCCTGGAGTTCGTGTCCTGGAAGGACCGCAAGCCCGTCGTGCCGGCGCTGCGGGCGATCTACCGGGCCAGGGACGCCGACGCCGGCATGAAGGCCCTTGATGACTTCGAGGCCGGCTACTGGGGGCAGCGATATCCGGCGATCACGCAAAGCTGGCGGCGCAACTGGCAGCACGTCGTCCCATTCTTCGCCTATCCCGAAAGCGTGCGGCGGATCATCTACACCACCAACGCCATAGAGGCGCTGAACTCGATTCACACCGCCATTGCGGCGCTGCGCTTTCTCTACAATGTGACGCTCGATCGGCACTGGGCGCCTGAAGAGGTCCTCCCACTTCCCAAGAAGCCGCAGAGGCTCCCGATCGTCCTCAGTCCCGAGGAAGTTCAGCGGTTCCTCGGTTGCGTCTCGACGTCAAACACCACGCCATCCTGACCACTTGCTATGCCGCCGGCTTGCGTATCTCGGAAGCGGTGCAGCTGAAACCCACGAACATCGACAGCCAGAGAATGGCCATCCGCATCGACCAGGGCAAAGGTCAGAAGGACCGCTATGTGATGCTGTCGCCCAAGCTTCTGGAGATTCTGCGCGACTATTGGAAGCGGCGGCCAAATGCGTGGCTCTTCCCCGGCGATCGCGCCGGCCAGCCGATCACCAGGGATGCGGTGGGACAAGCCTGCGCGAAAGCGCGCGACGCTCCGGCTTGTCCAAACCGGTCACGCCGCACAGCTTGCGGCACGCCTTCGCCGTCCATCTGTTGGAGGCCGGCGCCGACGTGCGCACCATTGAACTGTTGCTCGGTAACCGCAGCCTCGCGACCACCGCCCATTACCTGCGGATCGCCACCAACAAGGTCTGCGCCACGGTCGAGCCCCTTCGAGCTCTTGCCGCGTCCGGCGCCCACCCTGTCGCCTGCCAAGCCGCAATACTTCTGATTGGAGCGGCAATGGCCGCTCGGGGTCGGAAGCGGCGGGACATATTCCGCTGCTACGGCGGAGCCTATCGCGCAAAGCATGATGCCTCGCTGTCGACCGCCCAGCGCCGCGTCATGACGGCGATCGAACTGTGCCGGCCCGCCGCGCTCGGCGGGCACGTCGAAGCATGTGATCAATGCGGCCACCGGCGCATCGCCTCAACAGCTGCCTTATGGGCAGATCCAGTAATGGGGAGCTGGCGGCGACTTGATCGCGCTCTTCTGTCCACGCCGCCAACCCGGCTCACCATTACGAAGGGCGCTTGAGGAGCGCGATGAGCTGTCGGACGGCTGGAACGCGCCGCGACGCAGATGTGGTGGAACGATCGATTCCATGGCGTCGAGCTTTTCTGTCGGATCGCCACGCGTGTAGATTTCAGTGGTCGTCAGAGTGGCGTGCCCCAACCACAGCGACACCTTACGATGTCATGCGTTGCTTGCAGGATGATCATCGCGCATGTGTGCCCATGGGGCAAGATGCGTTTCTTGTCGAGGCCAGGATGCGCTCGAGCGGCGGTCGCTGCATGCTGTTTGAGGAGATAGGCGAAGCCCCATCGGCTCAGCGGCACGCCCCGGCGTTGACGAACACCTCGGGTGCTGCGACCCGCCCGCGAACGGCGAGCCAGGCGCGCAGGGCTGCGGCCGTGGTCTTCCACAAGGGAAGCGTCCGTTCCCGCCGTCCCTTGCCCAGGACACGAATGCACATCGACGACAGGTCGATGTCTTCGAGCTTCAACCCCGTCAGCTCGGACACGCGCAGCCCCGCACAAACCGCCAGATGCAGCATGGCCCGGTCGCGGCTGCCATTCGCAGCTTTTTCCTGGACCGCGCGAGCCAATCCAGCAATCGAACCATCGAGAAGTTGACGACCAGCCTGCGCGCGTTCTTGCGTTATCTTGCTGTCGAAGGCCGCTGCCGAGCAGGTCTCGCCGATGTCGTTCCTGGCCATGCCCATTGGAGGCTTGCCGACTTGCCGCGATATCTGGCGGCGGAGCAGGTGAACCGGCTGATCGCGGCATACGATGGCGAAGTTGTCGCGCGCCCGCGCGATCGTCCTTCTCTATTCGGCGCGTTGAAGTCAAGCGCTTGTCGAGCTTTTCGCTTCGCCGGCGTCTGATGTCTTTCGCGGGGTCGTGCTTCTCTACGGGATCGGCGCTCGGGCCCTCGCCTGGATGGGGATCAGAAGAATGAGGCGGAACAAATCTCTTGGGCGTCCTGATCGGTGATGCGATCGGTACTGCGGACATTGCGAACTCACCTCATCCATCGTCCCGCGAAGGACACTTTTACACCGGCAAGTGGAACCTTATGGCGTGATCCTTGTCACGCTCGTTTCATACCCGTCTCCCCTTGTTCGAGGTCTGGTGAGCATCTTCTCGTCCCGACCCGGGGTTCCGCTCTGCCGCCCGCGCGCCGTGGCCGGTCAGGGGTGGCCGACAGGCCATCGCCCAGCGACTTGCCCTTGACGGGCCACGCGCACGGCGGCAGGCTGCAAGTAGTCGGGGCCTGCGATCAGGCGGCCGCCGGCATGATATCTTGTCGCGTCCAGCGGAACCGCGTGCCGTCGCTCCAGATGCGATGCATGATCACCGCCAGCCGGCGTGCCAGCGCGACAATGGCCTTTTGTCGGCCACGCCGCTTGGCGACGTTCATCCCCCAGGCCTTCAGCCACGACCATTTCGTCACGTGCGTCAGCAGCACCTGCGCGGCCTCGTAGAGCAGCGTTCGCAGCATGCGGTCGCCACAGCAGGATATCCGGCCGATGCGCCGGCTTTCGCCCGACTCGTCGAGCACCGGCGTCAGGCCAAGAGCCGGCCCGACCGCCTTCGCGCTCTTGAACCGCTGCGGGATGTCGATCGTCGCGGTATAGGCCAGCGCCACCACCGGACCGACGCTAGGTATCGTCATCAGCCGCCGACAGACCGCATCGTCGCGGACAAGGGTCAGAAGCTTGCGGTGGAGCGTGGCAAAGTTCTGCCGCAGCTTGCTGCGTGCCTCGAGCAGCGGTTCAACGATCTCAGCTAGGTCAGGCATGCCTTCGGTGAGTTCGCGGATGCGCACCTCGAATTTGACGGCACCAACAGGGCCGACCTTGAGCCCGAAATTGCGCA
Source organism: Mesorhizobium sp. L48C026A00 (assembly GCF_000502375.1). Taxonomy (NCBI): domain Bacteria; kingdom Pseudomonadati; phylum Pseudomonadota; class Alphaproteobacteria; order Hyphomicrobiales; family Phyllobacteriaceae; genus Mesorhizobium; species Mesorhizobium sp. L48C026A00. Next base: position 9,684 of record NZ_AYWU01000022.1, on the reverse strand, counting down.
GCAAGCCGCGGAGGTCGTTCTCAACGGCAATGGCCTTTTCCTGCAAGAGCTTGCGGGCGGTCAGCAGCGCCCGGCGCTTCTGGCTCGTCAGGGTCTTCACATGCACCGGGCGAAACAGGTTGACCCGCATCATCTGCGCAATGCCGCGGGCGTCATTGCGGTCGGTCTTGTTCACCTGCGCCTTAAGGAATGCCTTGGTGTGGCGGGTCTCGATGCAGATCACCGGCAGGCCGGCCCTGGCCAGGCCTTCGAACAACCACTGCGACAAGGGCCCGGCTTCAAGCCCAACGCGCTCAAGCCGCCAGTTGGGATCCTTGAGCACCCGTGCCAGATCCTCTGGATGGCTCGCCACCTTTATCTCGCGGCAAATCTGGCCTGTTTCGTGGATGATGCACACTGCGGTCTCTTCACCGAGACGTCCAATCCGGCATAATATTTCATGCTGCGCTTCTCCCTCTGATGCTTGTGGCTGCTCCAAGCAGACCACGTTTATCATCAGCTCGAAGCGCAGCACCTTCAACATATCCACCATGCACGCTCACCCGAAGATGGGGCTCAAGCCGAATACCCCATCTCTTGGTGCGCCCTCGGGCTGCGGGCCGGCGACGTGGCGCAACTCCGCCTCGACGACATCGAGTGGGAGCCAGGCTCGCTGCGGGTCTCGGGCAAGTCGCGCGCTACGAGGTGCGTCTGCCGATTCCGCAAGACGTCGGGGATGCGATCGCCGCCTAGCGACGAGGATCATGGCGTGAGAAACGTCGATGCGCTTCTCGTACTCGCTCACGAGCCTCCGCCACCGCGTCATCCAGCCGAAGGTTCGCTCGACGACCCAGCGGCGGGGCAAGACTTCGAAGCCCTTCTCGTCGGATCCGCGGATGAGCTTCAGTCGGTCGTAGGCGTCGGCGAATAGATGCTTCACCCAGGGCCAGCGCTTGCGGATGCCATCCAGAAGAGCCCGGAACTGTCGGAGATGTCGGCCGGCGTCAGGTTGACCATCAACAGCCGCCCATTCGTATCGACGGCGATGTGGCGATTGCGGCCGACAATCTTCTTACCGGCGTCGTACCCTCTTGTTTCCGCGTGCGGAGCCTTGACCGACTGGCTGTCGATCACGCCCGCCGTGGGGCTGGCCTCGCGCCCGGTCTCGCGATCCAGCGCCACGTCGTGGATGGTCTGGAACAGAAAGCGCCGCGCCAACTGGCGGAACCAGCCGCAGACCGTCTGCCAGGCGCCGAAATGGATCGGCAGCATCCGCCAGCCGCAACCCGAGCGCACAAAGTAGCGCACCGCGTTGATCACCTCACGGAAATCAACCTCGCGCGGACGGCCGCGACGCCCAGGCTTGGGCATCAGCGGAGCGATCTGTTCCCACTCCTCGTCCGTCACATCGGACGGGTAGCGCTTGGTCTTTTTGGCGATCTGGCCATCCGGCCACGGCTCTGTTCGGTCCACATCCACAGCTTGAATCACAAACCAGCCTCCACCGAAAGGGGCTGCGGCCTGATAGGATTCACGGGAGGATAGGTGCGCGCTTGCGAACCATTTATTGGGAACGGCGTGTACGGATCTCATCATGGTATGGCTGCAACAGCCGTCCACTCGCGAGGGGCCGGATACATTTATGCAACTGGAATCGTCGTCGGCGATGTCGCGAACCCTTGGACGGACGGGGCGGACCATACATTTTTTCACGTGGCCAGCAGGACCTGCGCGGCTTCGTAGAGCAAATTTCGCATCATGACGTCGCCACATAGCGAGATGCAGCCGATGCGGTGGCTCTCGCCTGATTGGTCGAGAACGGGTGTCAGCTCCAGATCGCCCCCACCGCTTTGGAGTTCCTGAACCGCTGAGGAATGTCGATCGTCGCGTATAGGCCAGCGCCACGACAGGACCAACGCCGCGAACCATCATCAGGCGCCTACAGACCTCGTCATCCCGGACGATCGTCAGAAGCTTGCGGTGCAGCGTCACGATATTTTCTCGCAGCTTCCGGCGCGCATCAAGCAGCGGCTCGACAATTCGGACAGATCGAAATTTCCTTCCACGAGCTCGCGAATGCGTGCTTCGAACTTTCCGTGCCGACTACGCCGACCTTGAGACCGAAGTTGCGCAGCAGGCCGCACGCAGTTCGTTCTCGATGGCAAGAGCCTTTTTCCTGCAGCAGCTTGCGCGCCGTCAGCACCGCTCGGCGCTTCTGACTGCTCATCGTCTTTACGTGCACGGGGCGGCACAAGTTGAAGCGCATCATCTGGGCGATGCCGCGCGCATCGTTGCGATCGCTGTTATTCGGCTGCGCCTTGAGGAACGTTTGGTGCGGCGGGTCTCAGTGCAGATCGCCGGCAAGCAGGTGTTGGCACGAACCGACGGTGATCAGCTGCGGATCAGCATACTGTCGAAACCTTTGGCCCGAATCTCTCGGTAGAAGACGACCTCCGCCGGATGTGCCGGGCCGTCGCATCCTTCGCATCGGTCTTGTCCGCGGCCATATCGAGCGCAGCCCTGGCATGCCGCGAGTCGATGCAGATCACCAGCAGGCCCTCTGCGGTCAGGCATGATAGAACCACATTCACAGCGGCCCCGTCTCGAACACGACCCGCCGTATGGTCGCGCGCCTCAGGGTCCGACAGGACGATTGGACGCGCGGACTCCTTTGGTATCCTTATGCGTTCCGCAGTCTCAGATCGTGAGGCTCACGTTGTAATCGGTCAGGAAATCCTGCAGGGTCAGGATATGCTCTACCCCCCTGAGGTTGTGGTTCGCATTGAGCAACGCGCGGGAACGGTCGAGGGACAACAGCGGCGCCACTGCCGCATTGTGGTCATTCAGCAGCGCAGTGAAACGCGTGCGCAGCATTCTGTCATAGGTGGGATCCTGGATAGCCGGATACGCGCTCTTCACTCGCTGCACCACCGACAGCGGGAGCAGGTCCGCGGTGGCGGCCCGCAATAGACTCTTCTCGCGCCCGTCGAAAGTCTTGTGGGCCCATGGGGTGCCAAACACGTACTCAACAAGGCGGTGGTCGCAGAAAGGAACCCGCACCTCGAGACCCAAAGCCATGCTCATCCGGTCCTTGCGGTCGAGCACCGGCGGCAGGAAACGTGTGAGAAAGAGATAGCAGACCTCGCGCATGCGACGCTCGTGCGGATCGGCCGAGGCCGGCCCGGTCAGGGCGGGTACTTCCGCAAGTGCCCTGCGGTACTGCTCGTCGACATAGCCGGTGAGGTCGAGTTTTTCGACCAGGCCGGGGTCTAGGGACCGCCGTACGATATCGTCGCTGTCTTCGATCCAGGGAAACGTGTCGCGCTGAACGTTCGCGGGATCGTGGAAGAAAAAGTAGCCGCCGAAAAGCTCGTCGGCCGAATCCCCAGACAGAGCCACGGTCGAGTGCTGCCTGATGGCCCCGAACAGCAGGTAGAGCGAGCTATCTATGTTGCCGTAGGTCAACGGCAGGTCGCGGGCGTGGAGAGTGGCGGCCCGCACGTTCGGGTCCATGAGTTCGTGCGCGGACAACGTGATGTCCGTGTGGTCGGTACCAACGTGTTTTGCGACCTCCTGCACGTACGGCCCGTCGGGTGTGGGGTGCCACGGGCCGGGAATAAAGTTATCAGAGTAGCCGACGAAGTCGACGGCGAAGGACCGGATCCGCTCGTCGCTGAAGCGCGTGGCCAGTGCCGTCATGGCCGAGGAATCAAGCCCGCCCGACAACAGTGTGCACAGCGGCACGTCGGCGATGAGCTGCCGCTGGATCGTGTCCTCGAGCAACTCGCGGACGCGCCGAACGGTGGTAGGCACGTCGTCGGTGTGCCCGCTGTCGGTGAGATGCCAGTAGCGCATCTCTTTGATGCCGTCGCGGGTCACGCGGACGATGTGGCCGGGCCGTACCTCACGCATGCCGCGGAACACGGTACTGCCCGGGTCGGATATGAAGGACAGGGTCCGACGAAGCCCGTCGGCGTCCATGGCCGGTTCCGCGAGACTATTGGCGAGAATCGCCTTTGGCTCGGAGCCGAATAACACTCCGTGCTCGGTCGGGTAGTAGTAAAGCGGCTTGATGCCGAGCCGGTCGCGTATGAGAAGCAGTTCGCGCTTGGCGGTGTCCCAGAGTGCGTAGGCAAACATCCCGTTGAGTTCGCTCACGGCGCTGCGGGGGTCGCGGTGGCCCCACTCGCGGTGGGCGCGCAGCACCACCTCGGTGTCACTGCTCGTGTCAAAACGATGGCCCCGGGCGGCAAGCCGTTGACGCAGCTCGCGGTAATTGTAAGTCTCGCCCGTGTAGACGAGCACCAACGCCGGTCGGCCGTCTTCCTGGTGCGTCATCGGCTGACGACCGCCCTCGATGTCGATGATCGCCAGGCGGCGGTGTCCCAGTGCCGCAGGCCCGTCGATCCAAGTCCCCTCGTCGTCCGGACCACGATAGGCCATGGTGGCCGTCATANTCGATGATCGCCAGGCGGCGGTGTCCCAGTGCCGCAGGCCCGTCGATCCAAGTCCCCTCGTCGTCCGGACCACGATAGGCCATGGTGGCCGTCATGTCGGCAAGCTCCCTGCGCGCGTCGGGACTTCCTAGGTCACGATCGAAATCAATCCATCCACAGATGCCGCACATGTTTTGGCTCCTTGCCTTGTCGTGCAACTTCGGGGCCGGGGGCACCGCAGTTGCGAACAAGCTATGAATCTTCACGCCCGTCTCATCGATTCAAGTTGAGTAAACTCGATGCGTCGCGACGGTTCATTCCCAAATACCCTAGCAAACCACTACAAAACGCGCACCGACCTGTTCTGGTAGTTGTCAAGTGGAGGTTTTGTTGCAACGGCTGAATAGGGGATCTGTTGCCACCTTTTGATTACCAGCACAGTGGCATGGAGCCTTCCATCATTTTCGGAGGGTCGCAATTTTCAAGGCCGTCAGCTCGACCAGTCCGTGATCCTGCTTTTCGTGCGTTGGTACCTGGCCTATAATCTCTGACGTTCTTGGAATCAGAGTTGGCAAGCACTTCACCGCGGACCGAATACGTGGCGGAGCAGGAATATCCTCATTGATCGCCATTGCCTTTGCTGCATCTCGCCGCCAGATGACGACGATATAAAAACTGCATTTGACGCAAGCCGCTAGGACGGTGGAATGTCTGCCTGAACCAATGTCCTGAACGTTAAGCGACAGCTTCTAGCATCGGTCCGATGCGTACTGTCGCGTAACCAAACCACTACATGGCAAATCATTGAGGTGAGATATGGCGACGATGTCCTCAGCTATTCCTCTGACGGGTGTCCCGTTCCCGAGATCCGAGTACGAGCGCAGGCAGCTCAACGTGCTGGCGGCAGTGGCGAGCGCGGGGCTAGACGCTCTTGTAGTGACTGCCCATGGCCATCTTCGGTATCTCAGCGGATACGATGGCAGTGGTGGATACTTCGCACCGTTTCCTTTGATCATGGTGCCCGGTCGTCCGCCAATATTTGTTGTCAGGCAGTATGACGAGCAAGCGGTTCGTTCGTATAGTTGTATTGATGAGATAGTTACTTATACCCATCAGCAAGATTTTGGGAAAGTGTGTGCCGACGTCCTTCGTCGGTATGGTTTGCAAAGCAAGAGGATCGGTTTTGAGCTTGGCTGCTGGAACCTCGCGCTGGCAGATGTCAATGCGCTTCAGGCGCAGCTTCCCGACTTAAAGATCGCTGACGCCACTCGGCTGGTTTCTTTGGTGGCAGCGGTGAAGGGCGAGCTAGAACTGGAGTGCATGCGCGACGCAATGCGCATGACTGATCTGGCAGTGCGAACCTTCCAAAGCTCGCTACGGGAAGGTGTTACAGAACTGGAGATGGCAGCGATCATGGCGGCGGCCGTCAGGGCAGAAACCAGCAACGCTGGCGGGGAAATTGGGCTTTCTCCCGGTGCCATTTTGTTCGGGGAACGGACTAGGTTGCCGCATGGCCCGCCATCTCAGCATCCAATTAGAAACAACGAACCAGCTTTTCTGGAAATCGGCGCATCAAAACACGGATACACCGTAGGGATGGTCCGGTGCGCTGTTCTTGGCCGACATCCTGAGGCTGAGTCTCTACACGCCTTGGCCGAGGAGGTCATTGACGCCCTCGTTGCGGCAGTTAAGCCGGGCACCTCCGCGGCGGCAGTCGACGCTGCCGGCCGTGAGGTGCTGAAGCGATCTGGGAGAAAGGGAGTCTTTCGCCAACGAACCGGATACCAGACTGGCATTAAGTGGACTGAACGCGGTGACCTGAGCATAGAGCCGGGCGCGGAGGATATCCTGAAGCCCGGCATGACCTTGCACATGCCAAATATATTGTGCAGTGAAAACGGCTACCTCTTTGGGGCTGGCGCCCACGTCCTAGTGACAGAGCGTGGTGCGGAACTACTGAGCCAAACGCCCCCTACGCTCTATCGCGCATGATGCTTAGGCCTGTCCAATCCAGTCGATGGACAAAGAGGGGGCAACGGTGCGGCTCGGAGGGTCTCCGGGAATTTTCTCCGAGCATGGCTTGAAGGACCTTGTAGAAGCCATCGCGTACTTCACGTTTTCTTGAAATATGAGCCTGCTCGATCGCGGATTTGCTTTCGGTATCGTGCACGTACGGGGGGCGCCGAGCTCGGACGTCCATGGCACGAGGCGGCTATCCGCGATCGAAAACGTATCACCTACACAGATCTGATCGCGGCTGCCGAGGGGCTCGTTGAGCAGGGAGTCGCCACCCGCGACGGCATTGTCATTGAGGGAGCGAGCGCTGTCGGGGGTACCGTGCTTGCCGCGGCCCTCTTGCGGCCCGAGTTGTTTCGCGCCGTGCTCGCCGAGGTTCCGCTCGAGGACATCCTAGATACCGAGATGGACTTCACGATGCCGTACGCCCTACCGGAAACGGCGGAGTACGGAGATCCCCATATTGCTCACGAGTATCGGTACCTGCGCAGCTACGACCCATACCACGACCTTAGCGCCAATCGCCCACTTCCGCCAACGTACGTCGACGCCGCACTCAATGACGGTCAGGTGCTCTATTACCAGCCGCTCGGTACGTGGCGCAGCGTCGGTTCTGCGGCCGATCGTGACCCCGAGCTAGTCTTCCGCATGCGGATGGTGGGCGGCCACAGCAGCGCGTCACATGGGCCTAGCGTAGCCGAGACAGCCGCATTTCGCATCGCCTGGGTGCTCGAGCAAGTTCGACGATCGAGCGGCTGAGCGGAGAATGTCGCAAACCCTGACGACTGTGGGCAAAAGGGACTCTGTCGTCGCTATTGATTATGCAGGCCCTCGGCGCCTCTGGTACCTGCGGATTCCGACGTGAAGCCGGCCGCCATTCCGATCAAAGACCGGCCACCATTCCGATTTGAAGCCGGCCACCGTTCCAATCAAAAGCCGGCCAGTTTTCGGCACTGAAGATTACCTCCTGGGTCAGCAACTTTGGCATCAATCACCTCNTTCCAATCAAAAGCCGGCCAGTTTTCGGCACTGAAGATTACCTCCTGGGTCAGCAACTTTGGCATCAATCACCTCGCCATGAACGGGGACATTTTGATGCCGGCAAAGAGAAGGCTGACCATGAGACAATTGAGACAGATGCTGCGGCTTGCCGGAAGCGGGACGAGCTCCCGCGAGATTGCGGTCGTATTGGGGATAGCGCGCAGTACGGTGCAGGATAATTTGCAGCGTGCAGCCGCGGTTGGATTGAGCTGGCCCTTGCCGGGCGAGCTGACCGACGATGCGCTTGAGCACAAGCTCTTCAGTCGCAACGGCGTCAAACAGGGCACGCGACGACGCACGGAACCGAACTGGCCCGATCTTGCGGTCGAGCTCAAGAAGCCCGGCGTCACCTTGCTCATCCTGTGGGAGGAGTATCGTGGGTCGCATCCCGACGGTTACGGCTATAGTCGCTTTTGTGAACTTCTAAGGGGATTTAAGCAGCGACTGTCACCGACGATGCGCCAGGAGCATGCGGCCGGCGACAAGGTCTTCGTGGATTATTCCGGCAAGAAGATTCCGATTGTCGATCGCANCCCGACGGTTACGGCTATAGTCGCTTTTGTGAACTTCTAAGGGGATTTAAGCAGCGACTGTCACCGACGATGCGCCAGGAGCATGCGGCCGGCGACAAGGTCTTCGTGGATTATTCCGGCAAAAAGATTCCGATTGTCGATCGCAAGACCGGTGAGATCCGCGAGGCGGAGATCTTCGTGGCGGTGCTGGGTGCGTCCAGCTACACCTTTGCCGAGGCCACCTGGACGCAAACGCTCCCCGACTGGATTGGCTCGCATGTCCGGATGTTTCGTTTTTTTCATGGCGTTCCCAGACTCGTCATTCCCGACAATCTGAAGTCTGGCGTCAGTCGAGCCAGTTTCTACGATCCCGAGATCAACCGCAGCTACGGCATGATGGCTTCCCACTATGGCGTCGGCGTTCTTCCGGCACGGCCAAGAAAGCCCCGGGATAAATCGAAAGTGGAGAATGGAGTGCGTTTCGCCCAGTCCTGCATTTTGGGGCGTCTGCGCAATCAGACCTTCTTCTCGCTTGCTGAAGCCAATGCCGCCATTGCCCAGGCGCTCGATCGCATCAACGACCACGTCATGCGCCGGCTGGGCGTCAGTCGCCGGCAGCTCTTCGAGACCGTCGAGCGCCCGGCTTTGGCCAGTCTTCCACTGGAGGATTACGAGTTTGCCGAATGGCGNAACGACCACGTCATGCGCCGGCTGGGCGTCAGTCGCCGACAGCTCTTCGAGACCGTCGAGCGCCCGGCTTTGGCCAGTCTTCCACTGGAGGATTACGAGTTTGCCGAATGGCGTTTGGCCCGCGTCTCGACGGATTATCATGTCGAGTTCAAGACCTTCTTTTATTCCGTGCCCCACAGCCTCATTCGTCAGCAGGTCGATCTGAGAGCAACGGCGCGCACCATCGAGATCTTCCACCGCGGCAAGCGCGTCGCGGTGCATCAGCGCCGCTATGGAGGTCCTCGCCATGGAACCGATCCGGATCACATGCCCAGTTCCCACTGGCGCTATGCCGAATGGACGCCGGAGCGCTTTCGGCGCTGGGCCACGTCGATCGGGCCGCAGACCGAAGGTCTGGTCATCGCAATTCTCGCCAGCCGTCCGCATCCCGAGCAGGGCTTTCGAACATGTCTGGGCATCCTACGNCGCGTCGCGGTGCATCAGCGCCGCTATGGAGGTCCTCGCCATGGAACCGATCCGGATCACATGCCCAGTTCCCACCGGCGCTATGCCGAATGGACGCCGGAGCGCTTTCGCCGCTGGGCCACGTCGATCGGGCCGCAAACCGAAGGTCTGGTCATCGCAATTCTCGCCAGCCGTCCGCATCCCGAGCAGGGCTTTCGAACATGTCTGGGCATCCTACGCCTGTTTCGGGACATCGATCGCAATCGGGCCGAAGCCGTGTCAGCCCGCGCTGTCGAGATCGGTGGCCTGAACTGCAAGAGCATTGCTTCGCTCATCGCCAACCACAAAGCCGCACGCCATTCCACCGAACCAACCGCCATCGTCGATCACGCCAATCTGCGTGGCCCTGATTACTTTCATTGAGGAGATCCACCCATGCTGATCAATCCCACCATCGACATGCTGCGAGAGCTCGGCCTTTACGGCATGGCAACCGCTTTCCAGGAACTCGACGCACAGTCCGAAGTGCGCGGCCTCGAGCACGGCGAATGGCTTGCCATGCTGCT